>JBKQVT010000041.1:0-30771 GCA_052139835.1 Thermoguttaceae bacterium
CCGCGAACTCCGCGAGGACGAACTGGCCCGCTTGGCGGCGCTGCTGGACAAGGACTACGTGGTGGAAGGGCAGTTGCGGCGGCAGCGGACTCAGAACATCGCCCGGCTGAAGGACATCGGCTGCTACCGGGGGCTGCGGCACCGCCGTGGTTTGCCGGTGCGGGGGCAGCGGACCCGCACCAACGCCCGCACCCGCAAGGGCCCCAAGAAAACCGTGGCCGGCAAGAAGGGCGTCAAGGACCTGCGGTAAGTAAGAATTCAGGAGTGAACCAGCGGTGGCCAAGACCAAACGTCGCAAGACGCGTCGCAACGTGGCCGTGGGCGTGGCCCACATCAAGGCGACGTTTAACAATACGAGCATCACCATCACCGACAGCAAGGGCGACACGCTCTGCTGGGCCAGCGCCGGCACCAGCGGCTTCAAGGGCAGCCGCAAGAGCACCCCTTTCGCCGGCCAGCTCTCGGCGCAGCAGGCGGCCGAGAAGGCCATCAAGTTCGGCATGAAGGAAGTGGACGTGAAGGTCAAGGGGCCCGGCAGCGGCCGGGAAAGCGCCATCACCTCGCTGCAGGCCGCCGGGTTGAAAATCAAGTCCATTGAAGACGTCACGCCGCTGCCACACAACGGCTGCCGGCCGAAGAAGCGCCGCCGCGTCTGATGCCGCCGGCCGAGAGAATCCAACGGGAGTGAACTGAGCATGGGCCGCCATATTGAAGCCGTCTGCCGCTTGTGCCGGCGCGAAGGGATGAAGCTGTTTCTCAAGGGCACCCGCTGCGACACGCCCAAGTGCGGCGTCGAGCGCCGCGAGTCGCCCCCGGGGATGAACACCGGCCGCCGCGGCAAGCCCACCGATTACGGCATTCACCTCCGCGAGAAGCAGAAGGTGAAACGCTACTACGGCGTGCTGGAACGCCAGTTCCGCAAGTACTTCGCCCAGGCCGAGCGCACCAAGGGGCACACCGGCGAGGCCCTCATGACCTTGCTGGAACGCCGCTTGGACAACATCGTTGCCCGCCTCGGCCTGGCGCAGTCGCGGGCCCAATCGCGGATGATGATCACCCACGGCCACATCACCCTCAACGGCCGGACGGTAACCGTCCCCAGCTACCTGGTCCGGCCCGGCGACGTGATCCGCGTGAAGCCGCGTCCCAAGAGCACGCAATACATCGAGGCGGTGCGGGCGGAGGGCAAGCACGACGTCCCCGATTTCCTCTCCCTGGTGGAGGCGCCGGAACTCGAAGGCCGCGTCCTCCGCTTCCCGGAGGCCGCCGACGTTTCCATCCCCGTGCAAACTCAACTGATCGTGGAGCTTTGCTCCAAGTGACCTGGCCGCCGCCCGCCGGCGCGCCAGCCGCAACCTATTTGGACTCATTGGACCGGAGGCTTCACCGATGCGTATTCGTTGGCGCGGACTTGAGTTGCCCAGTCAAGTCATGCCGGAAAGATCGACGTTATCCGCTACCTATGGCAAGTTCGTGGCCGAGCCCTTCGAGCGGGGTTTCGGCGTGACCGTCGGCAACAGCCTGCGGCGCATCCTCTTGTCCAGCCTGGAAGGCAGCGCCGTGACGCAGTTGAAGCTGCACGGCGCCCAGCATGAATTCACCACCCTGCCCGGCGTGGTCGAGGACGTCACCGACATCGTGCTCAACGTCAAGTCGCTGGTGGTGAAGAACCACAGCGAGCAGACCCGCGTCATCCGCGTCGAGAAGAACAGCCGCGGCCCGGTGACCGGCGCCGACGTGCGGACCGACGACCAGGTCGACGTGATCAACAAGGAGCACTGCATCGCCACGCTCACCGACGACGTGCCCTTCCTGCTGGAAATGGTGGTCGAGAACGGCCGCGGCTACGTGCCCTCCGGCGAGCACACGCCCCAGGCCCAGGAGATCGGCATCATCCCCATCGACGCCGCCTTCAGCCCCGTGGTCCGCGTCCGCTACGAGGTCGAGGAGACCCGCGTCGGACACAAGACCAACTACGACAAGCTGACGGTGGAGATCTGGACCAACGGCTCGGTGACCCCCGAGCTGGCCCTGGTCGAGTCGGCCAAGATCCTCCGCAAGCACCTCAACCCCTTCGTCCAGTACCAGGAGCTGGGGCCGATGGTGCACGCCGAGACCCGCGCCTTAGGCGCCCTGGGACTCGACCCCGCCGTCGAGGCCAAACTGAACATGAGCCTGGCGGAGTTGGACCTCTCGGTCCGCGCCACCAATTGCCTGGAATCGGAAAACATCAACACCGTCCGCGACCTCGTCACCCGCACCGAGAGCCAATTGCTCGAAGTGCGCAACTTCGGCGAGACCACGCTGAACGAAGTTCGCGAGAAACTCTCCGACATCGGCCTGCGGCTGGGGATGCGGCTGCCGCCGATCCCCGCCGGCTTGGTGTAGGGGAAGAAACTAGGAGTTAGAAGTTAGGAGTTAGAATTTGGAATTCGGAGGTTAGAATCGCCAGCGGGAGCATGAATGCTCATGGTTCCCGTCTTCTAACTCCTAACTCCTGGCTTCTAACTTCTCCCCGGAGCGACCACCATGCGACACAGAAGAAAAGGCCGCAAGCTCGGCCGCAATCCCAATCACCAGCGGGCCTTGCTCCGCAACCTGGCCAGCGCCTTGATCCTCACCGAGCGCGACGCCACCGACGACGACAACAAGCCCAAGGTGAAGGGGCGCATCATCACCACGCTGCAGAAGGCCAAGGAGGTTCGCCCGCTGGTCGAGCGCTGCATCACCATCGCCCGCCGCGCCTTGCCGCACCTGGAGGCCGCCGACGCCCTGGGCCCCGGCGCCGACCGGCAGAGCGAGAAGTGGCGTTCCTGGCGGCACAGCGAGCGCTGGTCGGCGTGGAGCCAGGCGATGGCCCCCGTGGTGGCCGCCCGCCGCCGCCTGGTCCGTATGCTGGGCGATAAGCAGGCGGTGCGCATCCTCTTCAGCGACATTGCCCCCCGCTTCGCCGATCGCCCCGGCGGCTACACCCGCGTCCTCCGCTTGGCCCAGCCGCGGCTGGGAGACGCCGGCACGCGGGCCATCCTCGAGTTGGTCGGGGTCCGCGACCGCAAGCGCCGCCGCGCCGCCCGGCCGTTGTTCGAGAACGAGCCCGAGGCCGCCCCGGAGCACGAGGAGCCTTCTGCTGAAGCCGCCGGGGAAGCTCCTGCCGAACCCGCCGCCGAAACCACGTGAGTTATCGGGTGGCACTGCTGGCTTGTCCGGCAGTGCCGGCCCGCCGTTTCCCCGCTGCACTGCTGGACAAGCCAGCAGTGCCACCCACCGCATGAACCAACCGGCGCCCCTTGCTCGCCTGGCCGCTTGCAAACCCGCCGGCTTCGATTTCACCCTCCACATGCGGCTGCTCTGCCAAGACATGGCCGCGCGCCTGGAGGAACTCCGCCATATCGACATGGGCCTGGTGGCCGTCAGCTTCGCGCAGGCCCGCACCGCCGCCGATTGCGGCATGTTCGCCTCGCTCACCCCACTGCGCTTCGCCGGCGGTCAGCGTCACACCCTCCGCCGCGGCCGGCAATGGACGCTCCAGCGGGTCTGCGAGGGCGGCCGCGAGATGCTCTACATCCTCAATTTCTACTTGCCCCGCTTCCTCGATCTGCCGCTGGACGAAAAGCTCATCACGGTGGTCCATGAGCTCTGGCACATCGGCCCGCGGTGCGACGGCGACCTGCGGCGGTTCGGCGGCCGCTGCTATGCCCACAGCGGATCGAAAAAACGCTACGACGCCCACGTCGAGCGGTTGGTCGAGCGTTGGCGGTCCCTCGGGCCGCCGGAGTCGCTCTACGATTTCCTGCACTTGCAGTTTCGCCAGTTGGCCGAGCGCCACGGCCGCATCTTCGGCCGGAAAATCCGGGCCCCGAAGCTGATCCCGGTCGAGTAACGGGGGGTGCCACTGCTGGCTTGTCCAGCAGTGCCACTCGCGCGGCTGCGGATCGCTTCAATCCCTGGCCCCTGGTCCCTGGCCCCTCTTTCTCCTGCCTCCCAATCCGCCTTGACACGCCGACACCGGCCGGATACCCTTTGCCGCCCTCTTCTCAGACGACCTTTTCCCCATTTTCTCCAGCTTTCCAGGCTGCCATGCCCTCGCTGCCAGGCCGAATTTCGCTGGTCATCGCCGTCGGGCTGGTTCTGTCCGGCTGCCTGAATCAGGCCATCCGGCCCAAGCCGTCGCTGCCGCCGCCGCAGATGTCGCCCGACAGCGTGGGGATGGACGTCGTCTTTGTGCGCTTCCCGCTAGGCGATGCCGAGCTCAACGGCAAGCTTTGGGACGACGTGGACGAGCAGCATTTTCCGGCCCGGCTGCGGCAGGAGCTTGCCCGCAACGGCTTTCGCGTCGGCGTGATCGGCAACCAGGTCCCGCCGCCGCTGGCGAAGCTGCTGGAGCTGGCCGGCAAGCCGCCTTCCCGCGACGTGGTGCAGGAGGCGCGGGCCGCCGACATGGAAGACGCCAACCATCCGGTGGGGCATCATTTGCAGATGCGGGCCGGCAGCCGCAGCGAAATCCTCGCCTCGGGCGTGTACGAGCAGATGCCCGTGTTGGTCCGCGAGGCCGGCGAGCTTGGCGGGCAGACCTATCACCAGGCCCAGTGCATCCTCGCCGCCAGGGCCTTCCCGCAGAGCGACGGCCGCGTCCGCGTGGAACTGGTCCCCGAACTGCACCACGATCAGCCGCGGCGCCGCTTCGTCGGCGACCAGGGGATGATGCGTCTGGAGACGGCCCGGCCTCGCCGGGTGTTCGACGACCTGACGATTTCCGCCGTCCTTTCCCCCGGCACGATGCTGATCCTCACCGCCTTGCCCGATCGTCCCGGCAGCCTGGGCCACTATTTCTTCACCGAGGGCGAAGACAATCGCTTGAAGCAGAAGCTCCTGGTCGTGCGGCTCTGCCAGACGCAGCACGACGACCTGATTACCCCGCCGCCGCTCGCGTTGGGGGAAGAATAGGGACCAGGGGCCAGGGGCCGAAAAGCCCTGCGACTGCGTCGCGGGGGCGCGGGCCGGCGCTCAGCAGCCCTTCTTCAGCATCTTGCGGAGCGACTCCAACTGGCCGGCCGAGCCGAGCTTCGTGTTCTTGTGCACGATGTAGTCGGCATAGGCGGTCATGAAGACCTTTCCTGGCGGACGCAGGTCAAAATTGGCCGGATCGTCGCGGAACTGCTCGCGGTGAATCGCACACCACACTAGGCGGCCGTCGGTGTCGATGTTCACCTTGCAAACGCCCATCTTGGCCGCCGGGAGGTACTGGTTCTCGTCCACCCCGCTGGTGCTCTTCATCTTGCCGCCGGCGGCGTTGATGCGGTCGACCCAGTCCTTCGGCACGCTGCTGGAACCGTGCATCACCATAGGAAAGTCCTTCGGCAAGGCCTTCTCGAGTTGCTCCAAAACGTCGAAGTGCAACCCCTGCTTGCCGGCAAACTTGTAGGCGCCGTGCGAGGTGCCGATGGCCACCGCCAGCGAGTCGCAGCCGCTTTTGGCGACGAACTCGACCGCCTGGGCCGGATCGGTCAGGCAGACGCTGCCGGTGATGTCCTCCTCCACGCCGCCGAGCTGACCCAATTCCGCCTCGACCGAGATCCCCTTGGCATGGGCCCGATCCACCACGCGGCGGGTCGCCTCGATGTTCTTCGCCAGCGGCTCGTGCGAGGCGTCGATCATCACCGAGCTATAGAAGCCGCTGTCGATGCAGTCGTAGCAGACATCCTCGGTGCCATGGTCGAGGTGGACGGCGAAAATAGACTCGGGAAAGACCGCGTCGGCCGTGCGGATCATGGCCTCCAGAAAGCGTTTGTCGCTATAGCCGCGGGCCCCGCGGGAGATTTGCAGGATGAACGGGGCACTGACCTCCGGCCGGACGGGCTCCTCGTTGGTCTTCGATTTGCCCAAGTTGCCGCGGAACAGGCCGACGGTCTGTTCCAGGTTATTGATGTTGTACGCCCCCACGGCGTACTTGCCGTAGGCGTGCCGGAAGAGTTCCTTCGTGGTAACGATCATGGCAGTCGCGGCCTCCTTTGGTCGATGTCCGACAAACTCAGCACAATCGAGCAATTTTATCGCAAGGGGCCCGCCTCTGCCAGGGGCTCGCAACGCCGGCTTGTGCTCGTGGGTTATGCTTTAGCATTACGACAATCGGCGGGGCGGCCCGGCCGCGGATAAGATGGGACGTATGGGACTAATGGGACATATGTGCAGGTTGCGGCAATACATGGCACGGCAGCCCCTAGCCTTGCTGCAAACCGCCCGCGACGGTACAATCCCGCCAAGCGTTTCTCTCTCCCGCGCGACCCACGCGACCTCAGTCAAGGATGACGAGTCGATGAGCACGGACGCCGCTAGGGTGCCGGCCCGGCTGACTCCCCTGGAGCAGCTTCGTTACGCCCGGCAAGTGATCCAAATGGAAAGCCGCGCCCTGGCCCTGGTGGCCAAGCGGCTGGACGGCCGCTTTTGCCAGGCCGTCGAGTGCCTCTACCAGTGCCGGGGCAATGTGATTGTCTCCGGCATGGGCAAGGCCGGCCTGGTCGGCCAGAAGATCATGGCCACGCTGGCGTCCACGGGCACGCCCAGCCATTGCCTCCATCCGGCGGAGGCGGTCCACGGCGACCTGGGCCGCATCCATGCCGACGACGTGGCCTTGATTCTCTCCCAGAGCGGCGAGACGGCGGAGATTCTGCGGCTGTTGGCACCGCTGGCCGAGTTGGGCTTGCCGATCATCGCCATCACCGGCCGGGCCGACAGCACGCTGGGCCGCGCCGCCCGCGTGGTCCTCGAGCTCGGTCCGGTGGAAGAGGCCTGTCCGCTGGGCCTGGCCCCCAGCAGCAGCACCACGGCGATGCTGGCGGTGGGCGATGCCCTGGCGCTGGTGACCAGCCGCATGCGGAATTTCGGCCGCGAGGATTTCGCCCGTTTCCATCCGGCCGGCAGCCTGGGGCAAAAACTCAGCAAGGTGGAGCAGCACATGCGGCCGCTGGAGCAGTGCCGCGTGGCCCCCGAGGGCCAGACCGTCCGCGAGGTGCTCGTCCGCGCCCGCGTGCCGGGGCGGCGGACCGGGGCCACAATGCTGGTGGACCCCGAGGGCAAGCTTTCCGGCATCTTCACCGATAGCGACCTGGCGCGTTTGTTCGAGCAGCGTCGCGACCGCAGCCTCGACAGCCCGATCCGCGAGGTAATGACCAGCCATCCGCTCAGCGTCGGCGTCGGCGCTATGATGGTCGACGCCGTGGCGGTCATGGCGGAACGCAAGATCAGCGAGCTGCCGGTGGTCGATGCCGCGGGACGGCCGGTCGGGCTGATCGACATTACCGACGTGGTCGGGCTGCCCCCGCCGGAGCACGCCGGCGCGGCGCCGCCGCCGCCGTCGGCCCTCGGGCGCGCCGGCGCTGCCGCCTGCCGCGTCTTTCCCGCACCCGACGAGGATGCCGCCTCATGAACCTCGAAGAGCGCTGCCAACCGATCGAGCTGATCCTCACCGACGTCGACGGCGTCTTGACCGACGGCCGCATCCTCCTGGACAACCAGGGGATCGAGGCCAAGAGTTTTCACATTCGCGACGGGCTGGGCATCCGCTTGTGGCAGCGGGCGGGCTACCGCTTCGGCCTGATTTCGCAGCGCAGCTCGCACAGCGTGAAGATGCGCGCCAGCGAGCTGGGCGTCGAACTGGTCCGCCAGGGCATCGCCGACAAGCTGGCCACGGCGAAGCAGATCCTCGCCGAGTTGGGCCTGAAGCGGCAGCAGGTCTGCTACCTGGGCGACGACCTCCCCGACCTGCCCGTGGTCCGCGCCCTGGGCCTGGGCGTGGCCGTGGCCGACGCCTGCGCCGAGCTGCGCCAGGCGGCCCATCACGTCACGGCGGCGGCCGGTGGCAGCGGGGCCGTGCGAGAAACCGTCGAGTTGATCCTCAAGGCCCAACACCGCTGGGACGACGTGATCCAAACGTATCGATGAGAAGGAGAAAGAAGTCAGGAGTTAGAAGTTAGAAGTTAGAAGCGTGAACGGGCCGTCGCTCCGCGATTCTAACTCCTAACTCCTAACTCCTAGCTTCTTCAGTGCCCATGCCCCGCCTTGCCCACGTCGCCGCCACCTTCGCCATCGTACTGATGGCCTATTGGGCTTACGCCGTGGTGGCGGTGCCGCTGATCGAGCCGGCGGCGGAGCCGATCGCCCGGCGCGTCGGCCCCGATCCGCGGCCCAGCGAGTCGGCAAAGACGCTCCGCCGGTGGGAGGCGCTCTTTCCGCCCGGCGCCTGGGAACTCAAGGACCCCAAGGTCCTCACCATGGACCAGGTCCAGTTGGTGTTTCAGGAGTACCAGAACCTGGGCCACGGCCGGGTGCGCATCCATCCCTTTACGATCATCTTCACCCCCGACAACGCCGAAGAGGCCGCCGACACGGAAGCCCGCACCATCGTCCTCGAAGCGCCCGACGGTGCGGTGTGCCGCTTTGACGGGGCGTTCGATCCGTCGAAGTTCAAGATGGGGCAGTTCCTAGGGGGCGAGCTGCCCGGCACGGTGACGATCCGCAGCCGCGGCAAATCGCCCGACGGCCAGGACAGCCTGCTGGTGACGACGCGCAACGTGCACATGGACAAGCTGGACGTCACGACGTCGGAGGCGGTCGACTTCCGCTTCGGGCCGCACTTCGGCCGCGGGCGGCAGATGCACATGCGGATGATGCCCAGCCAGGGCGGCCACACCAATCAGGCCGGCACGAACATCGGCGGCCTGGAATACTTCGAGGTCCGTTCGGTCGAGCGCCTGCACCTCGACAGGAGCAAGCCGAAGGCGGCGACGCCGCCGAAGCCCGCGCCCGGCGGGCCGCCGGCGCCCAGCGCCACGGCCGCCGCAGCCCGCGGACCCACGGGACTCGACCCCGCCGGCATGGCGGGAATGCCCTTGGAGATCACTTGCCGCGGGCCGTTCCGCTTCAACGTGGTTCAGCAGCGGGCCACCTTCGAGGACCAGGTCGAGGTGTTGCAGGTTCATCCCACACCTCCTAACGACCGGCTCACGTGCAACCTGCTGATCGTGTCGTTCACCAAGAGGGCCGGCCGTAGCGGCCCCTTCGATCTCGAGCCGCAGCGGATCGAGGCCAACGGCACGCCGGCGGTGCTGGTGGCCCCGGCCGAGAACGTCTATGCCGCGGGCCAACAGATGCAGTACGACTTGCAGGGCAAGTGGATCAGCCTGAGCGACGGGCGCGAAGTCGTGCTCCGCCGCGGCGGCGACGAGATCCACGCCCGCAGCGTCCGCTACGAATCGGCCGAGCCGGGACGCTTGGGGCGCGTCGAGGCCCAGGGACCCGGCTGGCTTCGCCGCCAGATGGCCGAGCGGGCCGATCAGCAACTCGAGGCCCGCTGGGGCGATCGCTTGCGGGTCCAGCCGCAGCAGGGGGAGCAGGTGATCTCGCTCACCGGCGGCGCCGAGCTGAGATTTCAAGCGATCAATCAACTGCGAGCCGACGAGATCCACTTCTGGCTGTTGGAGTCGCCGCAGCCGCCGCCGCGGCAGTCGAAGCTGCAACCGGATCGGATGCTCGCCCGCGGCCGGGTGAAGCTCGATTCGCCGCAGTTCTCCGCCGTCGTCGATCAACTGGAGACGTGGTTCAAGCCGGCGCCCGCCGCGGCGGTCCCCGCGGCCTCGCCGCTGCCCGCTGCGGGGGCGGCTCCGGCGCGGCCTGGCGAGAACGTTGCCGCCAGGCAGACCGGCGGCGCACCGCCGCCGCGGCAGCAGCACATGGAAATCACCGGCCGCCTGATGCGCGCCGAGGTCCTGCTCTCGGCGGACGGAAAAAAGGCCGACCTCTCGGCACTGACCGTGGAAGACAACGTCCGCCTCGTCGAGACCAAAACGGCCCTGGCCGGCCAACAGCCGCTGCTGCTGACGGGCGACTGGCTGAAGATCCGCGACGCCAACGGCCCCGACGGCACGGTCCGCGTGCTCGGCCGGCCGGCCCACTTCGAGGGCCGCGGCCTGTCGCTGACCGGCTCGAACCTGAACCTCGATCGCGGAGACAACCATTTCTGGATCGACGGCCCCGGCCGCATGGAAAGGCTCGTGGACCGCGACCTGGAACGCCGGCCGCTGGAAAAACCCGTCAACCTCCAGGTCGATTGGCAGCACAAGATGGACTTCGACGGCCGCAAGGCGGTGTTCCGGCACGCAGTCGTCGCCTCCGACCCCACCCATCGGCTGCGGACCGAGGTTATGGAGGCGCAGCTTCAGCAGCCCATTCGCTTCGCCGACGCCAAGATGGACAAGACGGACGGGCAGATCGAAGAGATCTATTGCCACGGCGGCGTCTTCATGGAAAGCTACAGCCTCGATGATCGCGGGCAACAGCTCTCGCAGCAGCGCATGGAGGTGCCCTGGATGCGCGTCAACGCGATCAGCGGGGCGCTCTTGGCGGGCGGGCCGGGATGGGTCGTGAGCGTCCGCCGCGGCGCGGCCGACCTGTTGGCCAGCGCGGCCGGAACCGGCGCGGGCGCCCCGCCCGGGGCGGCGCCCGCCGTGGGAACCGCCCACGGCAAGACGGCCGCCAAGCCCCCCAGCGACCAGCTCGGCTGCGTGCACGTCCGCTTTCAGGGCGGCATCACCGGCGACATCCGCCACGAGGCGACGTTTCACGATCAAGTCCGCGCCGCCTACGCCCCGGTCGATTCCTGGACGGCCAGCCTGGACACCGAGAACGTCGAGGCCCTGGGGCCCAATGGCGCCCTGCTCCATTGCGACGAGCTTTCGGCCGACAACCTGGCGGCCCCCGCGAGCAAGACGCCGGGGCTGGAGTTCGTCGCCGCCGGCAACGCCGTGCTCGAAGGCGGCGGCGACCAGTTCACCGCGCGGGCCGCGCGCATCACCTACGACCAGAAGAAAGACCTGATGATCCTCGAAGGAGACGGCCGGACCGATGCCGAACTCTACCGGCAACTGGCGCCCGGCGCCCGCGCCTCCAAGGCCGCCGCCCGGAAAATCTTCTATTGGCCCAAGACCAAGCGCTCGTACGTCGACGGCGCCCGCACGCTGGAGTTCAACCAGAGCCCCGGCGACCGGAGCAGCAACAACCGCAAGAGTCTGCCGCTGCCCGGCACGCCGGGCATTTCCGGCCGCTGAGGGCCCTACCGATGAAACGCTTCGCCCAAGTGCTGCTGATCGGCACCTTCCTGCCGCTCTGCTGGTTGGGCATGATGGCCGTCCACGAACTGGGCCACGTGCTGGGCGCGCTGGCCACCGGCGGCACGATCACCGCGGTCGTCCTCCATCCGCTGACGATCTCCCGCACCGACGTGTCGATCAATCCGCGGCCTCTGCTGGTCGTCTGGGCCGGACCGCTGCTGGGCGTCCTCCTGCCGCTGGGCGCGGCCGCGATCCTCCAGGCGTGCCGCTTCCCCTGGACGTACCTCCTGCGATTCTTTGCGGGCTTCTGCCTGATTGCCAACGGCGCCTACATCGGCGTGGGATCGTTCGGCGGCGTTGGCGACGCGGGCGACATGCTGCGGCACGGCAGCCCGGCGTGGTGGCTTTGGTTGTTCGGGGCGGCCACGTTTCCACTGGGCCTGTATCTTTGGAACGGCCTTGGCCCGCATTTCGGTCTTGGCTCCGCCGCCGGCAAGGTCGACCGGCGTGCCGCCTGGGCCTCGTGCGCGTTGCTGGTCGCGACGCTGGTCGTAGAGTTGGCGTTGAGCCCGCGGTGAACCGCGAGAAGGCCCGTGAGCCGCCCCAAGGGGGCGGCGGTTCGCCCAGCCCAGGGCAACGCCCTGGGGGCGGTAACCGCCATACGCCGGTCCTCCACGGCCCAACGGGCCAATGATTCTCCCGGGGAATTGTTGGCCCGTTGGGCCGACGAATCGGAATCCGGGATGGTACAGCACCCAGGGCGCTGCCCTGGGCTTGGAGAACTGCTGAGCCTTCGGCCAGCAACCGGCACCGACATGCGGAAGCCTCTCTGGAAACGACAGGCAGGAATGCCTGTCCTTCTGCGGCCCTTACCCCGCCGTGACGGAGGCGATGGCTTCGACGAGCAGTTCGCGGGAGGCCGGTTTGGTCAGATGGGCGGCGAAACCCGCCTCGCGGCTCCGCTGGATGTCGTCCTCCCGGCCGTAGCCGCTCAGGGCGATGCCGGGCAGCGTGTAGCCGCGCTGGCGGAGCCGGCGCATGAGGTCATGGCCGCTGCCGTCGGGCAACCCCAGGTCGCTGATCATGAGGTCGAAGGGCTGCCGGTCGGCCAATTCCAAGGCCGTGGCCACGTCGCCGGCCATCGCGACCTCGTGGCCGTCGGCGGCCAATACCAGGCGGAGCATGTTCGCCGAGACGCCGTGGTCCTCGACCAGGAGGATGCGCAAGGGCCGGACCGGCCGCGCGCGGGGCATGGCCGGGGCGGGCGCTTCCGGGCGGCCGGCGGGCGCGGCCAAGGGGAGCCGGATGCGAAACGTCGCCCCCTTGTGCCGCCCCTCGCTGCGGGCTTCGATCGTGCCCCCGTGCATCTCCACCAGGGCCTTGCTGATCGTCAGGCCCAGGCCCAGGCCGCCGAACTGCCGCGTGATCGAGCGTTCCGCCTGCTCGAAGGCGTTGAAGATCCGCGGCAGGGCCTCGGGCTCGATGCCGATGCCGCTGTCGCTCACCTCGATCACGACCTGCGTCTGGTCGGGCCGGCAGCGGACGGCGATGTTACCGCCGTGCGGCGTAAACTTGATGGCATTCTTCAAGAGGTTCCAAAAGACCTGCTGCAGCCGGGGGGCGTCGGCCTCGATCCAGTAGGGAGCGGCCGGCCCGAGGTCCACGGCGAATTGCAGCCCCCGCGCCTCGATGTCGGGCTGGCAGACCTCGACCGCCCCCTGGATGACTTTGCACAATTCGACGGGGCTGCGGGTCAGTTCGACTTTCCCCCGCGCGATCCGCATCACGTCCAGGAGGTCGTCGATGAGCCGGGCCTCCATCTCCACGTTGCGGCGGACCATCTCCAGCGTCTCGCACACGTCCGGGTCGAGGTCCTGCCGGTCCTGGAGCATCGAGACGGCCATCACCACGGGCGTCAATGGGGTGCGCAACTCGTGGCTCAGGACCGCGAGGAAATGATCCTTGGCGCGGTTGGCCAGTTCGGCGACGGCCTTGGCCTGCTCGGCCGAGCGCCAGGCCGCCTGCAAGGCCTCTTCCGCCCGCCGCCGCTCGGTAACGTCCAGGCCGTAGGTGCGGATGCGTCCCGTCTCCGGAATGAAGTGAATGGTTTGGTGGTAGACGCGGCCGTCGACGATCACGTCGCGGCCGGACGGGCTGGCGCCCCTGCGGCAGCCCTCGCCGACCGACTGCCACTCGGCCAGCCAGGGGTGCGCGGCCCCGCGCTGCTGGAGATCGCCGAAGAGCCGCTGGGCCGCCGGGTTGGCGTAAGTCACCCGCCCGTCCAGGTCGGCTTCCACGATGGGCTGCGGATTGACCGTGGGGAACGAGGCCACGCGGGCCACTTCCTGCTGCATGCGCAGGGTCTCCAGGATTTGGGCGCACTGGGCGGCCAGCCACTCGGCCAAGCGGAACTGCTCGGCGGTCCACTCCCGCGGCTTGCCACTGTAGATCGTAACCGCGCCGAAGGCCGCCCCGGCCCGCTGCAACGGCGCGCAGAGCATCGCTTGGAAGGGCTCCAGGCCGGGGATCTGCAAGATCGACAGGTCGGGGCGGAGCGACACGTCGTTGAGGCAGGCGGCGCGATTCTGCTGGATAACCAACTCCGAAAACGCATGTTCCGCCGGAAGTGATGGTGGTGCAGTATCGACGGGGCCGGCGGCCGCGATTGCGTGAATCGTTAGTTGTTCGGCCTCTTTCTCGCAGACCATCACGGCGGCGGCCGCTTCGCCGAACATCTGTTGGGCCGCGGCGCAGATCTTTTGCATGGCGGCCTCTTGGCTGCCGGGCTGGCGGGCCGCTTCCAGGAGCGATTGCAAAAGGTCTTCGCGGTGGCCGAGCTCCTCATTGAGGGCCTGGATCTCCTCGGACTGGGCCTGGAGTTCCTCGTTCTGGCCCGACAGCTCCTCGGATTGCTGGGAGAGTTCCTCGGCCTGTTGGGAGAGTTCTTCCGATTGCCGCGTCAGTTCGTCGTTTTGCCGCGTCAACTGCTCGGCCCGCTCCTGCTGGGCGATGCTCAGGGCCTCCGTCCAGCGGGCCCGGCGGAGACGCTCTGCCAGGACGCTCAGAAAGAGACCCGTGCCGGTGAAGATCCCGATGGCCAGGACGTCATTGGGCGCGTCGATGGTGAACGACCCATACGGCGGGATGAACCAGAAATCGGCGGCCAGTGCCGCGAGCACCGTGGCCAGGATCCCCGGCCCGCCCCCGCCGATGCTGGCCACCAACAGCACGGCCAGAAAGAAAGTGATGAACGGCGGCATCGGACCGAATGACCTTGCCAGCAGCCCTTGCAGCGCGGCGGCCACGGCCACGATCAGCACCGCCGCGCCGTAGCGGAGGGCAACGCCGGACCATGCCTTGCCGCCCGTGCCGGGCAGCGCGGCGGCGCCGCCCAGCCGCACGTTGCGCATGAGGACCACCGCGGCGACGGCCAGCACGAGCAGCGCCAGGGGCGTCCAAAGGACAACCGTCCAGATGGTGAGGCGCGCGCTGGCCGCGGCCGCGGCCTTCTGCTCTTGCAGCAGCGTCTGTTCGCGGGCCAGCATCGCCGCCACCGCGCCTCGAAGGTCATCCATGATTTTCTTGCCGCGGCCGGTGAGGAGCTCGGGCTGGGCGCGCGGGAAGCCCGACTCCTTCTCCAGCCGGACTAGCTCCCGCATTTCGGCCAGCTTGGCGTCGGAGAGTTTCCGGATCTGCCGGAGCGTTTCCTGCTGGGCGGGGTTGTCGCGGGTGAGGTCGGCCACGGCGTCGAGGTCTTGCCCGATGCGGCCGACGCCAGCCTGGTACGGCTCCAGGTAGCTGTCTTTGCCGGTAATGATGAATCCGCGCTCGCCCGTTTCGGCATCGACGTGCGCAAGGAGGAGGTCGTCGAGCTTCTTTTCGACCTCGCGGGTGCGGTCCACCCGACCCTCCGCGTCGAGGAGGCGATGCGTGCTCACGAAGAAAACGGCGCCCACAACCAACAGCAGCACCAGCCCCAGGATGAAAGCGACGGTGATCTTGGCGCCAGCGCTCATGAGTCCTCCCGAGGAAGGCGTGGTGCGATTGTCCCCTTGGCCGAAGGGGACAGTCCCATTTTCGCGGCGAGTGCGCCTGTTTCCGAGGAACAAGTCCTCTCTGCCGCGAAAATCGGGACAGTCCCCCGTGAGCCTTTTCGATAAACGCTGCGGCACACCGGCGCCAGGTCGAGGCCCGCCGGCACACGCTCGGCCTTGCCCACGATCAGGAAGCCCGCGGGCGCCAAGGCCGCGGTCAGCCGCCTCCAGAGGGCCTCGGCGGGGCCGGGATTCAAATAGATCGCCAGGTTCCGCCAGAGGATGACGTCCCAGGGGCCGCGGGCCGTCTCTTCGGCCAAGTCGGCGACCTCCCAACGTGCTTGCCGCCGCAGCGCCTCGCTGACCCGCCAGGACTCGCCCGCCGGCTCGAAGTAGGTTTGGCGCACCGCCGGCTCCGAGGGAGCGGCATTATAGACCCCCGCGCTGGCCTGGCGGACGGCCTCGATCCGGCAGTCGGTGCCCAGCAGGAAGCTGCCGGCCAACACTCCTGCCTCGGCTAGGAGGATGGCCAGGCTGTAGAGTTCCTCGCCGCTGGAACAGCCGGCGCTCCAGATGCGCAAGGGCCCGCGGCGGCAGGCCGCCAACTCCGGCACCACGCGGGCCCGCACCGCCTCGAAGACCGCGGGGTCGCGGAAGAACTCGGTGACGCCGATCAAGAGCGATCCGACCGCCGCCGGTAGCAAGTCCGGGCGATTTTCCAGCAGTGCCCGGCCCTCCGCCACCGAGCGGACTTGCAACGTCCGCAGGCATGAGGGGAGCCGCCGCAGGAGGGGCCGGTGCCGATAGACGCTTGCATCCAGTCCGGAGCGGTCGAGGACCCAACCGACAAAGCCATGGGCGGGCTCGTCGGCTCGTAGCGGCGTGGGCGAAGGGGCAGGGCTTTTGCAGCCCGCTGGCCGGGCAATTTGGCCGGTGGCGGCGGCCGGCCGGCCCGCGAAGCAAACGTGGCTTAAGTCGAATCCCGTTGCCATCGTCTGGAATGCCCATCCCCCAACAGTAGCGGTAGAGACTCCCTTTGCCCGCCCGATGCCACGTAACCCCATAGTATCCCCGATCCTAAAAATTTCCGCAACCGGTTTGTTTCGCCCAATTCCCAAGGGGGCGGGATGTGGTAGAATGGGAAGTTACAGTCAACGAGGCAATACCACTATCTAGGAAGAGCCCGCCATCATGCCCAACATTGCTACCATCTTGAAAGAAGAGATCCGCCGCCTGGCGAAGAAGGAAATCAAGGCCGCCACCGGCACAACCAAGCAGGCCGTGGCCCAATATCGGCGGGACATCGCCACGCTGAAGCGGCTCCTTCACGGCCAGCAGCGAGAAATCGCCTTCCTCAAGGGGCAGGAAAAGAAGCGCCTGGCGCAGCCGCGGCCCGCGGACGAGCCGCTGGACGGCAGCCGCTTTTCCGCCCGCTCGGTCAAGGCCCAGCGCCGGCGGCTAATGCTCTCGGCCGCCGATTTCGGCAAGCTCCTCGGCGTGTCGGGACTGACGATTTACAACTGGGAGGCGGGCAAGTCGCGGGCCGGCGAATCCAACCTCGCCGCCTTGGTGGCCGTGCGGAAGCTCGGCAAGCGCGAGGCCCTGGCCAAGCTGGAAGTGCTCGGCGCCGAGGCCAAAAAGGTAAAGGGCCTGCGGCGAAAGAAGCCGCGGTAGGGAAAAATCGCGAAACCGCGGATGGACGCCGAAGCGGCTGAGGGCGCGCCGGAATTGGCGGCAAGAAAACGAGCGTGCCGGCAACGTCACCGCGCGCAGTTTCTCACGCAAAGGCGCAAGGGCGCTAAGCCGCAAAGGAACGGGAGGTGATCGGCAGATCCACGCCCGTGGGGCCGTCTGAAGTTCCCCTTCCTCTTCTCCGGCGACTTGCGCCTTGGCGTCTTGGCGCCTTTGCGTGAAATCCTCGTACCCACTCGCCCTGCTATGGCCCTGGTTGTCGGTGATGCCGCTTCAGATCCGCGCAAGCCCCTGCAAAGGCATTCTCCGGCGGCGGCCGGCGGCGTGTCAGTGTGTGATCCCGCAATCCGGCAATGCCTGCCGGAGTTTCTTCACTCCTGCGGCGGTGACCCTGGTGCCGGTGAGGTCCAGCCAGTGGAGTTCGGTCAATCCTTCGAGGTGCCGCAGCCCGGCGTCGGTGACTTTGGTGTTGCCGAGGTCGAGAGAAAAGAGTCGGCTCAAACCTTCGAGGTGTTCCAGCCCGGCGTCGCTGACCTTGGTGCCGCCGAGGTTCAGGTGTTGGAGTTGGGTTAGTCCCCTGAGGTGCTGCAACCCCGCGTCGGTGACCCTGGTGGCAACGAGGTCCAGCGTTTGTAGTTGGCCCAGCCCCTTGAGGTGTTCCAGCCCGGGGTCGCCCACCTTAGTGTTGCCGAGTTCGAGAGAAAAGAGTCGGCTCAATCGTTCGAGGTGTTCCAGCCCGGCGTTGCTGACCTTGGTGTTGCCGAGTTCGAGGGCTTGGAGCCGGCTCAAGCCTGCGAGGTGTTCCAGCCCGGCGTCGCCCACCGTGGTGCCGTCGAGGTTCAAATCGGCAAGTTGTGTCAACCCCTTGATGTGCTCCAACCCGGTGTCGCTGACCCTGGTGTCGTTAAGCCACAAACATTGAAGTTGGGTCAATCCTCTGAGGTGTTCCAGCCCGGCGTCGCTGACGGCAGTGCCGTTGAGGTAAAGCACCTGGAGTTGGGTAAATCCCTTGAGGCGTTCCAGCCCGGCGTCGCCGATTTTGGTCCCGAAGAGACACAGATTTTGGAGCCGGGCAAACCCTTGGAGGTGTTCGAGCCCGGCGTCGGTAACTTGCGCGAATCTTATGGCCAGCCCTTGGAGGTGCTTCAGCCCCGTGCAGCGTTTCAGGGTGGCGTCGCCGACCTTGTTGCCGTCGAGCATCAGGTACTGGAGGTGGGGCAACCGCGTGAGCTGATCCAACACGGCGTCGTCGAATCCCGGCTCGCAATCGACCTCCACGACGTCCACAAACAGGTCTCTTGCGAACGAACCAGGTGGATAGCGACCGTCTGTGACGTACTGCTGGTCATAACCCACGCTCCCTCCCAGCTTTTCAATCATCCCCACTACCTCCCGCTGTTGCTGGGCCTTCTTCATTTCCGTGGCCAGCCAACCGCACGGCAGGGCAACGGCGACCATGAGCACCAAGAGCGAGCCGATGCTGAACTGAAACCGCCAGCGGAAGATCAGGGCCAGCGCGAACCAGAGGAGCATCAGCACCAGGAACACCGCGACGCTGGCCACGGCCAGCGCCATCGCGTAGCCCTTGTGCCGGCCGAAGGCGAACCACTGGAACCGCTCGCAGAGCCAGAGAAACCCCTCCACGGCCAGCAGGACCACAAGCAGGCGGCCGGGGGTGGGGCGAAACCAGCGGGGTTTAATGGCGTCGGCCATGGCAATCATTATAGCCGATGCCCGCGGGCGGCTGAACAGCGCATGCGGGGCCCCGGGCCCGACGGATGCCTGAAGGGTTATCGCCGGCGCCTCAGAACGGCGCCTTCAACGCATCGCACAGGAACCGCATGAAAGGGCGGCTGGCGGTGAAAGACGCCGCCACGTGGTCCAGGTAGCCCTTGCTCAAAACGTCTCGCTCCTCCAGCTCTTCCAGGCCGATGAAGTCCGTCCGCTTCAAGTCCTCGATCCAGGCGTGATCGGCGGGAAATCCGCGGGGCGGACGCTTCAGACTGCTGCCGTCCAGCGCGAACCGCGCGCAGAACTTGCGGTCGTCGCGGGCCCGCCGCCAGCGGTCGGGCCATCGGACGATCGCCTGCCGGATCAGTCCCAGCGGCTCGGGCTCGGGCCGCCACAGGCCGGCGCACAAAAAGCACTCGCCCGGCGCGATGTGGACGTAGAAGCCCGGGGCCTGGATGTCGCGGCCCTGCTCGTGGCGGAACTGGATGCCGACATTCGTCTTGTAGGGCTCGCCCTTGAAAAACCGCGTGTCGCGATAGACCCGCATCAGCGAGCCGCCCACCCGCCGGTCGCTGGCCACGAAGTACGGCGAGATCCGCTTCAGCCGCGGCTGCAAGGCGCGGATGAAGGCCATCGCCGGCTCGAGGACCTCGCTCTCGTAGCGCCCCTTGTTCTCCTGGAACCAGGGCCGGTTGTTGTTGTCGGCCAACTGCTCCAGGAACTGGAAGAGCGTCGGCTGGAACCGCTCGAATTTCGTCATGGCTACGGGCTCCGTCGTCGTGATCGCGGCGCCGACCATTATCGCCGCGGTCCCCGCCGGGTCAAGGGCCGCGCGCCTGCCCCGACCGCTGTCGGCGGGCCAACTGGAAACCCGCGTGCTATTCTGTTAATATGGAAGGGCTGCTCCTGCCCGGGACGTATCCGGGCGGAGGCCAATCGAGAAATTTCGCACCATGGAGACCCCTTGATGAAGCCATCGCTTGCCCTGGCGTTGATTTTCACCTTGAGCCTTCTTCCCGCCCAAAGCCAGGCGGCCCCGCCGCTGGCGAGCGGCCTTGATCCGGCGAATTTCGACGCGTCGGTGCGTCCCCAGGACGACCTGTTCCGGGCGGTCAACGGCACCTGGCTGGCCAAGACCGAGATCCCCGCCGACCGGGCCGACTACGGGGCCTTCACCGCGCTGGCCGAGCAGGCGGAGAAGGACGTGTCGGCCATCCTCGAGGAGTGCGCCAAGGACAAGGACGCGGCGGCCGGTTCCGAAAGGCAGAAGGTCGGCGACCTGTACGCCGCCTTCATGGACGCCGATCGCGCCGAGCAGCTTGGCATCGAGCCCATCGCCGGCACGCTGGCCTCGATCGACCAGATCGCCACCAAGGCCGACCTCGTGCGCGTGTTGGCCGAGTTGTCGCGCGGCGGGGTCTCCGGCCTCTTCGGCGAACATGTCGGCCCCGATGCCAAGCATTCCGATCGCTACATCATCCACCTGTCCCAGGCGGGCCTGGGGCTTCCCGACCGCGATTACTACCTGGATGCCAAGTACAAAGACAAGCTGGCGGCCTACGGCGCCCACGTCGAGAAGATGCTCCAGCTAGCCAAGATCGCCGACGCCAAGCGTCTGGCCGGCGAGATCGTGGCCCTCGAGACGCAAGTTGCGATGGCCCAATGGTCGAAGATGGCCAACCGCGACAACGTCAAGACGTACAACAAGAAGACCCGCGACGAACTGGCCCAACTCGCGCCCGGCTTCGATTGGAATCAGTACCTCGACGTCCTCGGCGCCGGCGCCGCCAAAGAGTTTATCGTCGGCCAACCGTCCTTCTTCACGGCCGCCGCGAAGCTGACCGACGACGTGCCCTTGGCGACCTGGCGGGCGTGGCTGAAATGGCGCGTGGTCCAGCACTACGCCAGCGTGCTGAACAAGGAACTGGTCGACGAGAGCTTCGCCTTCTACGGCACGACGCTGCACGGCATCCCGCGGAATCGCCCCCGTTGGAAGCGGGCCGTCGAGACCGTCCAGGGGAGTCTCGGCGAGGCGGTGGGCAAACTCTACGTCCGCCGGCATTTCTCGCCGGCCGCCAAGGCGCGGATGGACACAATGGTCAAGAACGTCATCGCCTCCTATCACCAGGCATTTCTGAACGTCGCCTGGATGAGTCCCCAGACCAGGGAGAAGGCCCTGGCCAAGCTGGCCACCTTCAATCCGAAGATCGGCTATCCGAAGCGCTGGCGCGACTACTCCGCGCTGCGGATCACTCGCGACGACCTGGTGGGCGACCTGCGTCGCGCCACGGCCTTCGAGTGGAACCGCGACCTCGCCAAGCTCGGCAAGCCGGTGGACCGCGACGAGTGGTTCATGACCCCGCAGACGGTCAACGCCTACTACAACCCGAGCATGAACGAGATCGTCTTCCCGGCGGCGATCCTGCAACCGCCCTTCTTCAACCCCGCGGCCGACGACGCCGCCAACTATGGCGGCATCGGCGCCGTGATCGGCCACGAGACGGGCCACGGCTTCGACGACCAGGGCTCGAAATGGGACGGCGCCGGCAACCTCGCCGACTGGTGGACGCCGGCCGACCGCAAGGAGTTCGACCGCCGCAGCACCGCCCTAGCGCACCAGTTCGACCAGTACGAGCCCTTTCCCGGCTTCCACGTCAACGGCCGCTTCACCCTCGGCGAGAACAGCGCCGACCTGGCCGGCCTGACCATCGCCTTCGACGCCTACCACCGCTCGCTGGAGGGCAAAGAGGCCCCGGTAATCGACGGCTTCAGCGGCGATCAGCGGTTTTTATGGGCTGGGCCCAGGTCTGGCGCCGCAAGTACCGCGCGAGCGACCTGAAGAATCGGCTCCTGGTCGATCCGCATTCGCCGTCCGAATACCGCGCCAACGGCACGCCGCGGAACGTGCCGGGGTTCTACTCGGCCTTCGGTGTGAAGGAGGGCGATAAGATGTATCTACCGCCCGAGCGACGCGTGAAAATCTGGTGACGTTGCGGGGCTGGGGACTTGGGGCTGGGGGCTGGACCGCGGCAGGGTGGCGCTGTCGAGGTGTGCCACTGGCTCTGCCAGTGCATAAATCCTGCGCAACCTGGATCGCTGCAACCATGGCCCTGCTCCACATCGAACCGCTTCCCCGCCGGGCCGGCAAGTCGGACGTCCTCGCGCTGCTGGACGCCGCCGGCCTGGACCGCCGCCACGTGGGCCGCATCGAGTTGCACGGCAAGCAGGCCGTCGTCGAGATCCCCGACGGCTCCGAGGCCCGGCTGGTCAAGGCCCTCGACGGCCGGCAGTTCGGCGACCGCCGGGTGCGGGCCTGGACGAGCAGTCCGCCCACGGCCGGCCCCAGCGACGAAGACGAATTCCTCCGGCTGGCGCGCCTGCTGGACCTGGAAAGCCGCGCCGAGGCCCAAAAGGCGGCCGACGACGCCCGCCGGCTCTCGCCCGAAGCGGCCCAGCAGACCGGCAACACCCTGCTGAATCTCGTGGTTGTCGACGAGGAGGCGGGGCTGGGCGGCCGCTACCTGGTTCACCTGGGCCGCCGCGGCCGCGGACCGCTCCTCTGGACGCGGCTGGGCGTCGGCAGCCCGGTCGTGCTCTCGCCCCAGGCAGCCAAGGCCGCGCAGCCGCACCGCGGCGTCGTCTGCGATCGTAGCGAGCGAACCATCTGCACAGCCCTGGATCGCCTGCCCGAGGACCTGGCCGACCACGACGCCTGGCGGCTGGACCTGTCGTTCGACGAAGTGGCCACGCAGCGGCAGCGGGCAGCCCTGGAGCAAGCGCGGCTTGCCCGCGGCGACCGCTTCGCCATCCTCCGCGACGTGCTCGTGGGCCGGCGGCAGCCGGAGTTCGGCGTCGATCCCCAGGTCCGGCCGCTGGACGTGAGCCTCAACCCGGTGCAGCGCGAGGCGGTGCAGTTCGCGCTTTCGGCCCGCGACGTAGGCCTGATTCACGGCCCGCCCGGCACCGGAAAGACCACCGCCGTCGTCGAGGTCATCCGCCAGGCGGTCCGCCGGGGACGCAAGGTGCTGGCCTGCGCCCCGAGCAACCTGGCCGTCGACAACATCTTCGAGCGATTGCTGGGCTTCGGCGAGCGCGCGGTCCGCTTGGGTCACCCGGCGCGCGTGCTGCCCGAGTTGCGCGAGCATACGTTGGACCTGCTGGTCGAGCGCCACCCGGACGTGCGGCTGGCGCGGAAGTTCGTCAAGCAGGCGCTGGTCTTGTTCCGCGAGGCGGACCGCCGCACACGCACCGCGCCCCCGCCTGGCGCGCGGCGAGAGCTTCGCGCCGACGCCAAGTCGCTCTTGGCCGACGCCCGCCGCCTGGAGTCGCAGGCGGTCGACAGCATCCTCGATTCCGCCGCCGTGCTCTGCGCGACCACCACGGGCCTGGACAGCCAGGTCCTCGGCGCCCGGCGCTTCGACCTGGCCGTGATCGACGAGGCCTGCCAGAGCACGGAGCCGGGCTGCTGGATTCCCCTGTTGCGCTGCGATCGCGTGGTGCTCTCCGGCGACCATTGCCAGTTGCCGCCCACGGTGGTGAGCCGGGAGGCGGCGGCCGCGGGCTTCGACGTCAGCCTCTTCGAGCGGCTCATGGGGCTCTACGGCCCGCAGATCGCCCGCCGGCTGACGGTGCAGTATCGCATGCACGAGGCGATCATGGGCTTCTCCTCGGCGGAATTCTACGACGGCCGGTTGGAGGCGGACACCTCGGTCCGCCGCCGCCTGCTGGCCGAGTTGCCGGAGGTGAAGGACACGCCGACGACCCGCTCGCCCCTGAAGTTCATCGACACCGCCGGGGCGAGTTTCGACGAGGAGTTGGAGCCGGACGGCGATAGCCGCCGCAACCCCCAGGAGGCCGACCTGACGCGGCGCAAGGTGCAAGAGCTGCTGGACAGCGGCCTGAGCCCGGCCGACATCGCCGTGATCGCCCCCTACGCCGCCCAGGTGCGGCTGTTGCGGGAAATGCTCGTCGTGCCGGGCCTGGAGATCGACAGCGTGGACGGTTTTCAGGGCCGCGAGAAGGAAGCCGTCGTCATCTCCCTGGTACGATCCAATCCCAAGGGCGAGATCGGCTTCCTGGCCGACGTGCGGCGGATGAACGTGGCCCTGACCCGCGCCAAGCGCAAGCTGCTGGTGATCGGCGACAGCGCCACCTTGGCCGGCGAGCCCTTTTACCAGCGGATGATCGAGTATTTCGAGGGCCTGGGCGCCTACAGGACGGTCTGGGAGGAAGGGGACGCAATGTAGGCGTCACACGCCGTGTGACGCCCTCGGTATCCGTCACAGGCCGTGTGACGATCCCCGTATCCGTCACAGGCCCTGTGACGATCCCCGAATGTCGTCACACGGCGTGTGACGACTACTTCTCCAACTCCTCCCACCGCCGATAGGCCTCGGCCAACTCGCCCTGGAGCGACTGGAGACGGTTCTTGACGCGGACGATCTCGGCCGGGGCCTCGCGATAGAACTCCGGCTCGGCCATCCGTTGGTGGAGCCGGCCCAACTCGGCCTCCAGGGCCTCGATCCGCTGCGGCAAGGCATCCAACTCCCGCTGCTCCATGTAGGTCAACCGTCGCGGGCGTGGCGGCGACGGCCGGGCGGCGGGAGGTTTTGCAGCGACCAGCGGCGGCGGCTCCTCCGGACGCTGCCGTAGCCAGTCGTCGTAGCCGCCCGCATATTCCTTCACCCGGCCCTCGCCCTCCAGCGCCAGCGTGCTGGTGACGACGTTGTTGAGAAACTCGCGGTCGTGGCTGACCAAGAGCAGCGTGCCGGCATATTCGCCCAACAACTCTTCCAGCAGTTCCAGCGTCTCCAGGTCCAGGTCGTTGGTCGGCTCGTCCATCACCAGCACGTTGGAGGGCTTGGTAAAAAGCCGGGCCAGCAGCAGCCGGTTCCGCTCGCCCCCCGAGAGCCGCGCCACCGGGGCACACGCCTGCTCGGCCGTGAAGAGAAAGTCCGCCAGGTAGCCGATGATATGCCGCGGGCGGCCGTTGACGACCACCGAGTCCGAGCCGTCGCGGACGTTCTCGCGGACCGATTTCGTCTCGTCGAGCTGCGCGTGGAGCTGGTCGAAGTAGGCGACCTCCAGGTTGGTGCCGTGGCGAACGCTGCCCGTCTGCGGCGTCAGGTCGCCCAGCAGCAGCCGCAGCAGGGTCGTCTTGCCCGAGCCGTTCGGTCCGATTACCCCGACGCGATCGCCCCGCATGATCGTGGTCGAGAAGCCGCCGACGATGGTCCGCTCGCCGTAGCCGAAGTGGAGGTTCTTGGCCTCGATCACCAGCCGGCCGGTGCGCTGGGCCTCCTGGAGTTCCATCTTCACGTCGCCGGGCCGGTCGCGGCGGGCGCGGCGGACTTCGCGCAGCGCCTCCAGGGCGCGGACGCGGCCTTCGTTGCGGGTCCGCCGGGCCTGGATGCCCGTGCGTATCCACACCTCCTCCTGGGCCAGCTTCTTGTCGAACGCGGCGTTCTGCCGGTCCTCGGTCTCTAGCGCCGCCTCCTTGCGAGCGACGTAGGTCGCGTAGTCGCACGTCCAGCTTGTAAGCCGGCCGCGGTCGAGTTCCAAAATGCGCGTGGCCACCTTGCGCAGGAGCGCCCGATCGTGCGTCACAAACAGCAGCGCGCCGCTCCACCGCACCAGGAAATCCTCCAGCCAGCGGATGGCATCGAGGTCGAGGTGGTTGGTCGGCTCGTCCAGCAGGAGCAAATCCGGGCTGCCCACCACGGCCTTGGCCAGCAGCACGCGACGTTTCATGCCGGCGGAAAGGCTCGCCACCGGCGCCTCCGGCTGGAGGCTCATCCGCGACAGGACGGCCTCGACCTGCTGGTGCATGTGCCAGCCGCCGTCGGCCTCCAGGGCGTGTTGGACGCGGCCCAGCTCCGCCTGCAGGGCGTCGCTCCGCTCTCCGGCCAGCCGGCCGGCCAGGCGATGATACTCGGCCAGCAATTCCGCCCTTGGGCCGAAGCCCCCGACGACCTCGTCCCAGACCGAGCCCTGCAATTCCCGCGGCACTTCCTGGGGGAGCATGGCGGTCCGCAACCCCTGCTGGCGGATGACTTCGCCGCGGTCGGGCTCGACGGTGCCGTGGAGGATTCCCAGCAGGGTCGTCTTTCCGGTGCCGTTGCGGCCCAGCAGGCACACCCTTTCGCCCGGCTCGACAGTGAGATTGGCCCCATCCAGGACCGGCGGCCCGCGGAACGTCAGGGTGACATCGGCTAGTGCGATGAGTGCCATTCCACGATGATAGGTGCTGCCGGGCAGTTGGGCAAGCGTGAGGCCGTCTCCCCTCTCCTTTCCGTATCCGTCACAGGCCCTGTGACGATCCCCCGTATCCGTCACACGCCGTGTGACGATCCCTGCGACGCTTTCACCGCACACGGCGTGTGCGGCGTACTGTCTTCGCGGTGCCAGACCACGTATTCACCGTCCCGCAATCCCGCCTTCACCGGGTTCTCCGCGATGTATCGCCGCACCGCCTCGAATTGCCCTTCGCTTCGCACTAAATGATCGAAGCTCTCCTCATGCCAAAACCGCCCGCGACGGCCCAATGCCCGATTGATGCGCAGGGCCGTGTTCTTCTTCCAGGAGCAGCACTGCCCGAGCAGGTCGGTATCGCCCAGCAGGCCCGCCAGCACGTGCACGTGATTCGGCATCACGACGAAGTCGCTCAAGGCATAGCGGTCTCCGTCAAAGTGCAGCAACCCCTCGACCACGATGGCCGCCAGCGATGGTTGCCTTAGCACGCACTGCCCATAACCGCGGTCGATATGCGCGAGGAATTCGGCGGAAAACGACTCGTGAAACTGCCGTCGCAGCGCGGCGGGCAACAACCGAACCTCGGAATCCCAGTCCTTCGACCGCGGATCGATCCCCTGGCGGCGCAGCCAATCATCTCGTCGCCTCAGCCACAGTCTGGCGACGCTTGCGGGCAGGGAATCATTCGTCCGGAACGTGATGAAAACCAATCTGCCCGGCTGGAACCAATGCGGCAGCCGTCCCGCCGTGATCCGCACGTCTTCGTCGGGGTCAAACAGCTCCCATTGCATAACCCGCTCCCATCCGTATCCGTCACACGCCGTGTGACGATCCCCCGTATCCGTCACAGGCCCTGTGACGACCTCACCGCACACGGCGTGTGCGGCGTACTGTCGCTCCCCGCCTACCATTGGAGTAAGGAACGAATGATGAGTTTACCGCCCCAAAGCAAGATCCACCAGCCGCCCGCCCCCCATTTTCTCCTCTTGAAATTGGGCCAGCCGATCGCGTATAACCAACGGCGGTCTCGATAGGCTCTTTGACAAGTCGAGTTGCACGCCTCCGGCGTCCGCGCCGCCGACGGGCGTAAACGCCAGGGATTAGGGATTAGGTTTCGAGCTGGCATGCTGGCGAGCGATTCACCCCTCGAACGAACCTTTCGACAGCCCAAGTGCAACAAACCACCAAGAGGAAGTAAAAAGTTACGACGAGCAGCCGCGACGCAAACGCTGATTTCCAACGGCCTTCCACCGCGGCCAATCGACGGAAAAAGTCGAACGCCAAAGCATGCGTTGCAGAAGACAAGGCCAAAAGCAACTCCGAGGGCGGAAAGGCGGAAGGAAGGCGCAACGCAAGGCCCTCACCCCCGGCCCCTCTCCCAAAGGGCGAGGGGAGATACCGATACACGCCCTCACCGCCGGGCGCCGCCGGCGGCCTTGGGGGTTGATGACTCCTTCCCCCCTCCGCCGTCCGTCCTCCGCCCTTTTTCCAGCCCCCAGTCCCCAGCCCCCAGTCCCCAGCCCCCAGCCCCCAGTCCCCAGTCCCCAGCCCCCAGCCCCCAGCCCCTGCCTCCCCCCTTCCCTCCGCGTCTCCGCGTCCCCGCGTCTCTGCGCGAGATCCTTCATGGCGACCTCATCGCGATCACCCCGACGTCGAGGTCGCCGTCGGTATGCCAGGGGTCGCCGCCGCCATTGCGGCCTTGCAGAATCGTATGGAAGTGGGCCACCACGTAGACCTCGGACAGGTCGCCGGTCTGCTGGAGGCAGTGGAACAAGTAGTCCCGCTCGACGTCGATGTCGGCGGCCGTAATGTGCGTGATCTGGCCCGTGGTGCGGCTGAAGCCGACCCGCCGGTCGTAGACGGCCGATCCGACCCACACCGGCCGGCCGTCGCGGTCAAGGTCCGCGCTCCGCCAGAAGCGGACGTGATGGCGGCGGCGGGGATCGCGGCCCACCGGCTGCTCGAAGGCGAGGTCTTCCTTCCGCCCAAACAGGTACAGGTTGCTCACCGGCGCATCGGCGTAGGGCCGTTTCAGCACCGACGCGTCGGCGATCTTCAGGCAACTCCGCAAGGTGAGCGGGTCGGCCGGATACCACTTGGCAGCCAGTATGATCCGCTTCAACTCCTCCTCCGTGCCGATGAGCGACACGTTGATCGGGTCGCCGGGGATGCCGGTCTTCGTTTCCGTGATGTCGGGCACGTCGTCCAGCGACGGATGACGCCGCACGTAGTGCGTCCACCACCACGGCACGGCAAAATATGCAACGGCCAGGTACAGGAGGAGCAAGGCCACGACCACGGTCGCCAGGCGTTTGCTGCGCCGCCACCGCCTGGGCAACAGCGGCGCCGGGGGCAAGGCGGTTGGTTCGACGTTCATGGAACGACCATGCGGGAGCGGATTACTTGCCGACCTTCCGCGCCGCCTTTTTGATGAGGGTGGACGCTTCGCGGGCGGCCGCCTCGTCCTCCAAGCCGATCACCGCGGAGAACTTCGTGCCGATCACCTGGGCGACCAGGAAGCCGACGTTGATGCCCGCGTCGGCGATGGCCCCCGAGATGGCGGCCCCCAGGCCGGCCTTGTTCTCGCCCGTGACCAGCAGCGTGGGGATCGACGAGACGCCGAGCCCGGCGGCTTGGGCGGCGGCGGTGGCCTTCTTGCCCGAGACGGGATACAACTCGATGGCGGCCGTGTTTCCGGCGCCGTGGTAGTGATAGCCCATCACAACCTGCAGATCCGCGCCGGCGGCGGCCAGGGGGCCGAGCACTTTGCCCAGCGTGCCGGGCCTGTTCGCCACTTCGCCGCGCCACAGGGTGATCTTCTTGACGGTCAGAGCCATGGTCATCCTCCTTTTACGGTGATGGAAAGAGACGTTGTACAATGCGAGTAATTATATCACCCGCCGGGGAAAAGGAAGTGGCACCCCGGCTGGCCCGCAGATAGTTTCCGCCGGCCGGCACCGCTTGCGAAACCGCAAGCGGGCAGCGGGCCTTTCGGCCAGAACATGGTCGAACGCGTGCCGGGCGGGGAGCTTGACACCTGCCCGGCGGCCGATTATCTTAACATTGCTGGCTGACGTGTTGTCCAGTCACGCCCATGCCGCGATCGCCGGGGCAGCGGTTGCCCGAGATCGCCCCCAATCCATCCCCACGCACCCGCCTTTTTCGAGGAGAAAAAACATGAGTCGCCGCGCCGCCGTTGTGCCGTTTTCGCTGCTGGTCCTGGCCTTGGGGGTATGGGCCTGCGGACAAGCGTCCGCGGCCGAGCCGCCCTTGAATCCGATCATGGGGGAGTTTGCCGGCACCTTCACGCCCGCCGGCGCCCAGCCGGTCAAGGCCGAGGCTAAAGTCATTGCCGATCAAAAACACCAGTACCGCGTGGTCATCCTCTATCCGGCCGGCGACCCCAAGGCCACCCGCATCCAACTGCCCGGCCTCGGCAAGAACGACGAAGTCCACATCCAGGGCGGCCAGTGGTCGGGCAAGATCACCAAGGAGTTCGTGAACATCGCTTCGGAGAAGGTGGGCAAGGCCGACATGCGGCGCATCGAGCGGAAGAGCCCGACGCTGGGCCAGAAGCCGCCGGCCGGCGCCCTGGTCCTGTTGCCCTACGAGGAAGGCAAGCGGACGAACCTGGACCAGTGGGTCAAGAACCAATGGGTCTGCCAGCCGGACGGCACCGTCTCGACCGTCGGGGCCGACATCGCGACGAAGAAGCAGTTCGGCAGCTTCAAGACACACGTCGAGTTTCGCGTGCCGTTCATGCCCGCCGACCGCGGCCAAGGGCGCGGCAACAGCGGGGTGTTTCTCCACGCGCGGTACGAGATCCAGATTCTCGACTCGTTCGGACTGCCGGTCACGCCGGTGGATTGTGCGTCGATCTTCGGGCAGCGGGCCCCGGACCTCGACGCCTGCCTGCCGCCCGGACAGTGGCAGACCTACGACATTGATTTTCGCGCCCCGGAGTTCGACGCCGTCGGCAAGCAGACCAAGGGGGCGTTGATCACGGTGGTGTGGAACGGCGTGAAGGTTTTGGACGCGGTCGAGACGACGAAGGTCTGCGGCGGCAACTGGGGCCCGCCGGGAAAGACCGGTCCCCTGCGTCTGCAATATCACGGCAACGCCGTGCGGTTCCGCAACATCTGGCTGGTGGAAGAGAAGTAGTGTCCCGGTGGGGCTCGCGACCATGCTTCGCATGGTGCCCCTCGACCCACCCTACGGCTACGGCGTCCCCGAGCCCGTGAACGCCGCCGGCGCTCAGCCGCCGCTGTCCAGTCGCTTCATCAGCCAGGCCATGTTGCGGGCGAGGTTTCTCACGGTATCCATGCCCTCCGCATCATTGCGGACCTCGCCCTTTTCACGGCCGACGGCCACGTTCCAGTAGGTCGAACCAGGCACGATCATCTCGCTGATCAGGAAGAAGTAGTTGAGCTGGGCGAAGGTGAAGTTCTGACCGGCGCGGCGGGCGACGACAATCGCCGCCCCCACCTTTCGCCGCAGCAGTTGCGGATGCCGGCGGGCGACGTAGCCGACCCGGTCCAGCAAGGCCATCGTCTGCGGCGTGGCCGAGCCGAAGTAGACCGGCGAACCGACCAGGACGCCGTCGGCCGCGGCGAACTTGTCCAGGATGCCCTCGAAGGCCGGATCTTCCTGGACGCAGCGGATCGCATCCGAGGCAAAGCAGCCCCGGCAGGCCACGCAGGGCTTGATCGGTCGATCGGCCAGGGAGAGAAACTCCGTCTGCAAGCCCTCGGCCGCCAGGACTTCCAGGGCCGTGCCGACGAGGATATCGGTGTTTCCCTCACGCCGCGGACTGCCCGAGATCCCCAAGACTTTCATGTGTAATTCCTCCGCACGACGTTTTCAACCCGGTTGCGTCGAACGATGCAACCCTTCCCAAAACAGGAGAAGGCTTGCGATTTCACTCGCAAGCCTTTCCAGTGGAGGCGGCGGGAATCCGAATT
>JBKQVT010000042.1:0-10787 GCA_052139835.1 Thermoguttaceae bacterium
TGCGATGGGCATCGACATCAACCACATCAAATCATGTATAATCTAACGTGCAGCCCGGCGCCCTATGGCCTTTCCCGACGCGGATTTACAGCATCGAGACGTGCCAAAGTGGCGCTGCCCAATTAGGCAGCACGCAGGAATTGGTCTACCCGCGCCACGGCGCCAACCCCTTAAGAGCACGGTAGCCCTGAGATCGGGTTGGTATTTCGTTTCCTGCGTGCTGCCTTAGTGCTAAGACCTAAAACCCAAGCCCCAAGACCCCTTGAAAAACACGTCCATGGCCGGTCCGGGGAAAACGGGTGGGCGCTTCATGCGCCCGAAAAAACCCATCCCTGATGACTTGCATCCCCTATCGGGTGACACGCCGGGGGTACTCGGGGAAATCCTCCGGACCGACCATGGAACCGTGGCTCACTTCGACAGTTGGTGAAAGAGGCGGCGGAACTTGGGCATCCGCGCCTCGAGGTACCGCAACCAGGCAGCCGGCTTCCAAATCTCCACGCACACCGCCGCGCCGACCACCATCACTTCGTTCTCCGGCGGATCGCGATCCACGCCCAGAAAGCGGCGGAAGGCCTCGGGCACGAGCAGCCGCCCCCGCCCTTTCAGCTCCACCGGCTTGTGGCGCGTCGACAGCAGCCGCCCCAACAATTGCACCTGGGCCATGCGGTCCTCGCCGATTGTCTCGGCGAGGATCTTCTGCTCGATCAACCGGATGCGGCTGCTGAGCTTGGCCTCCCAGGCCTCCGCGCTCCACAGGCTGACGCAGCCTGCCCGCTCCTTGGCGAGGATGCATCGCGGGCCCAGCAGGTCGGCCAGCCCGCCGGGGATCGACAGCCGATAGCGCTCGTCCAGCGCCGCGGGGAATTCGCCCAGGATGATCTGCGAGGGGCCGGGCATTTCGCGAAACGTAGGGCCGGGGGTGAGTCGTTCGGGCCAGGGCCACTGGGATCACGGAAGCGATTTGCCGTATTCTATGTTCTGGGTTGATTTCCCACAAGTGTCTGCCATTCCATACGTTTAATGGGCAAATCTCCCACGAATCCGTAGTGTAACGATTTCTGAATTCCTTGCAAGCGTCTGGCGCGGAATTTTTTTCCGGGGCACCGCGATCTGGTCGCTTGTTCACTAGAATGGCGATTCTGGCGGTGGAAAACGGCGCCCAGATGGGTGGCAGGCCGCGTTTCCGCTGCGATCTCGCCCCAAACGGCAAGATGCTGACGCCCAACGGGGCCGAATGGCGAGGCGCCGCCCTGATGATTGACGCCTGGGTGGCCCGTTTCCCGGCGCGGATCATCGGCCAATCGGAAGCAGTCGAACGCGAATCCGGCGCGCGGTGACGGACACGACGGCCCCAGCCTCGATCTCCGCGCCGGCGACATCCAACACCTGGACGAGAAGCGAGGCCAGTCGCTCTCCGCTGAGGCCCTCGATTCGGATGCGCACGACCGACGGGCCCCCCGCACGCGACGCGGCGAGGAGGGTGTGGAAGTCAGCGTCCAAAGTAACTACGGCGGCGTGACGCTGCCGAGCCTCGTCCAGAATGAGCACGTCGGCCGCCCTTGTTAGGCCCAGCCCACATGCTCGGCTACGATCCCCATGCCGGCCAGGTGCCGAACCCTAGAACGCGGAAGACCTTGATCCAGCAGCAGCCTCATGGGACCGACCGCAACTCGACTACCTTGTCCTCAAGATTGGCCGCAGCATACTCAAGCGCTTGGCGGATGTCTTCGTCTTCAACTTCCGGGTGCTCGGCTCGAAACTGTTCGCGGTCCGTATAGGTCGCCAGTGCTTCCAGCACGCGCCGCACGGTCAGGCGCATCCCACGGATGCACGGCTGACCGTTGAGGATCGCCGGATCGGACGTGATTCGCTCGAAAGCTGCCATTGCTCACACTCCCAAGTCCACCGACTGTCTTTACCCAATTCTACCCCCTTTTGGCCAATCTGGAAGGGCGTCCCATAGGTTCCCAACCGTCTTCCCCCTTACTCCCCCAAAGTGGAGCGCCGGCGGAGGATGTGGTGATAGTGCTGGGCGAAGCGATGGGCCTCGTCGCGGACGTACTGCAACAGCCGCAAGGCATAGCTGTGGCGACTCAGACGCAGCGGCTCTTCTTCGCCGGTGCGAAAGATCAACTCCTCGCGCTTGGCCAGCGAAAGCACCAGCGGGGGGGCATCCAGCGCCAGGCTCGCCAGGGCGGAGGTGGCCGCGTGCAATTGCCCCTTGCCGCCGTCGATGAGGAGGATGTCGGGCATGACTTCGCTCTCGGCCAGGCGATGGAAACGCCGCAGCACGGCCTCATGGATGCTGGCCACGTCGTCGACCCCCTGGACGCTGCGGATCCGCAGCCGCTTGTAGCCCGGCTTGAAGGGAAGACCGTCGATGAACTGCACCACGCTGGCCACCGTGTCGGCGCCGGCGGTGTGGGCGACGTCGACGCCCTCGATCGAACGCGGCTGCTTGGCCAGGCGGAGCGCCTTGCGCAACCCGGAGAGCCCTTTCTTCGGATCGACGGGAAAGACCTCCGGCTGCACGTGCGTCTCCAACCGGCCGCGCTCGTTGAGCGTCTCCAACAAATGGAGCTCGTCGCGGAGCCGGGCCGCCTCCTCGAAACGCATCGCGGCGGCGGCGGCGGTCATGTCGCGGCGGAGGTCGTCCAGCAGCGATTGCTTGTTGCCGTCGAGAAAGGTTTGCAGCCGGTGGATATTCTTCCGGTACTCTTCGCGGGAAATGCGGAAGTTGCAGGGCGCCGCGCATTGGCCCACGGCCGCCAGCAGGCAGGGGCGATACCAGCGCCAGCGGGGATCGTCGTGGTGGATGTCCAGCGAGCAGGTGCGGAACTGGAAGATTTTTTGCAGGACTTGCAGGGCCCCGCGAAGCGAACGCGAATTGGCGAACGGCCCGTAGAGTTTCACGCCCCGCGGCTTGGGCGTGCGGGTGATTTCCACGCGGGGATAATCCTCATGGGTGTAGATTTCCAGGTAGGGAAAGGTCTTGCTGTCGCGCAACTCGCGGTTGAACTTGGGGAGGAGGTCCTTGATGAGGCGGGCCTCCATGAGCAGGGCATCGACCTCGCTCTCGGCGTCGAGGTAGTCGATGTCGCGGATTTCCGCGACCAGCCGCGCGGTGCGGAGTTCTGCGGCGGCCGCCTTGAGGAAGTAGCTGCCGGCCCGCGCGCGGAGGTCCTTGGCCTTGCCGATGTAGATGACCCGGCCGGCGGCGTCCTTCATCAGGTAGACGCCGGGGGTGTGGGGGAAGGACCGCACCTTCTCGGCCGCCGCCGCATTGTCGTCAGGAACGTGTGGAGTTGGGGGGATTTGGGACATCGAAGGCGGGCACTACTTCTCCCTTGGGTGCCACTGCTGGCTTGTCCAGCAGTGCGGACCTAGCGCCGCCCCTTGCACTGCTGGACAAGCCAGCAGTGGCACCCGCGCACCCAGTGCCAACGCCAGTTCCGACAGCCGCAGCGGCAACTCGACCGGCTACCACGCCCCGCTGGCCGCGGCCACCGCGAACTCCTCCACCGATGGCTGCGAGAGCTGCGAGGTCTTGGGCGGTTCGGGGTTCGTGGGCGGTTCCGGGTCGGCGGGCGCGTCGGGATTCTCGGGCGGCTTTTCCGGAATCTCCTTGGGCTTCTTGGCGGGCTCCGCAGCCTTTCCTGTAGTCTCCTTGGCCTTCTTGGCCGGTTCCGCGGGCTTCTTGGCCGGCTCCGCAGTTTGCTTCGAGGTCTCCTTAGGCTTCTTGCTGGGTTCTGCGGGCTTCTTGACGGGTTCTGCGGGCTGCTGCAATGCCTTCTCGGCCTCGGCGGGACTGTCCGAGGCCTTGCCCGGCTCCTTCTCGACCTCGGTCGCTTCTTCCAAAAGTTTGTCGAGCTTCTTCACAGCCTCGGCTGGTTTCTTGACGGTCTCCGCGGGATTTTTGGAGGCCTCGGCTGGCTTTCCCGAAGCGTTGTCAGGCTTTTTGGGGGCCTCGGCCGGCTTCTTGGCGTTCTTGGAGGCCTCGCCCGGCCTGGCGAGTTCCCTGGCCTGATCGAGTGCCTCGGCCGGCGTCGCGGTCGGCGGCGTCACCTTCTTGCGGGCCGATTTGGATGGCGGTTCCCGCGAGGTGAACGTGGGATCGGCGGGGAGGGGGCCGATTTTGCCGGGCATGGAACTGCGGATGCCGCCATCGAGCCAGGCCATCAGCCGGTCCCGCTGGTCGGAAGGGCTGCCGGCCGCTTCCCACGCCTCCCATACCCGATACCACGCCTCTTTGCGCTCGGTCAAGCCTGGGCCCTCGAAGCTCTGGTAGACCTGGCTGTGGTACCTTTCCACCAAGCGCTGGACGGCGTCGTGTTCCCGCACGTTCCGTTGGCGGATCAATTCGAGCACCGTTTGGAGGGAGACGCTCTTCTGCTGCAAGAGGCCGTTGATGCGCTCCCGCTGCTTGGCGGCTTCTTCCGGCGAGAGGATCAAGCGGTTGGCCCAATCCAGGCGGGCCTTCAGTTCCCGCAGCCAGGCCTTCTGCTGCAGCGGCGTCATGGCGACGACCTGGCGAAGGGTTTCGCGGGCGTCGGCGTCGGTCTTGTCCGGGCTCACGGGGGGTGGCGCCAGGAGTGTCAGGCCGGCAAGGAGGAAGTGAAGACACAACATGACGAGGGCTCTCGTGGAGTGATGAAATTATATCTGGCGACGGCGGCAAAAATCGCCGTTTTCCGCCCGCCGGCGGTGCTGCCCCCCGGGCCGCCTTCGGGAAGGCCGGGTAGCCGGGGGGGCGAGCAAAAGCGGGATCTGGTGGTGGACTTCCACCCAAAGTATAGTATAATCCTAGTTTTGGTCGTCAGGCGATTCAATAGCCGATCGGGGGGAGGTTTACCGATGCGGATTACTTGCCGTTGTTCGTCCTGTGGGGGGACTTACCAAGTTGACGGGCAGTATGCCGGACGGAAGATCAAGTGCCCCAAGTGCGCGACCGCGATCGTCGTGACGGCCGCGGCGGAAGCCAGGGCATCGGCGACGACCCCGCCGAAGGTCCCTAAAGGTCCCAACCCCCTGAAAGTCGCCGAGAAGATCGAGGCCGAGACCCCTGCCGCCGATGAGCCGGAGTGGTCGTGGTCGGCAAGGGCGACAGGATCACCCGAGGCCCCTGCCGTCGCGGAGTCGGAGCCCGACGAGGCCCCCGAACAGGCCGGCTCGGACGCCGTGGCGGTCCCCGGGCTGGAGGGGGTCGCGCCCAAGCGGACTCCGCTGACTGCTTCCAAGCGGAAGCACCATGGGAAAAAGAAGGCCGGCAACCGCCGCTTGTGGATCGCGCTGGGCTTGGGAGTGGCCGCGCTGGCGATAGCGGGCGTCTTCGTGGGCTTTGAGCTGATGTCCTCCAAACCGGTGACGCCGACCGACAGCACCCCGACCACGATCGCGGGCACGACCACCGACACGAGCGCCGGCACGGCCGCGGTGGCCGTGGCGCCCCTCGTGCCGCTGAAGCCCTCGACGAGGTTCGTCTTGATCTGGCCTCCGGAGGAGCGGTCGGACGCCGTGGTGCAGATCGACGGCAACCCCAGGAAGGTGCCGCCGACGGGCCCGGTCGAGTACCCGCTGGAAATCCGCGACGCCTCGCACACGATCCACATCACGCGCAAGGGCTTTGCCCCCCTGGTGACCAAGCAATTGGCGCGTGAGGGCGAGCAACTGCCGCCTTACACGGTGAAGTGGTTCCGCAGTTTTGACGGCTGGGCGCAGGATTTCGAGGACGCCAAGCGGCAGGCCGCCGCCGGCAAGAAATCCATCTTGATCCTCTTCGATGGTTCCGACTGGTCCCCCAACAGCGAGCCCTTGATGCGGGAGGTCTTTTCCAGGGACGAATTTCTCAACGGCCCCGGTAAGGACAGCGTGCTGGTGTACGCCGACTTTCCCAAAACGCTGCAGGGCGCCGCCAAGGTGCAGAGCCGGGAGCGGAACGAGGCCCTCGGTGAGCAGTTCCAGGTCAAGGATTATCCCACCGTGGTGCTCACCCAGCCGGACGGCAAGCCGATCGGCTGCCTCCAGGTGCACGTGGCGGTCGACCTGAAGGCGTTTTTGAAGATGTTCAAGCTCTGGCAGACCACCGGCGAGAAACTTCAGGCCTTGACGAAGGACATCGAGACGGCCAAGGACGAAGCGAAGAAACGCGCCATCTGCGACGCCTGGGACTTGCTGGCCGGCAGCGACCTGGAGCGCTACTACGCGGCGGACATCGAGAAGTGGAAGGCCATGCTGCCTGCCGACATGCGCGACCGCAAGCACCCGGCCACGGCGGCCGAGATGGAGCAATGGACGGCCCGCTTCGAGAAGTACATGGGGTTTGGCGTCGGCGGGGAGAAGGGGGCGGAGGAGGTCGCCAACTTTGACGAATGGAAGAAAACGCGAACCTTCCCGGACCCCAACACCGCCGCCCGCTTGCATTGCCAGGCGGCGGGGGTGCTCTATATGTCCGGGCAGATCGCCGGCGCGGCCAAGAAAATCGACGAGGGGCTGGCGCTGAAGCCCAGCGACGAGAAAGTGCGGGCCGCGCTGGAGGAGTTCAAGGAGCAACTCGCCAGCCGCGGCACGAAGGAAGGCGAGCGGCTCGTCGGCCGCGGCACCGGCTCCTTCTTCGCCGAGGGCGGGTACCTGCTGACCAATCATCACGTCATCGACAAGCAGAAGAAGCTCAAGGTCCGCATGCCCAGAACCGGCCAGATCTTTCCGGCCACGCTCATCGCCGCCGATTCCCACGTCGATCTCGCCCTGGTGAAGGCGGAAATCCCCGCCAACGTCAAGATCACTCCCGTCTCGTTGCTTCCCGGGGTGAAGGAAGGCCAGTCGATCTGCGCCATCGGCTTCCCCACCACGGGCGACCCGCACGAGACCTTCGCCAAACCCCGCTTGGTCATCACCCAGGGCATCATCAGCGTCGCCCCCGACTTGAGCGAGGACGGATCGATGATCCAATTGGATTGCCGGGTCAACCCGGGCAATAGCGGCGGGCCGTTGTTCAACAACCTGGGCATCGTCGTCGGCATCATCCGCGCCAAGAACATCAGCCACGGGGGCAGCGACAGCGTCGGCCTGGCCATCCCCGGGGAAAAAGTCGTGGCCTTCCTCAAGCAGAATTTGCCGGCGGGGACGACGTTGCCGACCCCCAAACCGGCCGCCAAGGCGCTGGAATGGACGCAGTTGAAGGAACAGATGGAGGACTCGATCGTGTGCGTGCTGAACTACCAGTAGCGGACCGCGATAAGGAACGGGTGCAGCGATGCCAGTCACTTGCCATTGTTCGTCATGCGGCGCCACGTACCAGGTCGGCGAGCAATTTGTCGGCCGGAAGATCAAGTGCCCCAAGTGTGCGGCGGCGATCCTGGTCGCGGCCGCCGCGCCAAAGACCATGGCCGCATCGAAGCCGTTGAAGAGGGCGGCGCGAATCGAGGCCGACGACGCGCCGCCGGGGCCCCCGCCGGTGCCGCCGCTGCGGCGGCAGGCCGCCGTCGAGGAACCGCTCGTCCCCGGCGGAGTGGAGATCCCGGGGCTGAACGACGTGACGCCCTCCTACGCCGCCGGCGGCCGTTCCATCCCCATGCTCCCGCCGAAACGACAGTCGGCGCGGGGGAGCAGCCGCGGCCTATGGATCGGCGGCGGCGTGCTCCTCGGTGCGGCGGTGCTGGCCGCCGCCATCATCGTGGTGGCGGTCCTTTCCCGAACGCCACCGGACCTTGTCTTGGACCTGAACTGGAGCGAGGCGGATCGCAAGGACGCCGTCCTGTACGTCGACGGACAGCAGCGCGATCTGCCCAAGACGGGCAAGGTCGCGATTACCCTGGCGCAGCGGCTGGCCCCCTATAAGATCCGCCTCACGCGCGCGGACTACGATCCGGTCGAGTTCAGCCGTGCCTGGTCGCGCGACGGTCAATCGACCTATACCCCGGAGTGGAAGAAGCCGGCGCCGCCGGCGCCGATGACTACCTTGACTTTGAATTGGATGGAATCGGAGCGGCAGGGGGCCGAGCTTTTCGTCGACGGCAAGCCGGTCCCCGTGCCCAAGACCGACACGGTCAAGCTGACGCTGCCGGTGCGGGTCGGCCCGTATCACATCCGCATCACGCGCAAAGGCTACGAAGAGTGGACGGTCAACCGCGTACTGGCCGAAGGCCAGGATGACGTCACGGTGAATTTCAACCCCTTGGCCCCCGACTACCACGACTGGGTGCAGGACCTCGACGGCGCCAGGTTGGCGGCCCGCGGGCACGGCTGGCCGATCCTGATCGTCTTCGACAAGTCCAACGGCTCGGAGGACAGCCGGCGCCTGGCGAGCGTTTTCAGCGACCGCGACTTGCGCAGGCATCTCGACGGCGAGTATACCTTGGTCTACATCGACACGTCCGACACGTCCGACGCCAACGCCGCCATCGAGAACGCCGATCGCAACCGCCGCTTCTGCGAGCAGTTTCACGTGACCGAGTATCCCAGCATCGTGATGATCGACGCGGATGGGAACGTGATAGGATTCCTGGGGGGCTTTCAGAAGGATATGAACGGTTCCTCCGACGAGGAGCACCAGGGCGATGACGAAGGTGAGGGGCCCAACACGCCGCCCACCGAGGAGACCCCGTTCGGCGGCAGCGCGGCCAACTTCCATCGGATGTTCAAGCAGTGGCAGCAGATGGGGACCGAAATCTCCAAGCAATCCGACGCGATCAAGTCCATGAGCGCCGGTGAGGAAAAGAACAAGGCCATCGGCAAGCTGCTGGACCTGCTGGAGATCAACGACCTGGCCCGCTTCTACCAGCCGCAGATCGTCGAGTGGAAGGCGATGTTGCCGGCCGCGTTGCAGAACCGCCCGGTGGCCATCACCCGCGGCGATTGCCGCAATTGGTTGGCCCGGCTGGCCCGTTGCGCCGGAAAGGGCAGCGGGAAGCAACAGAAGGAAGCCATGGCCCAGGCGGTGGTCAAGTTCGACGAGTGGAAGAAGGAGAAGGGGGGGCGGACCTTCACCGATCACAATTTGGGAATCTTCTTCCTGATGAACATGATGAGGCTGCTCTGCGACGTGGAATTGTACCAAGAGGCCGCCAAGAAATGCGACGAGGCCCTGGCCCTCGATCCCCCCGGCCACCTCGGCGAGACCCTCAGGTACGTCCACCAAGAGCTCTTGGACAAGGTCGAAGGGCTGACCGGCTCGGGGGCGGGCTTCTGCATCGCCAAAGGCGGATTCATCCTCACCACCCGCGAGGTCCTGCGGCCCAACGGCAGCGAGGCCAAGAAGATCACGATCCGCGTGCCGAGTTACTCCAAGCCGATCCCCGCCCGGCTCGTCACCGCCGACGCGAAGACCCAGATCGCCCTGCTCCAGGCCGATGTGCCCGCGGACGCAAAACTCAAGCCGGTCATCCTGGCCGAGAAACCCGCCCAGGGCGAGCGAATCTGCGCCCTAGGATTCCCCGAAGGTTTGAACCGCCACCAAAACCGCGAGAAATTGGGCGTGCAGATCTTCCAAGGCGCCATCAGCGCCCTGCCCGGCACCGAAGACAAGGACCCCGACATGCAGGCCGATTGCCGCATCACCCCCGGTAGCTACGGGGGGCCGATGTGCAACCAGTATGGTCTGGTGGTCGGCATGGTCCACAAGCGGAGCAGTGCCCACCTCGATGTGGACGCCTTCACCTTCGCTCTCCCCAGCGATTCGCTCAGGAGTTTCCTGGAGAAGCACCTCCCCACCGGCACCGCGCTGCCCCAAGCAAAGACCGGCGGCCGATCGCGCGGCTGGGACGAGGTCAAAGAGCAGATGGACCTCTCCGTGGTCCGCGTGCAGTGCTTCGAGTAACCACCCCATGGAGCATCCGGTGAGCAGTTCGCATTCCTCTGATTCTTCCGGGCCGCCGCGGCGGGCGGCGTTCGGCACCCGCGCCATCCATGCCGGCCAGACGCCCGACCCGACCACCGGCGCCATCATGGTGCCAATCTCCGTCAGCAGCACCTACGTGCAGCAGGCGCCGGGGGTCAACAAGGGCTACGATTACGGCCGCTCGCAGAATCCCACGCGCTTCGCCTTCGAGCGCTGCGTGGCCGACCTCGAGGACGGCAAGGCGGCCTTCGCCTTCGCGTCCGGGCTGGCGGCCATTGCCACCACGCTCGAGTTGCTGGACCACGGCGCACACGTCGTCGTCTGCGACGATCTCTACGGCGGCTCCTATCGCCTCTTCGAGAACGTCCGCCGCCGCACGGCCAACTTGGATTTCAGCTACGTCGACGCCAGCGATCTGGCCGTGCTGGAGTCGGCCATTCGCCCGGCGACCCGCATGTTCTGGATGGAAAGCCCCTCCAATCCGCTGCTGAAGCTGGCCGATCTGGAGGCCATCGCGGCCTTGGCGAAGCGCCGCGGCCTGCTGACGGTCGTCGACAACACCTTCGCCTCGCCCTATTGCCAGCGCCCCTTGACCCTGGGCTTCGACGTGGTGGTCCACTCGACGACCAAGTACATCAACGGCCATTCGGACATCATTGGCGGCGCGACGGTGGTGGGCGAGAATGCCGAGTTGGAGGAGAAGCTGCGGTTCCTGCAAAACGCGGTGGGGGCCATCAGCGGACCGTTCGACTGCTTCCTCGCCTTGCGGGGACTGAAAACCCTCTCGCTGCGCATGGAGCGGCATTGCCAGAACGCCCTGCAACTGGCCCAGTGGCTCGAAGGCCGGCCGGAGATCGAGCGGGTGATCTATCCGGGCCTGGAGAGCCATCCGCAACACGCCCTGGCCCGCCGGCAGATGAACGGCTTCGGCGGCATGATCGGGGCGGTG
>JBKQVT010000043.1:0-15949 GCA_052139835.1 Thermoguttaceae bacterium
GGCTCTGCGATGATGCATCGTTGCGTCAGCCGTCGCACGCTGTTTGCGGCGCCGCTCGTCGCCGCGCCAAACTTGTTATTTGGCGCATCGGCCAGGGCTGCCGTGGGCGATTTCAATGCTTTTCTCGCGGCGGTCCGCAGCGAGGCCGCAGCACAGGGGATTCGGCTCTCGACGGTCGATCTGTCATTGCGCGGCGCCCAGTATCTGCCGCACGTCATCGAACTCGACCGTCACCAGCCCGAACAGGTGCTGACCTTTGCCCAATACCTGGCATGATCAGCCCGCTGCCGGGCATAGGGATGAGGATCACCCGCAGCCCATTGGGGAGCGTTTCGTTCTGATAATGATAGGGGAAGACATTTTGGGCCGAGGCCGTTGCCGCGGCGGCAAGGCAGAGCGAGAGGAAGATGGATCGCATGGGAGGGACCGGGGTGGGGTTGGGATAGCGAGCCGCGGGGTTTATCCCCGCGGATGCGCGGCGCAATTCATAACCGACAACTTGCTGAATGGTACCTCCCCCCGGGGGCCCTGTCAACCGGCCGCGCCGCGCCAGGCGGCGGCATCCTCGCCGTCCAGCCGCAGGGTAAGACACTTCGCGCTGCCGCCGGCGCGGACAAACTCGCTCAGCGGTGTCTCCCACACGGCAAACCCCTCGGCAGTGAGCCGCTCGTGCAATTCCGGACAGCCGGTGTTGGTAATGACCGTCCGCCCCAGCACCACGGCGTTGCAGGCGAAATGCCAGGCCTCGGCCTCGCCCACGGCGATCAAGCGCGGAATCCCTTCCCCCAGGGCCTTGCGGCCGTACTCGTCGAAGGCCGGGGGATAATAGATCGCCGTGTCGGCGGCCAGCGGACAGAAACACGTGTCGAGGTGATAGTAGCGGGGCTCGACCAGTTCCAGGGGAATCACCCGGCGCCCCAGCAACTCGCCGATCTCCCGCAGCGCGGCGACGTCGCTGCGAATGCGGTAGCCGGCCCAGAGCGTGTCGCCGCAGAACAGCGCGTCGCCCGCCCCCTCGAAGAAGGCCGTCCCGCGGAGCCGCCGCACCTCGAAGCCGTTTGCGGAAAGCCACCGCTCATAGTGCTCCTCCTCGCCCTGCCGCTGCGGAAAGCGGAAGCGGGAGAGGATCGCCTGCCGGCCGTGGATCATCGCCGCGTTGGCCGTGAAGACCAGGTCCGGCAGGCCGGCCACCGGAGGCACGCAAAGGACCTCGGCGCCCGCTTGCTCCAGCAGCCGCCGCAGGTCCTGCCATTGTTTCACCGCCGCCGCGTGGTCGCAGGGCTGCCGGCGATCCATCCACGGATTGATCTCGTACTCGATGCCGTAGTAGTCGGGCGGACACATTAGCACGCGGGGCGCGGCGGTCACGGCTTGGGTTCCGTATGTGAATGGCTCGTAAAGTTCAATGTCGTCGGCACACGTAGTCGGCACACGCCGTGTGCCGACATTCGAGGACGACACACGGCGTGTGTCGCCTACGATTTGCCCGCCGCGGTTTCCAGGGCCGCCAACTCATCGACCAGCACCCGTAGGAACGGTTCCACGTCGGTCACCAGCCCGAGGGTCTGGAACGAGCCGCGATCGGCCAGCTTGATGACCGTGGCGGGGTTGATGTCGGCGCAGACGACCTTGACCCAGGCGGGCAGCAGGTTGCCCACGGCGATGGAGTGCAGCGTGGTGGCAATCATGAGGCAGAAGGTCACTCCGCGGATCTTCTCGCGCATCTTCTGCTGGGCCACCAGGACGTCGGTAATGACTTCCGGCAGCGGGCCGTCGTCGCGGATGCTGCCGGCGAGGAGGAAATCCACTCCCGAGCGAACACACTCGCACATCACTCCGGAGGTGAGGACTCCGCTCCCGACGGCCTGGCGGATGCCGCCGGCGCGGCGGATGCGGTTGATCGCCCGCAGGTGGTGCTCGTGGCCCGCCTCGGCCAGGCCCTCGCGGTCGAGGTAGACGCCCAGGCTGGTGCCGAAGAGGGCCTGCTCGATGTCGTGGGTGGCCAGGGCGTTGCCGGCGAAGAGCACGTCGATGTAGCCCATGCGGATGAGTCGCTGGAGAAACTCGCCGCTGCCGGTGTGGATGATGGCCGGTCCGCCCACCAGCAGCGTCTTGCCGCCCTCGGCGCGGTGCTGGGCCAGATCGCGGGCGATCTCGCGGATGGCCAGCCCCTTGGGCTTCTCCGAGGAGACGGCGCTGTCCATGAAGGCGAAGGTCTGCGCGTCCCGCGAGCGCTGCTCGGGAAATACCCGCACCCCCACGTGCCCCACCACGATGGGATCGCCGCGGCGGCAGTCGTTCATGGGCACGCAACGGGCGGTGCGGGCGGCACGGTCCACCAGCAACCCGCAATCCATCTCCTGGTCCTGGACCGCCGTCCACTGTCCGGCCAGCCGCACCTCCGTCCGCTGGTTGGTCGTGCTGTAGAAGCCCTCGGGAAAGGCCCCCTCGATGTCGGCCGCCTCCAGCCGGCAATCCTGGGTGGTGACCGGCACGGCCCCGTGGTCGGCGATCTGGGCCAGGATCCGCTCCAAGCCCGGCCGATCGTCGGCACGGACCTCCAACAGGGCGTTGCTGGAATCGTGGCGCGACTGGCCGATCGCGATCCGCTTGATGCGAAACGTGCCCCCGTTGTTCAGGATACAGTCGAGAATCTTCGGCAGGATGAGGCTGTCGATGATATGCCCCTGGACCTCGACCTCCTCGCAGGCCACGGCGGCGCCGTTGGGGGTGGGCAGCACGATGGGATTCATGGGTTTTCCCTCCAAGTTGGAACGGCGGCACGCGAGGGCCGGCCCTCAGCAAAAACCGTAGCGCGCCCTAAGGAATTCTACCATGGCGGTTGCGTTTCGGCTGTCCGTCTGCGGGAGGATTCCATCCCCGCACCGGGCGGCCGGGCCCTCGGCTGCCGATGGACACCGGGGCAATGCGCCTGCCACCATCCGGAGCCCTCACCAGCGGTTCCGGTGTACTCGATCCGGGCGGAAACGCTCGACCGCGGGGGCCTGCTCCGCCGCAAAGCCCAGAATGGCCAGGCTGTGGGCGATCACTTGCTCCGGCAGACCGAAGAGCCGGCGGAGAATGTCCATCCGTTCCTGCCGGGGATAAACGCCGATCCACACCCCGCCCAGCCCCGAGGCGTGGGCGGCCAGCAGCAGGTTCTCCATCGCCGCCGCACAATCGACCACCCAAAAGCCCGGCGACTTCTCCAGGCTCAGGTCGCCGCAAATCAAGATGCCCAGCGGCGCGCGGGCAGCCATGCGGGCGTTGGCATTCAGCCGCGCGATCTCCGCCAGCACCGCCCGGTCGTCGATCACGATCATCTGCCAAGGCTGGCCGTTCCGCGCGCTGGGCGCGCTCATGGCGGCCGCCAGCAGCCGGTCGATCAGTTCCCCCGGCACCGCTTGCTCCTGGTACTGCCGAATGCTCCGCCGCGTCTGAATCGCTTCCAGTGTGTCCATGATGCCTCCGGACCAACTCGTAGGCGACACACGCCGTGTGTCGCCCTCGAATGTCCGCACACGGCGTGTGCGGGATACCTGTCGGCACACGGCGTGTGCCGACTACTTTTTTGTGGGACCTAACCGGCCTTCCGCCTTGGGCGTATCGCGAAACGGCATGCGGCGGTCATAGAGCGACAGCCGCTGGCGCATGGCGGCGGCCAGTAATTCCTGGCCGCTGTCGGCGGCCAGTTCCACGGCCTTCTTTTCCGTTTCGACGGCCTTGGCGAAGTCGCCGTTCTCCGCGCAGGCGGCGGCCAGGATATCCAGGCTTTTCGGCTCCCGGCCGCCGTCGTCCCGCACCAGCTTCTCGGCCAACTCAACGGCCCTGCGGCCGTTGCGGACCAGCGGCTCGGGGTCGGTCGCCATCAGCCAGGCCGCCGTGCTCGTCGCCCGCACCGCCTCCTGTTGCTCTCCCTGTTGCTGCCGGGCGTTGCCGAGCAGCTCGAAGGCGCGGGCATTGTGCGCGTCCAAACGGATCGCGCGATTCAGGCAGCGCACGGCCTCTTGAAGATCCGCCGTCGATTCCTCCTCTTTGCCCGCCGCCTCCGCCGTCCTCGCCATCTCGCACAAAAACTGGGCATACGTGACGTTGGCGTCGATATGATTGGGCCGCAGGCTCAACGCCTTCTTGAGGTGTTTCAGGGCGGCCTTCGGCCGCTTCAACTGCCACAGCGTCAGCCCCAGGTTGCTCTGCGCGTCGACATGGTCGGGCATGGCAGCGATGGCCGCCTGGAAGCAATGGACCGCCTCTTCCAGCCGCTTGTTATACGCGGCGTCGTCTTCCTCCGGCTCACGATGCCGCAAGGCGCAGCCGAGGTTGTTGAGGGCATCGGAGAAAGCGGGGTTAATCCGCACGGCGGCCCGCCACTCCTCGACCGCCTGCCGCCGCAACTCCGTGGCCTTCGCCCGCTCCGCCGCCGGCCGGCGCTCGGCGGCCAGCCACAACATCACGCCGACGTTGTTGTGGGCCGCCGGGCTCTTGGCATTGAGCGCCAGCCCGTGCATCAGGGGCATTTCGTCGGGCTTTACCCAAGACACGCCCTTGCAGCCGGGGATCTTCTCCACGGCCACTTGCAGCCGCCGACAATGGATAATTTCCTCCACGTACTCATCCAGCCGGATGGTGACGGGCCGGAACACCAGGAAGCACCGCAGCATGGCCGCCTCCGCCTCGGCGTCGGCGACCGAACGTTTGGACAGCCACTCCAGCACGAACTTTTCATCGTCGCACAGCCCGGTGAGAAACGTGAGCCTCACGTGCCCGTCGGTAACGTCGACAATTTCCACCGCGGGGTCGATTTTGGCGGGGAAGGGGTCTTCCTGGAGCACTTCGATCGCCCGGTTGAAAAGCGTCTCGTCCTCGGGCGAATGCGTCTTGGCCGCCAGCGACGCCGGCTCGGCCGTCGCAACGACCGGCTGCGAGGCGGAAGAGCGTCCCCAGGCGTGCTGCCCAGGTGGGCCGCCCCCGCCGATCCCAAGAATGACCGACAGCACAACGCAGGCACGAACCCCGGTCATGGCACCGCCTCCTGATCCAACACCGCGTCTTCCCTCCCCCACGGAGGGCATTTTAGCACGATTCCGCGGCGAAGGCCATCAAGTGGCCGGCCAGCAATTACGCCCCTCTCCCTTGACCAACCTTCGGTCGATGCCCGGAGAGGGGGCGGGGTGAGGGGGCAAGGCCCTCCACGGTCGAAGTTTTTTCGGTGGTCGAACCCGCCACGGTGCTGGTCGATGGCGGCCGCCGGCGGTACACTGGAGGACATGAGCGGGATCGTATGTCCGGAATGCGGCGACTTGGTGGCGCCCGGCACGCCGGGGAAGGCCGCCCTCTGTCCCCGCTGCATGCGCCCGGTCGAGATGCCATCCACGCGCGAAGCCGCCGACTTCTGGTCGAATTCCATCGCCGAATGGGAAGCGGCCGTTGCCGACGCGCCGCGGGAGCTTGCCGCGGCGCTGGGCAACGGGCGGTCGGACGGACGGCCGGACCCCTATCGCCGCGCCATTCACGCCCTCTTCGCCCTGGTGGCCTTCCTGATCGCCCTGATCGGCGCGGTGCTGGTCGCTCGACAGCTTCGGCCGCTGGTCTTCCGGCCCCGGCCCGTCTCGCCGGAGTTGCAGCAAGCGCTTCATCAACTGGAAGCCGCCCAGGACCCCGACGCCCGCTTGGAGGCGGCGCGGAAGCTCGTCGCCCTGGGCCCGGAGGCGGTCGCCACCGCCTTGGACCGCTTTACTACGGCCGGCAACGGCAGCGAGCTGCCGTCGATCCCGCAACCGATCGTCCATGCCCTGGCGGACGTCGGCCCGGAGGCGACCGCCTCCCTGGGCAAGGCGCTGGGCTCGCCTACCGCCAAGCCCGGCGTCCGCGCCGCGGCGGCCGAGGTGCTCTCCGAGATGGGCGCCCAGGGCAGCGGGGCGCAGACGGCACTGGTGGCCGCGCTGGCCGACAAGAACAACTGGGTGCGGTGGTACGCCGTCGAGGCCCTGGGCAACATGGGGGCCGAGGCGGCCTCGGCGGTCCCTGCCCTCCTGCCGCTGCTGGAGCATTCGGACGCCTTGACCCGCCGCCGCGCGGTCGAGGCCCTGGGACGGATCGGACCGCCGGCCAAGGCGGCCGCCGCCGCCCTGCAGAACGCCAGCCAGCCCGGCGGCGACGAGGCGGTCCGCAAGGCCGCCGTCGTCGCCCTGTACCAGGTCTATCTTGCCGATCGGGCGGAAAAGGCGCGGCTGGGGGCCGTGACGGACGTTCGGCAATTGATCGACAAGCTGCCTTCCGGCGACCAATATGCCGTCGTGGCGGCAGCCAAGGGCTTGGGCGAGTGGGGCGATGCGGATGCGGTCCCCGCGCTGGCCCTGGCGCTGCGGGACAAGCGCGCGGCGGTGCGGGAAGCGGCCGCCCAGGCCCTGGGGAGCCTGGGCAGTTCCGCCCGCAACGTACGTCCCGCCTTGCAGGCGGCCGCCCACGAGGCCGACCCCGCGGTCCGCGCCGCCGCTCGCAAGGCCCTCGACCAGATCGGAGACCGGTGACGCTGCCGCGCAGGGTTCACCACGGAGCACGGAGGAGAAAGGGGACGCCAAGGATCGGGGAGTCAATAAGTGTCGCCTTTCGCTCCGCGAAAGTTGCGGCTTTCGCGGAGCGAAAGGCAACAAAGTCGGAGCTTATTGTTTCCCTGATCCTAAATACCGGCAAGCCAGAGGAGCACGGATCATGGTCAAACACTTCGATCATGCGACTTTTGTCGTGAGCGATGTCGAAGCGGCCAAGCACTTCTTCGGCCTGCTGGGCTTCACAGAAGACAAACGCGCCGTGATCTCCGGCGAGCGATTCGCCCGTTACATGGGGGTCGACGGTCTCGAGGCCGAACACGTGACGCTCGTGCTGGCCGGGGCCGTTCCGCGGGCGGAGCTGCAGTTGCTGCGGTATCTTCACCCCGAGGCGATCCCCGATCCCCAGATCCGCAACCTCGTCAGACAGGGATTCAATCATATCTGCTTCACCGTGGATAACCTGGAGGCGGAGGTGGAACGGCTGAAGGCCAACGGTGTCGAGCTTCGCAGCGACGTGCTGGACTTCCATAACCGGAAACTTGTTTTTCTCTGCGGCCCGGAGGGCGTCACTGTCGAGTTGGCGCAGTGGCGTTGAGGCGGAGTCGGAACGGGGACGCAGCTAGAAGTGGCAAGCTGGGTTGCGACAGCTAGCTGTGTCCCCGTTCCGCATTCTGCCGCTTCCGACTGCGAAGCACCACCAGGAGACCCAACGCCGCGATCACCCCGACACAAATTACCGCAAAGAAAAGCGGCCACGGTGACCGAACTTTGACCATGCGGCCTGTGGTCACGTCGAAAGTGAATTCTTCTCCCTGGTTCGTCCGAACTGTATAGGTCAGGTTATCTGCATCGAAGCTGCTCGACACGCAACTCGGCTGCCTGAGGCTGAGGACTGACTTAACCACGCTGAAGGCGACAATATCCCTTAGCGAGTAGCCATAGCCGGCGAGGCTCTTCCCGTCAGCAAAGAACGACCCAACGAAGAGGTCTTCGGCTCCCACGATCAGATGTTTCCCGTCCGGCGCGATGTACACCTGTTGCGGCCGGCTGAAATACTCGATGTTCCACAGCGGTGTCGTGGTCCCGTCGTTCCGATACAGTCCGCATTGCGAGTACACGGCTCGAATGCGGCGAATTTCACCGACCTGCTCCTTGTCAAACCAGGAAGCCGCGTCCGCGCCCACCGGCAGTGGCGAGACCATGACGAGGACATATCGTCCATCGCGCGACGTCTGCCTCCACGAGGCTGGGTGCGGCAGGCGCGCCATCGCCACTGGCCCGGTGGCTGCGATGACGAGGACCACTAGCAGCATCCGGACCAAGGAAAGACGATTCATATTCACTCCCGAAGAGTACCCTTCATTCTCCCATTTCTTCCGGCACAGTCAACTCGGCCTCCGACGGAATCGCCGAGGTGGCATCCGGCAAGACCCCGATACGCCGATAGATCGGGTGCACGAGGTGGCGCAGGGCGGGCAGGCGCGGAGCCCAAACAGGACGCAGCTAAAATTGGCAGGCTGAGTTGTGAAAACTAGCTCCGTCCCCGTTCCGACACCATCCCCGTTCCGACGCCCTGCGTCCCCGTTCCGACGCCGTCCCCGTTCCGACGCTCGATCCCGTCGCCGCCCCGCGCAAATGGCTGGACAAGCACCAGTCCGGCGGCGAGCAACCACTCTATCCCTAAATCAGCGGCGCGGTATCGAAACCGGGGGGATAAACCCCAATACCGTTCAATGGATCGACGTAAGTCCTTACTCGACAACGCCAGTGTGCCACTGCTGGCTTGCCCAGCAGTGCCGGTCGTAACTCCGTGTCGATTCACTGCTTGCAAGCAAGCAGTGGCACGCACGCAGACGCTCCATTGAACGGTATTGGGATAAACCCCCCGGCTCGCTAACCCGTAAATCCCCAAATCCCGAATCCCCAAATCCCCCCGCTTCACCCCGCCTCGACGTTCACCGCCTGGTGGATGTTGATGCCGAGTTGGCGGATTCTGTTCCGCAAGGTGCCGCGGGTGATGTTGAGGATGTGGGCCGCGCGGGATTGGTTTCCCGCCGTGTGCCGCAGCACCCGCGTCAGCACGACGCGTTCCATGTAATCCAGGGCCTCGGCGTGCAAGGCGGTGGAGCCGGCGTGCAGACGCCCGTTGACGTAGCTCTCGAAGTCCACGGCGCAACAGGGCTTGCTCTTCAGGTCGGCGGGCAGATCGTCGGGAAAGAGCACGGGCAAGCTGGCCTGGAGCACGGCCCGCTTCAACACGCTCTGCAATTCCCGCACGTTGCCCGGCCATGGATAGTGCGCCAAAAGCCCCATCGCCTCGGGCGACACCTTGCAGAGCGGTTTTCCCAGTTCCCGGCAAAAGACGTCCAGAAAATGGTCTACCAGCAGGGGGAGATCCACGGCGCGGTCGCGCAACGGCGGCACCTGGATGCTGAAGACGTTGAGGCGGTAGTAGAGGTCGGCGCGGAAGTGGCCGTTGGCCACCATGGCGTCCAGATCGCGGTTGGTGGCGGCGATGATGCGGACGTCGGTTTCGATGGTCGCATTGCCGCCGACGCGCTCGAAGCGGCCCTCCTGGAGCACGCGGAGGACCTTGCTCTGCATCAGCGGCGTCATGTCGCCGACTTCGTCGAGGAAGAGGGTGCCGCCGGAGCACTGTTCGAACTTGCCGACGCGTTTGCTGTCGGCGCCGGTGAAGGCCCCTTTCTCGTGGCCGAACAGTTCGCTCTCCAGCAACGGCTCGGGGATGGCGGCGCAGTTGACGGCCAGGAACTGGGCACCGGCCCGCGGACTGTGCTGCTGTATGGCGTGGGCCACCAATTCCTTGCCGGTCCCGCTCTCGCCGAGGATCAAGACGTTGACCTTCTGCGAGGCCACGCGGCCGATGGCCTTGTAGACCTCCTGCATCGCCAGGCAGCGGCCCACCAGGTCGTCGCGGACCAGTGCGTCCCCCCCGGCGGCGGGCCCGGCCGCCACGGGCAGATCGTGGCGAACCTTGCACGCCTGCGCGACCAACTCGCGGATCTTGGCCAGTTCCAGCGGCTTGACCACGTAATCGAACGCCCCGCAGGCGATCGCATCGATCGCGGTGCTGGCCGTGCCGCTGGCGGTCATGAAGATCACGGGAATTCCCGGATCACGCAGGCGAATCCTCCGGAAAATCTCCAGCCCCGATCCATCGGGTAACGCGGTGTCCATGACCACCACGTCGGGGCGATGCCGGGCCACGATCTCGACGGCCTCCTCGCCGCTGTGGCTGGAGAGCACGCGTGCCTCGGCCTCCGTAAAACCACTGCGGAAGGCCCGCACAACCTCGCGGTCGCTGTCCACGACCAAGACCGACGGCATTTGCGACCCCCTGCCCTGCTTGATTTTCCCCGCCGACCGCAAGCGTGGAAATTGTACAGCCACGGATCACCGGGTCAAGTCGGCCCGATCCCGGCCACTTGTTGTGGGGATCAAATGCCCAGAATGACTGGCGAGGATTTTCGGTCCGGAAGAAGGCACGTCGGCCGACGCGACCCTCCACCCCAGAGACGGCCAGGGGGAGCCGTCAAGGAGTCTGCCCGCGCCGGCGGCGCCGGCGCGGGCAGACGGTCGGCGATCGCGCGGGATCGCACCCTCCGCGCGGATCGGGCCCCGTCTATTTGCTGCCCGCCGGCAGGCTGGGCGCCGCCATCGGGGCCGGCGGGGCATTGTTCACCGTGCCGGAATTCAGTCCGGTCCCCGTCGGGTTCAGGTTCGTGCCCTGCGAGATGATGGTCCCCCCACAGCAAGTCGTGGTGGGCCAATAGGCGGCCGAGTACGTCACCGTCGGCGTGACAAAGGCCGTGTTGCAGCCGCAACTGCTGAACCCGCAGGTGTTGCAGCCGCAGGTGCTGAACCCGCAGGTACTACAGCCGGAGTAGCACGAGTTGCAACCGCAGCCGTACCCACACCCACAGCACCGCCAACGACCAAAAAATGCGTTGGCGTCGCCGGGCAGCACCGCCAGGCTCAACGCCAGGGCGAAGACGACGGCGCCGATTCCCAACACTTTTCTCATGGCAGCACACTCCTTTCCCAAAGGTTGATTAACACATACTGGCCGAAACGCACGTTTCCGAAACGGCCTCAAGCGGGCGATCCAGCCGTGCATTTTGTATGCCGTGCCACGGCCGTGTCAGCCGTGTTGTTGTGCCCTCGCGGTCTGCACAGCTCAGACGGCCATAGCAGAGGATAATCGCGATCAGCGTGAATCACCGCGTCAGGGCCTTCCCGCCCCAGCGCCGGGAAGTGATTGAACGGCCCGCGACCAAGGTGGACATTTGCAAACCAGGCCCCGCCGCCGGACAAGGTAGGGTGGGCATGGCCCACCACTTGCCGGGCGCGGGGTGGGTCATGACCACCCTGGTGGGTTGGTGGGACTTCGCTTCGCCCGTCCCATTACGGCTTTTCCACCACAGAAGCTAATTCTAAGCAGCCATTGACATTAGGCAAACTAATGATACCATAGAGTTGGACGTCCCGCCCGCGTTATCGAGGGATAGAGTTGATCGGCCGTGCATCCTTTGCACGGCTGTGCGCCGATCCCATTCCTTCCTGGCTACCACCGGCAAAGAAGCCCTGAACATGTCTGCCGCACCGAAAGCCCGAGGTCTCTACGATCCTCGGTGGGAGCACGACGCCTGCGGCATCGGCGCCGTGGTGAATATCTCCGGCCTACGCGATCATGCCGTGGTCGAGCATGGCAAGCAGGTGCTGTTGAACCTCATGCACCGCGGGGCGGCGGGGGCCGACGAATCGACCGGCGACGGGGCCGGCATCCTCCTCCAGGTGCCGCACGAGTTCTTCGCCGCCGAGACCGATCGCCTCGGCTTCCCCCTTCCAACTCTCGGCGGGTATGGGGTGGCCATGCTGTTCCTTCCCCAGGATCCGGCGGTGCGGCGGCAGTGCGAAGAGGTATTGACCGCGGCGGTGGCGAAGGAAGAGCTGCGGGTGTTGGGCTGGCGGGATGTGCCGGCGGAGAACCGCTGCCTGGGCCAGTTGGCCCGCGACGCCGAGCCCATGGTCCGCCAGATGTTCGTCGCCGGCGACGGCCTGGAGGGCGAGGAATTGGAGCGGCGGCTCTTCCTGGCCCGCAAGCGCGCCGAGCGCCGCGTGGCGGAGTTGTTGGGGCCGGCGGGCGAGGCCTTCTACGTCCCCTCGATGTCGTGCCGCACGATCTGCTACAAGGGGATGTTTCTGGCGCCGCAGCTTTTCGCCTACTACCCCGACCTGGCCGACCCGCGGATCAAGACCGCGCTGGCCATCGTCCATCAGCGCTACAGCACCAACACGTTTCCCAGTTGGCGCCTGGCGCAGCCCTTCCGCATGATCGCCCACAACGGCGAGATCAACACGCTGCGGGGAAATGCCAACCGCTTGCAGGCGTACGAGAACTCGATGGCCTGCCCGGCGCTGGGAAAGGACCTCTCGGACCTCTATCCCATCCTGCAGCCCGGCGGCAGCGATTCGGCCTGCTTCGACAACTGCATGGAGCTTTTGGTGCGGGCCGGGCGCTCGGCCCCGCACGCCCTGATGATGATGATCCCCGAGGCCTTCGGCCCCAGCTACCATATTTCCACCGACAAGCGGTCGTTTTACGAGTATCACGCGGCGATCATGGAGCCGTGGGACGGGCCGGCCGCCATGGTCTTCACCGACGGCCGGCTGGTCGGCGGCACCCTGGACCGCAACGGCCTGCGGCCCAGCCGCTACGTCGTGACCACCGACGGACTGGTGGTGTTGGCCAGCGAAGTGGGCGTGATCGAGTTCCCCCCCGAGCAGATCCAGCGCAAGGGCCGCTTGCAACCGGGACGCATGTTCCTGGTCGATACCGAGGAAGGCCGCATCGTCGAAGACAACGAGATCAAGGGGAAGATCGCCCGCCAGCAACCCTATCGCCGCTGGCTGGAGGAAAACCGCATCGAGCTGCGGGGCCTCTTCCAGCCCTCGAAGCCCACGGCCATCGACCGCCGCACGGTGGCCCAGCGGCTGCGGGCCTTCGGCTATCAACGCGAAGAACTGCTCATGGTGCTGGGGCCCATGGCGCAAAACGGCCAGGAGCCGGTCGGCTCGATGGGAAACGACACGCCGCTGGCGGTCCTCTCCAACCGGCCGAGGCTGCTGTTCGACTATTTCAAGCAGCTCTTCGCCCAGGTGACCAATCCGCCCATCGACCCGCTGCGCGAAGGGCTGGTGATGTCGCTGATGTCGTTCACCGGCAAGCAGGGCAACCTGCTGGAGGAAACGCCCGATCATTGCCGCCAACTCAAACTCCCGCATCCGATCCTCACCGATGAGGACATCCAACGGCTGCGGACCGTCACCCGCAGCGATTTCCAGGTGGCCACGCTGCCGATCCTCTTTCCGGCCTGCGGGCACGAGGCCGGCGGGCACTTGCGCGACGCGCTGGCCGAGTTGATCGAGGGCGCCGCGCGGGCGGTCCGCGACGGCGCGGCGCTGGTGATCCTCAGCGACCGCGGACTGTCGCCCAAGATGGCGGCCATCCCCAGCCTGCTGGCCACCGCCGCCTTGCACCATGGCCTCTTGGCCCGCGGTATGCGCGGCAACGTCGGCATCGTGGTCGAGAGCGGCGAGCCCCGCGAAGTGATGCACTTTTGCCTCCTCTGCGGCTACGGGGCCAGCGCCGTGAATCCCTACATGGCCTTCGAGGCCATCCACAAGATGCACTCCGACGGCGACCTGCCGGCCGAGTTGGCCGCCGATCAGTTGGCCGACCAGTACATCACCGCCGTCAAGAAGGGCATCCTTAAGACGATCTCGAAGATGGGCATCTCGACGTTGCGCAGCTATCATGCGGCCCAGCAGTTCGAGGCCGTCGGACTGAACCACGACGTGGTGCGTCAATATTTCACCGGCACCGCCTCGCGCATCGAGGGCGCCGACCTCGACGCCGTGGCCGCCGAGGCCCTGGCGCGGCATCGCGCCGCCTTCGGCCCCCGCGAGGCCGCCGCCCTGGACCTCGACTACGGCGGCGACTACCACTATCGCCTCGACGGCGAAAACCACCTCTGGAATCCCACCACCGTCACCGGGCTCCAGCACGCCGTTGCCCAGAACGACCCCCGCGCCTACGAGGAGTATGCCCGCGCGGTCAACCAGCAGGGACACGACCTCTGCACGCTCCGCGGGCTGTTCGAGTTGCTGCCCGGCCGGGCCGTGCCGCTGGACGAGGTCGAGCCGGCCGCCGCGATCGTCAAGCGGTTCTACACCGGCGCCATGTCGCACGGTTCGATCAGCAAGGAGGCCCACGAGGCCCTGGCGGTGGCGATGAACCGGCTGGGCGGCATGTCGAACACCGGCGAAGGGGGCGAAGACCCGGCGCGTTACCGGCCGATGCCCAACGGCGACTCGTCCAATTGCGGCATCAAGCAGGTGGCCAGCGCCCGCTTCGGCGTCACCATGGAGTATCTCTCGCAGGCGAAGATGTTGCAGATCAAGATGGCCCAGGGGGCCAAGCCGGGCGAGGGAGGGCAATTGCCCGGCCATAAGGTGACCGAGGAGATCGCGCGGCTGCGCCATTCCACTCCGGGCGTGTCGCTCATCTCGCCGCCGCCGCACCACGACATCTACTCCATTGAAGACTTGGCCCAGTTGATCTACGACCTGAAGTGCGCCAACCCCGGAGTGAAGGTCTCGGTGAAGCTGGTTTCCGAGGTGGGCGTAGGCACCGTGGCTGCCGGAGTGGCCAAGGGTCATGCCGACGAGGTCCTCATCAGCGGCCACGACGGCGGCACCGGGGCCAGCCCGTTGTCCTCGATCAAGTATGCCGGCGGTCCCTGGGAACTCGGCCTGGCAGAAACCCAGCAGACGCTGGTCCTCAACGGACTCCGCGACCGCATCCTGGTGCAAGTGGACGGCCAGTTGAAGACCGGCCGCGACGTGGTCATCGCCGCCTTGCTGGGGGCCGAACGCTTCGGCTTCGGCACCGCCGCCCTGGTCTCGCTGGGCTGCCTGCTGATGCGCAAATGCCACCTCGGCACCTGCCCGGCCGGAATCGCCACCCAGGACACGGAACTCCGCAAGCGTTTCCTGGGCAAGCCGGAATACGTCGTCCGCTTCCTCACCTTCGTGGCCGAGGAGGCGCGGCAGTTGATGGCGCAGCTCGGCTTCCGCACCTTCGACGAGATGATCGGCCGCGTGGATCGCCTGGGCTGCCGCCGGGCGCTGGATCATTGGAAGGCCAAGGGGCTGGATTTCTCCGCCGTCTTCCTGCCGCCGGTCCGCACCAACGGATGCGCCCTGCACTGCGTGCGGCCGCCCAGCGACATGCACAAGGACCACCTCGATTGGCGGCTTCTGGACGAGCTCGGGCCGGCGATCGAGGCCGGCACGCCCGCCAAGCTCGATTGGCCCATCCGCAACGTCCATCGCACGGTGGGCACGATCCTCAGCAACCGCATCGTGCGGCGCCACGGCGGCGCCGGACTGCCCGACGGCACCCTCGACCTGACCTTCCGCGGCTCGGCCGGCCAAAGCTTCGGCGCCTTCCTCGTCCGCGGCGTCACGCTGCGACTGATCGGCGACGCCAACGACTACCTGGGCAAAGGGCTCTCGGGCGGGCGGATCGTCGTGGTGACCCCGCCCGGCTCGCCCTTCGACCCCAAGGAAAACGTCATCGTCGGCAACACCCTCCTCTACGGCGCCACCAGCGGCGAGGTCTTCGTCAACGGCCTGGCCGGCGAGCGCTTCGCCGTCCGCAACAGCGGCGCCGTGGCGGTCGTCGAGGGACTGGGCGACCACGGCTGCGAATACATGACCGGCGGGACCGTCGTCGTCCTGGGCCGCACCGGACGCAACTTCGCCGCCGGCATGAGCGGCGGCATCGCCTACGTGCTGGACGAGCATCAACTCTTCGACACCCTCTGCAACCTCGACATGGTCGACCTCGAACCCCTGCGGCACAACGAGGACCAGACGCTGCTGCATGACCTGATCGAAAGGCATTTCCAGTGGACGGGGAGCCGCCAGGCCCAATACGTCCTGGAGCACTGGCGGGAGATGTCGGGCCGCTTCGTCAAGGTCATGCCCATCGACTATCGCAAGGCCATGGAGCGTCTCCGCCAGCGCGAGCAGGTCAAGGCCGACGCCGCCGTGGCCACCGAGGAGGTCTTCCGTCATGGGTGAGCAGGGGATTAGGGATTGGGGATTAGGGATTAGAGACGGGGCCACGTCCGTTCGTCCTTCCCCCTTCCGCCCTCCGCCCTCCGCCCTCCGCCTTTTTCCAATCCCTAATCCCTAATCCAGTAGTTCCAAGTTCCGGTTTATGGCGGCCGAACGACGCAAGGTGCTGTGCCGTCGTGGTATAGGACGACGATTTCGTGAGCGATCCAGTCGAGCATCTGCTTGAAGCG
>JBKQVT010000044.1:0-14731 GCA_052139835.1 Thermoguttaceae bacterium
CATCGCCCACGGCTGCAACAGCGTGCTGGCCACCAAGCTCTCCATGCGGCTCTCCCCCTATACCGTCACCGAGGCCGGCTTCGGCGCCGACCTGGGGGCCGAGAAGTTCATGGACATCAAGTGCCGCAAGGCCGGCATTTGCCCCGACGCCGTGGTGATCGTGGCCACGGTCCGGGCGTTGAAGCTCCACGGCGGCGTCCCCTTGAAGGAACTGCAAAAACCCAACGTCGAGGCCCTCGACAAGGGCGTGGAAAACCTGAAGAAACACATCGAAAACATCCACCGCTTCGGGCTCCCCGTCGTCGTGGCCATCAACCACTTCTCCAGCGACACCGACGAAGAGATCCAGTGCATCCGCGACAAGTGCGCCTACCTGACGGTGAAGATCGTCCAGGCCGACCACTGGGCACGCGGCGGCGAGGGCGCCGAGGAGCTGGCCCGCGCCGTGGTCGAGGTGGTGGAAAACACCAAGACCGATTTCTCCCTCCTCTATCCCGACACCTGCACGCTCTGGCAAAAGGTGGGGATCATCTGCCGCGAGATCTACGGGGCCACCGACGTCCTGGCCGACAAGAAGCTGCGGGAGAAGTTCCACGCCCTGCAAGAGGCGGGCTTCGGCCACTTGCCCATCTGCATCGCCAAGACGCAATACTCGCTCTCCACCGATCCGGGGCTGGTGGGCCGGCCGAAAAACTTCGATGTGCCCCTGCGCGACGTGATGGTCTCGGCGGGGGCGGGCTTCGTGGTGGTGTTGGCCGGCGACATCATGACCATGCCGGGGTTGCCCAAGACCCCGGCCGCCGAGTCGATCGACATCGACGCCCAGGGGCAGATCGTGGGGTTGTTCTAGAGGGATTTCGGGATTTGGGGATTTGGGGATTTCGGGTTCAGGAAAGGGCGATTCTCCCCAAATCCCTAAATCCCCAAATCCCTAAATCCCTAGTCCCTCGCCCCCCCACTTCCGCAGCCAGCGGACGTAGGCCAGCAGGTGCCGTCCGGCGTCTAGCGAGAGCAGTTTCGCGCTGCCGCGCTGTTCGAGGTGGTAGCCGTAAGCGCCGCCGTGGTACATCACCCGCCAGCCGGCGCGCTGCATGCGGAGACAGAGGTCCACGTCCTCGAAGTATTTGACGAAGCGGTCGTCGAACGCGCCGGTCTGGCAGAGGGCCTCGCGCCGCAGCATGAGGAAACAGCCCGAAAGCCAATCGCAGTCGAACGACTCCCGCGGGTCGCGGTCCCGGTAGAGGTAGCGGTCCACGACGCCGGGCAGGAGGCGGCCCAGGCCGCAGCGACGGGCCAAGATGATCGGCAGCGTCTGAAAGCGCCGCGCCGGAAAGGCATCCCCGCCGTCCTCGTGATAGAGCCGGCAACCGGCGATGCCGCAGTCCGGGTGCGCCTCCATGAAGCGGACCATGCGGGCCGGACACTGCGACGGCGGATCGAAATACATGTCGCTGTTGAGCAACAGCACGTACCGCGCGGTCGAGACCTGCAGGATGCGGTTGAGATTGGCCGCGTAGGACAGCCGGCGGGGATTGCGCAGCACCTCGGTCCGCCCCACGACGCGCCTCCAGGGCTCGACGCCCTCGGCCGAGGCGTTATCCACCAGGATCAAGCGCATCGCCAGGCCGTCGGCGGAGGCGGCCAGCGTCGCCAGCAGCCGGCTCATCCACTGCCGCTCGTGCGTGTAGATCACGCCCACGTCCAGATCCGGCGCGGTATCCATGCGATTCAGGCCGCCTTTCGCCGCTCATCTTGCGGACGGATTTCAAGGACGTCGTCGGTCGGAGCCGGCGGCTCGGCTTCCGGCCGCGGTTGGGCCAGCCAGCGGGCGACCAGGCCCCGCAGCCGCCGGTTGATCGCCTCTTTGACCAGGGAAAACTCGTAGTGGCCGAACAGCCGCAGGCGGATCATCAGCACCACGAGGCTCACCGCCGTGATCCAGGCCAGGGCATCCCAGCGGAACACAGTGGCGGCCGTGGCGGCGGCCCCGGTGGTCAGGCACACCGCGCCGAGAATGCACAACACTTGCCACGGCCGCAGGCCGCGATCCAAGAGGCGGTGATGGATGTGCTGGTGGTCGGCCGCCGCGTAGCTCCGCCCGGTGAGCTTGCGGCGGACCACCGCCATCACCACGTCGAACATCGGCAAGGTCATGATCACCGCCGGCGCCGTGATGGCCAGCGTGGTGGAGGTCTTCATCGCCCCCTGGATCCCCAGGATCCCCAGCACCAGGCCGATCATCGTGCTGCCCGAGTCGCCCAGGAAAATGCTGGCCGGGGGAAGATTATAGACGAGGAACCCGGCCAGCGCACCGGCCAACACCAGGGCAATCACCGCCACGTGATTGTTTCCCATGCTCACGGCGATGATGCTCATCATCGCCGCCGCCGACAGCCCGACGATCGAGGCCAGGCCGTCCATGCCGTCGATGAGATTCAAGGCGTTGATGCATCCCAACAGCCAGAGAATCGTCAGCGGGACCCCCAGCCAGCCCAGCGTGATCGGGCAGCCGAAGGCCACGATGCGATCGATCCAGAAACCGGCGGCCACCACCGGCAGCACGGCCAGGAACTGCAAGGCCAATTTCGTGCGGGAAGCAAAATGCCAGAGATCGTCCAGGGCGCCGAAGAAGCAAGCCAGGCCGCCCGCCGGAATCAACGCCGCCGCCAGGCTCCGCAGCGCGGGACCGGCCAACGACGGCAGGCTCATCGCCACCAGCAGCCCGAGCACGAGGGCCAAGTAGATGGCCACGCCGCCCCAGAGCGGCACCCGCCCGTGGTGAAACTTCCGCTTCCCGTCGGGCCGGTCGACGACCCGCCAACGCCAGGCCGCCGCCCGCACCAACGCCGTCAACGCCGCGGCCGCCACCGTCGTGACGGCCGTCGTCATCAGCATCGAGGAAATCCCGCCATCCATGGCATACCCCGTGGCATCCTTGCCCGCATGGGTCACGGCCCCTGCGGCCGTGGCACACGATCAACCCCCTCCGCATCAGGTCGGCAGTCGAAAATGGGGACTGGCTCCGTCGCCACGACCACGGTTTGCCTGCCAGCACGGTCTCCGGCGACGGTGCCTGTCCCCGTTTTCGACGGGCCACCTGCGGAAAATGGGGACAGGCACCGTGGCGGCAACGTTTCTCCCGGCGCAATACCGCTTCGTGCCACGGAGCCAGTCCCCGTTTTCCGGTCCAGCATCCACACCGACACGCCCGCGCAGCTTGCCGGCAATCGGCCGCGATCCAGCGGCCGCAGTCCCGCCGCTGCCACGAGCCGGACCACCAGGCGGTCGCAGCCCGGCGACTCGTCGCATGGCAGCAACACCACGTTGGGCCGGCACTTGGCAAACAACATCCGCACCGTTTCCTCGTCGGACGTCGGCGAGAAGGAAACACACCGCCCCCGCGCGTAGTAGTTGACCACCTGGGTGAAACCGTCCGGACCGAACAGCGCCGGCGACGGTCCGGGCTGCTCGCGGAGCCAGCGGCCCAGCGCGACCTTCGCCGTGCGCGGGCTGCAATTCCAGGAGAACGCCGCCGCCAGCGCGACGGCCCCGACCACGATCGCCGGCGCCGCGGCGAAAGCACCCCGCACACGCTGTGTGCGGAGAAGCGGCACACGGCGTGTGCCGGGTACTATTCTTGCGACCCACCGCCAATACTCCGCGGCCAGCGCCGACACGCGCAACAGCCCCAGGGCGGCCAATCCCGACCCCATCAAGACCACGGGAAACACGTAACGCCGGCACGACGAGTGCTGCGCCCAAAGATGGACCCACATCGCCGCCAGCAGCAGGGCCTGGGCGATCACCAGGGGGAAGTGGTCGCTCCGCCACCAAAAAAACCGTGACCCGTGCGTCCCCCGCCGGGAGGCCGCGCCCACCGCCCACAACGCCGTCCAAAGCACGGTCAAACCCTTGACCACCGTGGGGACGTAGATTTCCCACATGCGGCCGAAGGAGATCGGCGGCAACGATTTCGGCAGCATGGGACTGGAGCCGGACGTATCGCCCCACAACGGCGCCGCCAGGAACTGCAACCAACCGCCGGCCAGGATCAGCGGCCGGACGTGCAGCAATTCCGCTGCCCCATGACCCCGGATGCCCAACAGGAGCAAGGCGGCGACCGCGACGGCAGGCATTGCGCCCAGGCAAGCCAATGCGCCGATCGCCAGGCGGGCGCGGGTGCCACTGCTGGCTTGCCCAGCAGTGACATCAGCACGGTTGGCTTGTCCAGCCGTGTATCCAGCACTGCTGGGCAAGCCAGCAGTGGCACCGGGCACGCTCGTGGCACCTTGCCGCAATGCCCGCCAGCGCGCCACCGACCACCCGGCCAACGGGACCAACAGCAGCAGTCCCTCGAAGCGGGTTGCGGAGGCCAGCACGATCGCTGCCGCGGCGGAAAGAAACCACCCCAGGCGGACTTCCGTCACCGCCCGCCACAGCAAGTAGAGCCCGAGCGTGAAGAGGAACCAGAAGGTCGGATCGCGCAGGACCTCGGGGCTCCAGCGGATCAACTCGCCGTGGACGGCGTAGAGGAAGCAGCCGGCCAGGGCCACGCGCCGGTCGAATTGCCGTCGCAGCCAGCCGAACAGCGGCAGCACGACCGCGGCGCCCATCAGCACGCCCCACAGGCTCCCGGCCACTTCCCAATCCAGGCCCAGGCGATGGAGCGCGACCAGCGCCAGCGGCAGCGGATTGACTCCCGAGAGCCGCAGGAATTCGCGCCCTTGGCCCTGGTCGAGGAGTTCGGCCAGGCGGATGTAGGCCACGCCGTCGGGACAAACGCCGTCGAGTTTCCACGCCATCAGGGCCCGCGGCGCCAGACACAACAGCATCAAGCCCAGCAACAGCAGGGGCCGGCACGCCTCGCCAGGGGACGGTCCCCTTTGGCTGCGGGCGCAGGGTTCGCCCACCACCAGGTGGTTGGGAAATTCCGTCCCGACCGGCCGATCCGTGGCACAGGGAGGCATCTTCGCCTAGTTAAACTGGATAAAATGGGGTGTGATAACCCCCCGCGACCTCTTCGCCGCCAAGGGGATTGCAGTTTATCCCAAAACTTGCCAATCCGGGCAACGCCAATAACCGCGGAAAACGGCATTGGCGGCCGTCGCCGGGGCGTCTAAGATCAACACCATGCCGAAGGTCTTCATCGCCCTGGCCACCTATCAGGGCGCCAAGTATCTGCGACCCTTGATCCAGAGCATCCGTCGCCAGTCCTATGCCGACTGGACGTTGCTGGCACGGGACGACGGCTCGACCGACGCGACCCCCAAGATTCTGCGGGAACTGGCCCGGCGAGACGCCCGCATCGAGGTGCTCGACGACGGCGGCGGACACCAGGGGGCGGCGGGGAACTTTGGGCGCGTAATGCAAAACGCCTGCGACCGCGGCGCCGACTACCTCTTCCTGGCCGATCAAGACGACGTCTGGCAGGCCGACAAGCTGGAAAAACTGCTGGCGTTGCTGCAATCGAGTAACGGCCCAGTGCCCCGGCTGGTGTATTCCGACTTGGTGGTGGTGGACGGCCGGCTGCGGACGCTGCAGCGGTCTTTCTTCCGTTACTCGCGGCTGCGTCATGGGGGACGGGAGCCGTTGCGGACCCTGCTGGGGCGGAGTTTCGTGCTGGGTTGTGCCTCGGGGATGAACCGGCCGCTGTTGGAGCTGGCCCTGCCGTTGCCGGGACGGATTGCCTCGCACGACTGGTGGGTGGCGCTGTGTGCGGCGGCGGCCGGCCAGATCGCGTATCTCCCCCAGCCCACGATCTGGTATCGCCGCCACGAGGGCAACGCCAGTGGCCCGGCCGGTTTCTGGGCCGGCTGGAACCCCTGGCAACACCCTTGGGCTGCGCGATGGCAGAGCGGTTATCGCAGCTTCCGCCAGTCGTTGGACCAGGCCCTGGCCCTGCGGCAGCGATTGGACGAGCGTGCAGTGAGCGTGACGGGCCAGACGCGGCAGTGCCTGGACCGTTTCTGCACGCTGTTCGAGCGTCCCACCCCGGCCTGGCGGAGAACCATCGAAATGCTCCGAATGGGGGTGCCTGCCATCGACCTGCCCCGCCGGCTTCTGTACTATCTGTGCCTCTGGTGTCTTCCCGTAAGTCGTTAACTGTCGGTTAGTTACGCAGCATGTTCCGCGAGCCGCCCCCAGGGTGATTGCAGGACGCAGGTCGCTGTCGGCAACTTCCTTTCCGGCGGGCATTTTTATCAACAAACGTATACTAACCTAACGATAGTCTAACAATATGCTAATATCGTTATGGGAGGCTGGCGGTTTGCGGCGCGATCCGGACACCGCTTCCCCATCGTGAACTCGCCCAAGGAAAGCGTACCGCTCCGCACCCCCAGAAATGGCAGTATGAGGGGCGAGCAAAATTTGTAACCCCGTTTGACAACCCCTAGACCGGCAGCTATAAGTAGCACTTCTGTCCCGCCCCGAATTTGTGAGGGCGCACGCCGTGGTCCCCGAGCCGACCGTATTCCTGGTAGACGATGATCCGATGATCGTCGCGGCGCTGAAGGACCTCGTCGAGATGCTGGGGTTGAGTTGCTCGTGCTTCCACTCGGCGGCCGAGTTTCTGGAAGCTTATCGCCCCACCGCTCCCGGATGCCTGGTGCTGGACGTTCGCATGCCGGGCATGAGCGGCCTGGAGTTGCAAAAGGAGTTGATAGCCCGCGGCATCGACCTGCCCACGATCATCGTCACCGGATTCGCCGACGTGCGGATCGCGGTCGAGGCGATGAAGGCGGGGGCCATCGAGTTCCTGGAGAAGCCCTTCCGCACCCAGGAGCTGTGCGATCACATCCAGAAGGCGATCAAACTCGCCGTGGTGAAGTGGGAACATCACCAACAGCGTGCGGAAGTCGAGCGGCACTTGTCCTCGCTCACCCGCGCCGAAAAACAAGTGCTCGGCTTGATCGTTGCCGGCAAGACCAATCGCCTGATGGCCGCCGAGTTGGACTTGAGCGTTCGCACCATCGAGGACCGCCGCGCGCGGCTGATGCACAAGCTGGGCGTGCGCTCGCGCGCGGAGTTGATCGAGTTGGTCACGACCAACGGGGTGGCGCCGGACGACGAGAGCGCCAAGAATCCGCCCGAATAAACCCGGCCGGGCACCGGCCGTCGACACCCTTACCGGCCGGCGCTGGCGGCCTCGGCCGGAAGGCGGACCAGCATCCATTGCTGCGTGCGCTCGGCGCCGAAGTGCACCAGCGCCGGCGCTTGGTTCCTGGTCAGGTTCGAGATGCCCGTCTCGTAGACGGTGATCTTGTTGTCGCCGACCGTCCAGGCGGCCCGCTGACTGGTGCGGTCCGCGGCCCCTTGGACCGGCAGCGCGATGCCGGTCAAGGCGTCGTAGTAGTTGCCGGCAATGGTCCCCGAGCGGTTGACGGCCAACTGAAAGGCCCTGCTGGTGTCGGACGCATCGCCCAGCACGAAGGCGAACACGCCCAGCGGCATCCAGGGGCCGGCGTTGGGGTCGATCGCGGCGCCGCTGGCGGCCAGCGCGGCGGCCTGCCGGTAATACTCCGCGGCCGTGGCCACGGGTTGAGTGCCGTAATAGACCTCGTCGCCTTGGTAATAGACCATGTTGCCGTAGTCGTAATAGGCCGGCGGCAGGTCGTTGCCCCAGCCGAACCACAGTTCCACGTCGGGCCAGGTGGCCCAGGCCCACGCGCGACCGGGTGCCCACTGCCGAGGATTCCAGCCGTGGGGGTGATGGAGGTACCAATCGCGCTGGAAGACCTCGCGGCGCGGGAAGTGGTTTCGCACGGCGGCGGCTCGAGCGGCGGCGACGCTGGCAGAGACTGCCATGGTCTGATGAGGGACATTGGCAGAGCGGCCCGCGCCTTCCGCGCGGCCGAAGCCGCCGTCGGTCGGCAGGCCGGCGTGCTTGCCGTGGGATTTGGCGTTTTTGCCGCCGTGTGATTTGCCGCCGTGCGCGCCCCCGCTGTGCACTTCCCCGCTGCGTCCGGTGTGCACTTCCCCGCCGTCCCCGGTGTGACCGCCTCCACCATGCGGGGTTTCTCCCCCGCCTCCGCCGCGATAGGATTCTCGTTCGCCGCCGCCGTCGTGCGATCCCCCGATCCCGCCGGCGTGCGCTGTGCCGATACCGCCTCCGCCGCGTGAGCTTTCTCCTCCGCCTCCGCCACGCGAGCTTTCTCCCCCGCCGCCGCGCGAATCGTCTCTGCTGTCGCGCGAGTTGTCTCCGCCACCCCCGCCGCCACTCTCGCCGCCGAAGCCGTGGGCGCCCGCGGGCTGGGCCGAAAACATCGCCGCCGATGCCGCCACGACCAAACCGATCGCGATCTTCTTCATGAAAGGCACCTCGCTCCGTTCAGGGGTAGATATTCAGTTCAGGAGGGCAGACATTCCTGTCTGCCGCTACCTGACAGGCAGAAATGCCTGTCCGGCCGACAAAGTCCTTACTTGCCCGGCTGGACCCGGACGATCTTGATCGGTCCCACGTCCGGCATCCGCACGCCGTCCAGCGTGCGGTTGGTGGACTGCCAGGTGAAGCTGTCGGTGTCCAGCGGCGTGATGACGTTGACGGCCGAACACTCGCTGCCGTCGGCAAAGACGCCGCTGGCCTCGATCACCCACTTCGAGCCGTCCTTGGTCCACTGGTCGTTGCCGAAACTGCCCTGGGCGTCGAAGTGCCAGGAGACGATGCGGCCCAGCTTGGGGTTCCAGCCGATGATCTGCTCGCCGCTGAGCGGCGTCTTCTCGCCCTCGCCGGTGCGATAGGTGTTTTTGATGAAGTTCTTTTCGCCCAGCCAGGCGAAGGTGATCTGCCGCGATTCCGTCGGGGAATCCGGCCGCCACTGGCCGATCAGCCACTCTAGATCCTTGAGGTGGTCCGCGCTGGCGACGACCGTGTAGGGCGCGTCGTGCCCGACGGCCAGCAGCCATTTCCCCGCGCGCTTCACGTGGACGAGCGTGTAGCGTGCCGCCGTAGGCGCGCCGCCGCCGCCCGGCGTGACGCGGGCAATCCCTTTTTCCACGGCGGTCTCCGCCCCCTGAAACCGCAGCGACTCGATGCTCACCGCGATGGTCGCGCCGGGGTGCGCGGCGAAGAGCCGGGCGTACTGCTTTTCCATGGCGTCGCGGCCGCGGAAGACGTTGCCGTCTTCATCCGTGTACTGGCCGTCGGCCGTCCAATCGGCGACCACGGCCTTGGCGTCGCCGGCGTTGAAGGCCCGGACGAAGGCCTCCACCGCTGCGCGGATCGTCTCCTCGTCGGCTGAGTAGGCCGGCGTGGGCGGCGGCGCCGGCGATTTTTCATTGTTGCCGTCGGCTGCGCGGACCGGCCCGGCCGACTCGCCCCGGCCCGCCAGCATCAGCACCAGGCCAAGGATCACAAAACCTGTCCATCGAGCCTGTTTCCGCAGCCGTATCATAGTGAACCTCCTTGAAAGGACGCCTTGGGATCGTCTTGTGCAATGCCGGCCTTCCCAGCGTCAGTTTCGCGGCGGCATTATACCGCCTTGGGCGAACTGGTGGGAGGCCGAAAAAGGGGGAAGGGGGAGGGGAGGCAAGGATCAAGGATGAAGGATCAAGGATGAAAACGGTAGCCGCCCCCCGCCCCCGCGACGCAGTCGCGGGGCTTTTCCAGCCCCGAGTCCCCAGCCCCCAGTCCCTTCCCCGGTCGCCGTTTCTGCATTACACTACTGACTTTGACCCCATCCCGGCCCGCTTTCCCGGCACTCCCCATGAGCGACCCCTATTTTCAGCATCTCTTCGCCGAGCGGATCGGCGGCAGCCGCTACGGCAAAGGCACGGAAATCTACAAGTTCGAGAAGATCAAGCGGGCCAAGCGGAAGGCCCTGGCCGAGCACCCCCAGCGGCGTTTGCTCGACTTCGGCATCGGCGAGAACGACGAGATGGCCGCCGAGTCGGTCCGCCGCATCATGGCCGAAGAGATCGACAAGCCCGAGAACCGCGGCTACGCCGACAACGGCATCGCCGCCTTCAAGGAGGCGGCGGCCCGGCTGATGCAGCGGGAGTTCGAAGTGCGGCTCGATCCGGTCACGGAGATCAACCACTGCATCGGCACGAAGACGGCCCTGGCGATGCTGCCGGCGGTGTTCATCAACCCCGGCGACGTGACGCTGATGACCACGCCCGGCTATCCCGTGGCCGGCACGCACACGAAGTATTACGGCGGCGAGGTGCATTGGCTGCCGCTGCGGGCGGAGCACGGCTTCCTGCCGGATTTGGCGGCGATCCCGGCGGAGGTGTGCCGGCGGGCGAAGCTGCTGGTGCTGAACTATCCCAACAGCCCGACCGGCGCCCTGGCCACGCCGGAGTTCTATGCCCAAGTGATCGAGTTCGCCCTGCGGAACCAGGTGGTCGTCGTGCAGGACGCCGCCCACGTGATGCTCACCTACGAGAGCCGGCCCCTGAGTTTCCTGCAAGTGCCGGGGGCCCGCGACGTGGGTGTCGAGGTCCACTCGCTCTCCAAGGGCTGGAACATGATCGGCTGGCGGATGGGTTGGGTCTGCGGCAACGAGCGGATCGTCCGCGCGCTGGCCGACGTGAAGGACAACTGCGACAGCGGGCAGTTCATCGCCATTCAGAAGGCGGCCGCGGCGGCCCTGGACGACGAGGAGATCCCCCGCCGCACGCGGGAGAAGTATCACCGCCGGCTGAAGAAGCTGGCGGCCGTGCTCCGCCGCTGCGGCTTCGCATGCCGCCTGTCGGGCGGGTCGTATTTTCTCTACGTCCCCAGTCCGAAGGGGGCGGCCGGCGGGGTGCGCTTCGCGACCGCCGAGGCGGCGGCCCAGCATCTCATCACCGAGCATTCGATCTGCACGGTGCCGTGGGACGACGCGGGGGCCTATTTGCGGCTTTCGGCCACCTACGAGGCCGCCGACGAGGCCGCCGAGGACGTTTTGATGGCCGAGACGGAGCGGCGTATCGGGGCCATCGGGCTGGAATTCTAACGCGATGAAGGTCTCGTCTTCCTTGGCCGCCGTGAATCCAACGAACCGTTATCGCTACGAGGTGCCGGCCCGCGGGACGGTCGTTGGCATAACGCTCTATCTCGGTCTATCCGCTTGGATGGCGTATTTGGCCAAGGGTTATGCGGAGATGCCACGGGTTGGCTTCATTGCGCTGAGCGTGATCTTCGCCGCCTTGGCCGTCGTCGTTCTGATCCGCCGCCTCGCGTTTCCCTGCATGCTGGAACTGACCGACGATGCCATTTTGCTTCCACGGGGACATCCCTGGCCGCGAATTGCGACGATCCCTTACGCCGACATCGTGCGCATCGTAGACCACGGCGACTCCCTTACGCTGGCTACGGGAAAGGGGAGCTTTGAGATCGGAGCTAATTGGCTCGAAGGCTACCCTGCGGTGCGGGAAATCATCTCCGCCAAGACCGCAATTGCCCTGCCTGGGTACGAGAAGCCGGAACCGTTGCGTTGGACGGGCTTCCCCCCAAAGCCCGACTGGCCTTCTTTGCGCTCGGACGAGTTTCCCCGCCCCCTTGTGCATTGGGTGGAAGCGGAAGATTGGACTCGCTACCGGCTACGCGCCGAAATATCCAAGCCGGTCCTTTATCAACTCCGCAGCGAACTGTGGTTCTTCGTGCGCTGTTACGCGTTCTGCTGCGCGTTTATTGTCCTGCCCTGTGTCGGCTTCCTGCTGCTCCCTTGGCTCTTCTCGTTGGGGCCCTTCCAACTTCTCACAATTTCAATTCCACCCTTCCTCGCCGTGTCCGTCTTGGCGATTTTCATCACGATGCTTCACTGGTTTTATGGAATAGGTCTGGTTCGTCCCAACGCCAAAATCAGCTTTCGAGACCGAGGAATTACAAACCAGCTCCCCAATGGGCAGCAGTGGGATCGGACTTACCGCCAGCTCTGCGCGTGGACCGTAATCGAGAGGGAGTTCAAAGGACGCATCTTGCAAATCCTGCTGTTGCGGCTGGTGAAGGGCCGGGTTTGCAGCCAGGCGATCGCCTTGCCCGACGCCGGCGTTCGCGATCAGGTGGTGCAGATACTCAACGACAAGCAGGTGCCGCATGCCCCCGACCTCAAGCCGTCGTGGGAGGCGGAATAGGATTGCGCCGCGTGCCACTGCTGGCTTGCCCAGCAGTGCCCCGGCCGCGATACTCCAACACTGCTGGACAAGCCAGCAGTGGCACCCGATGGCCCTTGCGGGTTTACAGCAGATGCCGGGCCTTCACTTCGAGGTAGCGGTTCACCAGCGGGGCGGTCATCTGCTCGGGAAAAACGTCCAACGCCAAGACGCCCTTGCTCGCCAGGTCGGTGAGCACCTGGTGCCGCCAGGTGAGGATCTCGGCGGCCGCCGCCGCCCGCCAGAGTTGGGCGTCGGCGGGATGCTCGACCTCGACCGCCTCGAAGAGGCGGTGGTCGCGCAACAGCACGGCCAGCGGCAAGTGGCGGCCGACCAGGTTGGTCAGGTAGCGCTGGACCTGGTTGGCGTTCACTTCGTCGATGACGTTGGTCACCAGCACGACCAGCGAGCGCTTGCGGCAATGGGAAGCCAGGTAGCGGAAGGCCTGGTCGTAGCGGGATTCGACCAGTTGCGGAAAGCGGTCGAACGAGGCGTGCAGGAGGCGGTTCATCTGCCACATGCCGCCGCGGGGCGGGATGTAGCTGTGGATCTCGTCGGAGAAGCTCACCAGCCCCACCGAGTCGCCCTGCCGCAGGGCCACGTAGCTGAGCATGAGCATGGCGTTCAGGGCGTGGTCCAGGAGGCTCAGTCCGGCGGCCTCGTTGGTCATCATCCGCCCGCAGTCGATAAGGAAGATCAGCCGCTGGCTCTGGTTGATCTGGTAATCCTGGACGGTGAGTTTGCTGCGGCGGGCGGTGGCGCGCCAGTTGATGTGCTTGTAGTTGTCGTCGATGGTGTAGTCGCGGAGGCGCTCGAATTCGTTGTCCTGGCCGATCCGCCGCGTTCGCCGCACGCCCAGCAGGCTGAGGCGGTTGGTGCGGGCCAGGAGGGCGTACTCGTTGAGTTGTTTCATGTCGGGATAGACGTGGATGGCCGTGGCGGCCGGGCACTCCAGCAGCCGCTGCCACAGGCCCAGCCGGCTGCGGGCGCGGAGGTAGACGCGCTGGGCGGCGAAGGCCCCGCGGCGCCGCGGACGCAGCGCGTAGCGGAGCACGGAGCGGCTCCGCGGGGCCACGCGGAGGGTGAACTGGGCCGGCTCGGCATGGAGCGGCTCGGGCATGCCGTCGCGGAGCATGAGCCGGCAGCGGCGGCGGCCGTGGTTCAAAAGCGTCAGCGTCACGGCGTGGGATTTGCCCAGCGAGGCGATGTGGCCGGCGACGCGCTGGGCGGAAAACGCCTTGCGCCCCGGCAAGGTCAGGGCGTCGGCCGCGGCCAGCGCCAGCAGCGCGGCGTCCAGGGCCAGGATGGCCCAGGTGGCGGCGGGCAACGCCAGCACGCTGAAGGTGGCCAGGGCTGGCGCCAGCGCAAGCCAGACCAGCGGCGGCCGGGGATAGATCCGCGCCGCCCGTGCCAAGAGCCCCAACGGCAGCACGATGGCCGAGAGCTTCAGCAGCAGCAGGCCGAAGGGGGTCACAGCCGTGGCACCTCGACGGAGCGGATCAGCTCCCGCAAGAGCTCGTCCACCGCATGGCCTTCCACCTCGGCCTCGGCGGAGAGGATGACGCGATGCCGCAGGGCGGGCAGGGCCAGCTCGACCACGTCGTCGGGCACGGCATAATCGCGGCCGTGGAAGGCGGCCAGCGTGCGGCAGCCCTGCATCAGGGCCAGCCCGGCCCGCGGCGACGCCCCCATGTGGAACTGCGGCCACTGCCGCGTCTGCCGCACCAGCGAGTTGATGTAATGGAGCAGCTTCGGATCCACCCGCACCTGGCCGTTGCGCCGCGTGGTCTCCACGATTTCCTCGGGCGCGGTCACGGTCTCCAGCGCGGTCAGCCGGTGGTCCAGATCGACTTGCACGCTGTGCATGGCCAGGATCCGCGCTTCCTCCTGGTCGGAGGGATAGTCGATGATCAGCTTGAACATGAAGCGGTCGAGTTGGGCCTCGGGGAGGTTGTAGGTGCCCTCCGATTCGATGGGGTTCTGCGTGGCCATGACCAGGAACGGCCGCTCGATCTTGTGGCTGGTCCGCTCGATGGTGACGCGGTACTCCTGCATGATCTCCAGCAGGGCGGCGTGCGTCTTGGCCGGCGAGCGGTTGATCTCGTCGCCCAGCAGCAGTTGGGTGAACACCGGCCCGGGACGGAAGCGGAACTCCTGCGTCTTCATGTCGAAGATCGGCGCCCCGGTGATGTCGGAAGGCATCAGGTCGGCGGTGAACTGGATGCGGCCGAACTTGCAGCCCAGCACGCGCCCCAGGACGCGGACGAAGAGCGTCTTGCCCAGCCCCGGCACGCTCTCGATCAGCACGTGGCCGTTGGAGAACAAGGCCACCAGGGTGCCCAGGACCAGCTCGTCCTGACCGACGAAGACCTTCCGCAGCTCGCCGGTGATCCGCTGGAAGAGCCGGCTGGTGGGCGTGCCGGCCGGCTTGGATTCGGGCGGCGGGGAAGGGGGCGCGGGGGGCGGCGACGGGAGTTCACTGGCAAGGGGATCGACGGGGAAGTCAGGCATAGGGAGGGATTAGGGATTAGGGATTAGGGATTACAGTAGTTCCAAGTTCGAATGAAGTGCTATAGGTGAACGCAAGGCTCCTCCTGAAAATGATTTGCGCCAACAAGTCATTTCAGAAAGGAAGCCATGCGTTCAGGGACGAATT
>JBKQVT010000045.1:0-13748 GCA_052139835.1 Thermoguttaceae bacterium
ACGAAGCACAAGCGTGGGCCGAAAACCAAACAGCCCAAGAAGACCAGCGGCAAACGAATTCATCATGTATCTACCGCCAGAATCCTCGCCATGCGAACATAGGTAAGACCTTTACAGGGGTGGGTGGGTCGAGCGCAGCGAGCCCCACCATCTGATGGTTTGGCCCGCACATGGTGGGGCTTGCGGCGACTGGCTATCGTCCTCGTCCGATCCCCACGTTCGGCAACGCCTTTTGAAGGTCGCGCGCGCCGGCGTCGCTGACCTTCGTGCCGTTGAGCGAAAGCCATTGGAGTTGGTTCAATCCCTTGAGATGGACCAGCCCGGCGTCGCTGACCTTGGTGCCGTTAAGCAAAAGCCATTGGAGTTGGTTCAATCCCTTGAGGTGTTCCAGCCCGGCGTCGCTGACCTGGGTATTGAAGAGGTAAAGCCGTTGGAGTTGGGTCAGTCCCTTGAGGTGTACCAGCCCGGCGTCGCTGACCTGGGTATTGTAGAGGGAAAGCGCGTGGAGTTTGGTCAATCCCTTGAGGTATTCCAGCCAGGCGTCACTGACCCGGGTGCCCCCGAGCGAAAGCTCCTGGAGTTGGGTCAGTCCCTTGAGGTGTTCCAGCCAGGCGTCGGTGACCTCTTGCCCCGTGAGGCCGACTTGCGTCACGTCCGCGAAATAGTCGTCGCCCAGGAACTTCCGCAGCCAAGCCGGCCCGGGTGGTTCGGCGGCTGGTATCGGACCGCGCTGGTAATCATAAGAACCCCCCCCGCCGGCCTTCACGATCCAGTCCACCGTCGCCCGCTGTTTTCTCGCCTGTTCCCTCTCCACCGCCAGCCAACTGAACGCCGTGGCGACCGCCAACATCAGCACCAGCAACGAGAGGATGCTGAACTGGAACCGCAGCCGAAAGAGCAAGGCGGCCAGGAACCAGAGGAACATCAACAGCAGGGCCGCGCACAGGCCGGCGATCGCCACCAGCACGGTCCAGCCCTTGTGCGCATTGAAGGGGAACCAGCGGAACCACTCCGACAGGATCAGAAGGCCCTCCAGGGGCAGCAGGGCCAGCACCAGGCGGTCCGCCGCACTGCGGAACCAGCGGCGGCGGGTTTTGCATTCAGCAGCGTCGGCCATGCGCCCTCCCTAAAGGCCAGTATAATCCTTTCCGGCTCCGCGGCAATGGCCCGCCGGATTGTCTGAATTAGTTTCTGTTGCGGAAGGTTGGGTGCCACTGCTGGCTTGTCCAGCAGTGCCGATGCGTCGCCCCAACGCACTGCTGGACAAGCCAGCAGTGGCATCCGAAAACCCGTTTGCCGCCTTTCGCAACAGAAACGAACTACACCGCAGAACTCACCGCGGGCGTACGGAGGGCAACGGGCAAGGCCGGCGCGGGCGCTCAAAACTCCTCGGGCGCCACGATCCGCTTCTCCCGCGCTGCTTGCACGGCGGCGAAACAGACCGCCGCGGTGCGAAAACCGCTCATGGCGTCGCTCGGCGGCGCGCGGTCCAGACGCACGTCGTCGATGAAGGCAGTGAGGCACTTGTCCCAAGTCTCGGCGACGCCCCCCTGTACGTTGTCCGCCATCCAGGACCGCGGCAACTCGATGCAATCGCGCTCGTGACCGGGCTGGCTGAACTCCGGGATGGTGTCCAGCCAGACGCGGTTGTTGTCCACCGTCCCGCGGGCGCCGAAGAGGCGCAGCGTGAAGGTGAAGGGGACGATCGGCCCCACCAGCATCGCCACCCGCCCCAAGGCCCCGTCGGCGAAACGCAACATGACCACCGCCAGGTCCTCGGTCTCGACCTGGATTGTCCGCGGCATGCGGGCGTCCTTGAAGCAACCCACCTCGACCACCTCGCCGCAGAAGAATCGCAAGAGGTCGATGTTGTGCCCGGCCGCCGCATGGAGCAGCGAACCGGCGATTGCCTCCTTTCCCAGCCACTGCCAGATTTCCAAGTCGCCGGGGACGTAATGGAGGTAGTCGGACTCGGCCAGCGCGATCTGGCCCAGTTGGCCTTGCTCCTGCAAGCTCCGCGCATACTGGGCCAGCGGATTGAGCCGCCGATGGTAGCCCATGGCGCACTTCACCTTCGCCTTATCGACCGCCCGGACGATCCTGCGGCAGTCGTCCAGGGTGATGGCCATGGGCTTTTCCAGGTAGATGTGCTTGGAGGCTTCCGCGGCGGCGACGGCCTGTTGGGCGTGCATCGCGTTGGGCGAGGCGATGACAACCGCGTCGACGTCGTCCTGCCGCAGCAAGTGCTGATAGTCGGCGTAGACCTGTGCCGCGACCCCCTCGTGCTGCAAGAAGGCTTCGGCCTTCCGCCGGTCGGCGTCGGCCACGGCGACGAGTTTCGCATGAGGGTTGCGCAGCACGTTATGCCCGTGATGCGCGCCGATCCATCCCGCGCCGATCAGGCCGATCCGCACCTTCGTTCCAGCGGACATATTCAAAATCTCCTTTCTTGTTTCTTGCTCCTCTGTAGGGAACGCCCTCCGTGTCCTCTCTTATCCCCGTGGTGAGTTTTCTCCGGTTTGTCACCGGCCCTCCCGGCTTGCCGGCCGGTGTGCGACGCCGGGGGCCTGCGATGACCGGCCCTTCTTGTCGCATGATTCTTACGTTCGGCAGCGCCTTTTGAAGATCACGCGCGCCGGCGTCGCTGACCTTGGTGCAGCCGAGGTAAAGCGTTTGGAGTTGGGTCAACCCCATGAGGTGAACCAGCCCGGCATTGCTGACCTGGGTGCCGCCAAGGGAGAGCTCCTGGAGTTGGGTCAATCCCTTGAGGTGTTCCAGCCCGGCGTCGCTGACCTGGGTAAGGCCGAGCGAAAGCGATTGGAGTTTGGTCAATCCCCTGAGGTTTTCTAGTCCGGCATCGCTGACCTGGGTGCCCCCGAGAAAAAGCTCTTGGAGTTGGGTAAATCCCTTGAGGTGAACGAGCCCGGCGTCGCTGACCTGGGTGCCGTCGAGTTGCAACCATCGGAGTTGGGTCAGCGCCTTGAGGTGTTCCAGCCCGACGTCGCTGACTTTGGTGCCGCAGAGTTCCAGCCCTCGGAGTTGGGCCAATCCTTTGAGGTGTTCCAGCCCGGCGTCGCTGACCTCTTGCCCGTGGAGATCGACGACCGTCACGTCTGCGAAATAGTCGTCGCCCAGGGGCTTCCGCAGCCAAGACGGCCCGGGTGGTTTGGCGGCTGGGATCGGGTTGCCGGACGGATCGAATTCGTAATCATAAAGAACGAATCCGCCGGCCTTCTCGATCCAGTCCACCGCCGCCCGCTGTTTTCTCGCCTGTTCCCTCTCCACCGTCAGCCAACTGAACGGGACGGCGACGGCCAGCATCAGCACCAGCAGCGAGAGGATGCTGAACTGGAACCGCAGCCGAAAGAGCAAGGCCGCCAGAAACCAGAGAAACATCAGCACAAGGGCCGCGCCCACGGTCGCAATGGCAATCAGCACGGTCCAGCCCTTGTGCTGGTTGAAGGGGAACCACTGAAACCACTCGGACAGCAGCAGGAGGGCTTCCAGGGCCAGCAGCCCGAGCACGCAGCGGTCCGGCGTGAGCCGGAGCCAGCGGCGGCGGGTTTTGCATTCAGCAGCGTCGGCCATGTGCCCCCCTGGAGGCCAGTATACTCCTTTTCTCCTCCGCGGCAACGACCCCGCCAGACCGTCATTGACAAGGTAGAGGGCGGAAGAGAATTCGGAATTCGGAAGGCGGAATTCGGAGTGTCTTGCCCCTTTCCGACTTCCGACTTCCGACTTCCGATTTTGTCCAATCCCTAATCCCTTCTTCCTCCTCCGTCTCCGTAGTGCACTTTCGCCCTCTTGCTCAGCAAGCCTCCCGGCAGGCGGCGCGGAACTTCGCCGCCGCCGCCTCGATCTGGGCCTCGCCGGCGTTGATGTCGATGCCGAAGGCCGCGCCCAGGCCCGCGTCGATCACGCCCACGCTGAGGTTGATCGAACGGGCCAGGAGGTCGTCGGTCCGCGGATAAGCCCCGGGGCCGCAGGGGATGCCGACGCTGCGCAAATGGCGGTTCACGTGGTCCATGTTGGCCAGCACGTGCCAGCCGCTCTGGGCGACGGTGGTGGTGCCCAAGGCGGCGGCCACAGCGGCGGCCTCCGCGGCGCGATCGAAGATCACGGTGCAGAGCGTGCCGCACTCCCCTTGGGCGTCCGTCAGCCGCCGGTACCGGCAGCCCTGCAAGGGGCCGATGAGCTGCTTGAGCCGCTCTTTCTTCGCCCGCAGCGTGGCCGTGATCCGGTCGAGCTTGCGGAGCTGGGCGCGGGCGACGGCGCCGGTCAGCTCGTTCATGCGGAAATTCATCCCCAGGATGGTGTCGGCGGCGGTGGTCGTGGCCCCGCCGGCAGGGCGATAGCCTTGATCGTGCAGGGCGAAGGCCCGCTGGCGCAGGGCGGGGTCGTCGGTCACGAGGATGCCGCCGTCGCCGGCAGTGATGGTCTTGTAGATGTTCAGCGAGAAGGCCGCTGCGGCGCCGAAGCTGCCGGCCTTGCGACCGTGGTAAATCGCGCCGGCCGCCTGGCAGCCGTCCTCGATCAGCACGAGCCCGTGCTGCTTGGCGATGGGCCCGAGGACGGCCATCTCGGCCGGGTTGCCCAGCATGTGCACCGGGACGATCGCCTTGGTGCGGGGGGTGATGCGGCGCTTGACGTCCTCGGGATCGAGCGTGAGCGAGTCGTCGATTTCGGCGGGCACGGGCACCAGGCCGGCAAAAATCGCCGCCGTGTAGGTGGCCACGAAGCCGTAGGTGGGGATGATCACCTCGTCGCCCGGCTTGAGCCCGCAGGCAAGGTAGGCAAGGAATAACGCGCCGGTGCCGGAGCTGGTCGCCACGGCATGGCCCACGCCGATGTACGCGGCGAACTCCTCCTCGAAGCGGAGGACTTTGCGTTGGAATCGCGGGTCGCCGAGGTCGCCGTAGCGCGACAGCCGTCCGCCGTCGAGGACCTCCAGGACTTCCTTCTTTTCTTCCTCGCCGATCCAAAAGGACCCGGGGCCGGGCATGGGTTCGATCTCCTGAATCAAGTTCCGGTTTTCATCAATTCCTCGGCGGCCACGGCCAACTCGTCGACGGCCTCGTGGAAAAACCGCCGGCCCTCGGCGGGCGTGCTGGAGCGGGGGTCGTTGCGCACCACGTGATCGCGCGGATACTGGGGAGTAAATCCCGCCCCGTCCACGATGGAAAACTCCCAGGAGTGCAGCGGGACCTCTTGAGGCGGCAAGGCGCCCAGGTCGACCGACTCCGCGTCGTAGCCCATCACGATCGAGGTCTCGATCGAGTCGGCATGGCCAGCCGTCTGATCGGCCAGCAGCCGCTGGGGGAGGGTCAGCCGCCAAGTGAGCCGCGCCGCGGTCGTGTTGCTAAGTTCCTTGCAGAGCCGGTCGATCACTTCGATGTGGTTGGTGGCGCCGTGGCCGTTGGCCACCACGAGGTAGCGGTAGCCCTGGCCGATGAGGATGCGGAATTCGGCGGCCAGGCGGATGGCGAAGACCTCTTCCGGCAGGTAATGGCTGTTCCACAGCCGGCCGGGGAAGTCCATGCCGACGACGTAGCTTTGCGGCGGCAGTCCCAGGGCCTCCAGCACGGCGGGCGAGCGCTCCCGCTCCGTGCCCATCATCATGGTGGGCAGGACGACGCCCTTGCCCAACTTGCGGCAAGAGGCGTGCGCCACTTGCGTGCAGTTGATGGCGTCGACGCCCAGGGGGAGGTGCGGGCCGTGGTATTCCAGCGGCCCGACCGGCACGAAGACCAACGGGCACTGGTCGCGGCGCTGGCGCAACTGGCCGGGCCGCAGCCACTCGTAACGCGTCTCGAATTCCATGGGGATCGCCTTAAACTGTGGATTTTACCGCGCCGCCGCGGCCGCGGTTTGAACAACGATGTTCACGCTCCCCTTCAAACCCGAAAGCACGATCCACTCCCCATCCACGCGGCCGCCGGGCTGGCCGTCAATCGTGACGCCGCCGATGCGCAATCCGGGGGGCAGCCGCAGCTTCAGATAAAGGGGAATCTCGCCCAGCCTCTCGGGGACCTGAAGCCGCAGGCCGACGTTGCCGTCGGCGACGTGGGAAACGCACTGCAGCGAGAGCGGCCCATACCAGGTGGGCAGCTCTCTGATTTCGATCTTCTCCTTATCCTCCAGCCAGCGCCGCGGGGTCCCTTGCAGCAAGTACAGCCCGCCGTCGCGCTCCTGGACCATCATCGTGCGGAGCATGTGGATCAGGCTGGAGATGGAGTGGACGTGCGGCTGCGTGTTGTTTCGCCATTCGCAGGTGGCCAGCGTTTGGTGCGTGACGTCCGAGGCCAGGATGGTGTAAAACATCCGCAGGAACTCCTCGACGCGGCCCTGCTCCAGCAGGATGATCGCCAGGTCCTGGCTGTAGAACATGTTGGCGGTGGCCGACTCTTCCGGGCTGCCCTTATGAACGTGGTCGATGTTCCAGCGGATGACGTGCGCGATCCGCGGGTCGTCGCGCGAGAGCACGCGGGCGAAGGCCAGGTTGATCGGCCCGCACACGCCGTTGAGATATTCGTCCTTATACTTCGGCGCGTGCAACGCCCAGGGCACGTACCAAGGATCGGTCGACTTGTCGGTCAACCGCTCGATGGCGGCAGCGATGTCTTGCCGGTAGCCCTCCGCTTCCCTGAGCAGGCCGGCGCCCTCGGGATGTCCCCACTCGGCAAGCAACTGGGCCATCTCGTGCAGGCCCAGGTAGCTGATGGCGTCGCTGTAGGTGAAGTATCCCACGCCCTTGACGTGGCCGGAGTCGGGCATGTCACAGACGAATTTCCCGTGGAGCAGGCCGCGGCAGGGGTTGTCCGGCTGCTGCTTCGAGAAGTTCCGTTCGCGAATGATCCACTGGCAGCCGTCGAGGATCGCCTGCTTGTGGGCGGCCAGCCACTGGCGATCGTTGGCCAGCCGGGCGTGCTCGGCCATCGCCCAGAGGGCCCAGCCGTTGCAGGCGGCCCAGGAAGCGTCGCTGCCGTCCGCTTCGATATTGGTCACGTCCGAGAAACACCCCTCGTGGGTGCGCATTCCGGCCGGCTTCCGCTTCCCCTGCCGCCAAAAGACCGTGTCCAGCAGCCGGCCCGCGGTCTGGTGGTCGCCCATCAGGTCCAGGGCGTAGAACCAGTTCGTGCTGCAACTGTCCCATTGGCAGCGATAGCCGCCGGAATCGAAGACGATCCAGCGGCCATTCCACCGCTTCGTGAGGAAGTAGCCGTCCAACATGGCCTTGGCCGTGATGCGGTTGAGCACCGAATCGGGCGTCGTCAGCCGCGACACCCCCGCGGCGAGCGTCTTCCAGGTCGAGCGGGCCGTCGCGAACGCCTGCTCCGGCGCGCGGCGCGTCAATTCCTCGGCCGCCACCTTGGGGGCAACTCCGCGCCAATGGTACGCCGGGGGGAAATCGAAGACCCGGTTCACCGCCACGTGCGCGGTCTGACCGGGCTCGATCCGCCCGCGCATCAGCAGCGCATTGTACAGCCCGCCCGCGGTGAGCAAGTTTTTCGGGTCGCTGCGGTCGACCTTGGCGCCCGGCTTGTTCGTCGCCGGCGCCTCGGCCTGGAACTCCAGGCTGAAGCCGGGCGGCACCCGCGCGGACGCCAGGGCACTGCCATTTTCCATCACCGCGCCGTCGCGATAGTTGATCTCCCGCTTGGGATGTTCGTTGTCGCCCGTTTGGGCGGCGAAAAAGGTGATCTCGCGGGCCCGTGTGCCGTTGTTGGTAATGTCGAACTCGGCCCAGGCCAGCGTGCTTTCCAGTCCCGTTTGGTACGAGGTTCCCCGCAACGGCTCGGCCGTGGCCCGTTGGCGGATGTCGAGGTCGCCGTGACGCCAGAGGGTCAGCACGATGGGCAAGTAGCCGTCTTCCAGCGATTGCCGCAAGGCGCCCTCGACGCCCATCCGCGTCGCCTGACCATCTTCCCAAAGGCCGAAGGCCGTGCCGTTGAGGGTATAATACGTGCCCGTGATCGCGTTAAAGCCAATGGCGCGGGCGAGCTGCCCGCTGGGCATGACGGCCGTTTCGGCCGGGTCGGCGGGCGGCCCGATGGGCGCGAAAACGACCGGGTCCCAGTATTGTCTGCGGTACCACTCGTAACTGGCCTCTTCGCCCGGCGGGGGCGGCGCCGCGGCCTTCGCTGACGCGGCACGGGTGAGCACGGTCCAGTCGTGATCGGGAATCGCCAGCGGCGCATCCTCCGCGCGCGCCAGCGCAAACCACGTCTCCGCGCCCACCTCCGTGGCCTTGACCTGGAGGGCCGCCGCCTCGCCCGCCGTAACCCACGCCTTGGGCACGGTCAAGAAGAAGTGCCCGGAGGACTGCTGCCCGTTGCAGGCGCGGACGTCGTAGAGCAGGCGGCAGTCCTTGGCCCGCGGGGGAAACTGCGTCGACTCCAGCACCGCGTCGCAATCCGCCGCGGCGTGCCCGTTGACGAAGATCGTGAAACTGCCGCCGCTGGGCCCCGATCCCACGGCCCCGGTGAAGACGAAGGTCACGCTCTGGCTGGAGATCTCCGCCGGCAGCGGCGCGCTCTTCCACTGCATCTCCGCGACGCCTTTCTTCTGGCGGACGCCGAACATCTGCGAATCGCCCAGGTGCGTGCCCCAGGCGCCCTGAAAGCCGCCCTGCGGATCACCGCGAAAGCCGCGCACGAAAGTGGTCGCCGGCGACGTTTCCGCGGCCAGCGCCGCGGCGGACGCCAGCAGAATGATCGCAACAGCCACCGGCGTGCAAGCTCTTCTCGTCATGACGGGCCCCTTTGGAAAATGCGTGATCGCAAACGCGTGGTGAGCTTCCCATTTCCTCTTTCGAGTCTAGCGCCGCCGCCGGCCGGTCACAATACCCGTTTCCGTAATTCTTGTGTCATTTTGCGAAGCTAGTCGTCGCGGACCTGGGTCTGCTGGCGATAGGCCGAGGGGGTCAGGCCGGTGGCCTGCCGGAAGACCACCGACATCCGCTGCGGCGTGGAAAAACCGGCTCGCCGGGCGATGGCGGGCATCGGCAAATCGGTGTCGCTGAGGAGCTGCTTGACGCGCTGCAGGCGGACGCGGCGGATCTCCTCCAGGATGGTATGCCCCACCAGGTGGCGGAACTTGTATTCCAGCATGCGCCGCCCGGCGGCGGCCTCCGCCGCCACCTCGTCGACGCGGATGTCGTCGGCGGCGCGGCTGCGGATGAAGTTCAAGGCCGCCACCACCGCCGCGTCGGGGATCGCCAAGGCGTCGGTGGACGCGCGGGTCACAACGCCGATGGGCGGCAGAAACACGCCCTGCCGCGGCGCCGGCTTGCCGGCCATCAACTCGTCCAGCAACTTGGCCGCCTCGTAGCCGATCCGCCGCGCGGGCGTGGCCACGCTCGATAGCGGCGGCGAGGTCAGTCCGCACTCCAGGTCGTCGTTGTCCACGCCCAATAGGGCCACGTCGTCGGGCACGCGAAGGGCGAATCGCCGGCAGGCGTCGGCCAGCTCGCGGGCCGGGATGTCGTTGGCCGCCAGGATCGCCACCGGCTTGGGCAGCCCCTCGAGCCAGCGCCGCACACGCGCCGCCGCGCGCTTCGACTCCATCAGCGCCGGCAGCCGCAACAGGTATTCGACGTAGCAGGCGGAGACGGTGTGGCCGGCCTGGGCCAGCCGCCGCCGGAAACTCGCCTCCCGCAGTTTCGAGTAATGCGCCCAGTCGCTGCCGAAGAAGCCGAAGTGCCGGTGCCCGCGCTCCAGGAAATGCTCCGCCGCCAGGCGTCCCACCGCCTCGTGGTCCACGTCCACCACCGGCGCCCGCAGCCGCGGCACCGAGCACGACGTGTCCACGACCGGCTTGCGCAGCTTGAGCACCTCGCCGGCAAGCTCCGCCGTGAGCAGTTGGGCGATGATCCCGTGCGGCTTCCATTGCCGGAATGCCTGGACCACGGACGACTCGGGCGGGCCGTTCTGGAAGACCCACTCCGGCTTGTCGATGGCATAGGCACGGATGCCGCGGATGACGTCGCGGCAGAAGCCCACGTCCTGCCCCATGAACAAGGCGATCCGCCGGCTCTGGCTCATGATCGTGCTCCTGGGTGCCACTGCTGGCTTGTCCAGCAGTGCAGCAGGCAAGCGCAGGCCAACACTGCTGGACAAGCCAGCAGTGCCACCCACCGCAGGCTACTTCACTTCCCGCACCAACGTGCAATCGTCGTAGGTCACGTGGCCCTGGTCATAACGGCAGCCGATGACGGTGTCCAACAGGAACCGCAATTTCGCGGTGTTTGCCGTCGTCGTCAGCGACTGCGACAACTGCTGATAGCCGCCCGCCTTGGTCACGGCCGCCTTGGGATGCTCGATCAGCACCTTGCCGGTGGCGTCCAGCTCGATCACGCTCAGTCCGGCCGAATCGCCGGCGTGGGCGCCGAATCCCTTGCCGTGCAGATCGACCGCCTGCACCCAGACCGAGGCCCGATAGGATGTTTGGGCCACGACGGCCAGGTCCTGGTAGACCTGGGTGTGGGCGTCTTTCTCCATCGCCATGGTGCGCACGGCGTCCTTGCCGCTGTGCGGTTTTGGCGAACCCCAGTCCGGATGGATCGCGTAGGCGGACTCGGGGAAGATGACCCCTTGATTGGGGCCGAGGAACAGGTAGTTCCAAGGCATGCGTGCCGCGCCGCTGTAGCCCTGGCCACCGACGCCGATGATTCCCGGCATCGGCTCTTCAAAGCCCGCATCGCCCAGGCGGTTCCTGTCGGGCGGGAAGGGGAACGCCACCGGCTTGGCCCCCTCGCCTGCCGGGCCGGGACCGACTTCGATCGCCTGGATCATGGCAATGGTCCCGGGGCTGCCGAGGAAGCGGACGGCGATCACGCCATGCTGCGGCCGGATGTCGTTGAAGACCAGATCGACCGCCTTGCCCAGCCCGCCGGCCGTGGCGGCCACGTCCATGTCGGTGGCCGCTGGACGGCCGTTGATCTCGATGTTGGTCGCATAGCCGCCGGGCTCGGAGGGCTTGTGGGCCTGGCAGAACTTCAGCCGCACATGGTAGCTCTGCTGCGGAGAGACGGTAAAGTAGGCGGTGAAATCGCGGCCGTAGACGCCGTAGCGGTAGAGTTCCGGGTCCGCCGTGCCGGCCACGTCTTTCAGTTGCGGCTCGGTCCAGAACGAGGCGGGCACCAGGTCGGCCATCGGGCCCAGCCGCAGGATGAACTCGGTGGCGGGGCGCCACGCGGAGCCGCTGGAATCGACGAAGTCCTTGCGGCCCACGTAGCCGAAGATCACCCGCTGCGTGTCGGTGGGGCCGCCGCCGGGGCCGAAACTGCTTTCCCCTTGTGCGGCGGAGTACTGGATGCCCTCGATGTGGACGTTCGTGCCGCGGGAGACCGCATTCTTCGTCCCGGTGGCGACGATCTCCAGCGTGTGCTTGCCCTGGGCGAGGCCATTCTTGTAGCAGAGGACCTGACCCATGCGGACCTGCGGGCACCAGCAGTCGATGCCGCAGAGCTGCTTCACGCCGTCGAGATAGACGTCGGCCTTGCCGCCGTCGGGCCCGGCCTGGCCGATGAGGCGGACTTGATTGCCATGGAAGGTCAGGCGAGCGCGCGCCCCGGCCATGAGGGCCTCGCCCCACTTCTTGCCGTAGGGCGAGTGAGCGCCCTCGTACTCCAGCCTCTCGTGTGCGACGCTATGCTGCGGGTCGTCGCCCTCGACAAGGATCGCGGGGCAGCCCTCGTGGCGAACCGTTACAATGCAGTCGCCGTTAGAAAGTGGCTTGACCGTGTAGCCGTTTTCCGCCGCGTCCTGCCGGAGTTGCAACGGCTTGCCGTCGGCCGAGACGGCCGTCGGCGTAAAGGCCAGCCGCAACACGTCCTCACAAGGCGCCTCGGCATCGAAAGTCCGGTAGGCCACCCGGCCCTTGCCGTAGCGAACGTCGCGGACCACGGAAGTGGATCGCATGATGTGGTTCTCGCGGGCCGGGCCGAACCACTCCGGCTGCCAGGCGAGCATCTCCATCACCATCCGCAGGGGCCAGGGGTGGGCGAGATTGAACCACTGCCCGGCCACCATCACGCCGCCGTCGACGTTGTCTTCCACCACGCCGGTCTCGTGGGCGTCGTAGGTGCAGAGGATGGTTTGCCGGCGGGCGACCTCCCGCGCCCAGGGGTCGCCGGTCAGCGCCGCGTAGCGGGCCAGCGCGGCCGCCATGTGCATCGTCGGATATTGCAGCGACTTGCCGCAGCAGTTGCTCGCCTCGGGAAATGCCCACGCCCCCGAGTAGACGTCGCCGGCGGAACCCGGATCGACGCTCGAGCGGCAGAAGAACATCGACATGGTATTGCGGATGTCCGTCTTCCATTGCGGAAAGGCCTCGCGGCGGTCCATCATGTATTGGGCCGTGTAGCTGGGCACCGCGCAGGTGTAGACCGGATTGTCCCAGTCCCAGAATTGATGCCCGAAGATGGGATTATCGCTCCACCGGGCCAGCAGGACGTCGCGGAGATACTTTTCCCCGGCGTCGCGGGCCTTCACCAGCGCGTCGCCCTGGCCGCGGTAGCCCGTTCGTATCATGTCGTTGAGGAATTGCAACGTGAGCGACATCCCGGCGGTCTCTTTCTGGCTCCAATCCCTGGGGGCATCCTTGGGGTTGGCGTGGCGGTTCCACGGCACCGCGCCGGGGCGCAGGTCGCAGTGCTCGGCCAGCAGGTCGGCCCAGTGCTGGACGGCCGCCAGGTAGCGGGGATTTCCCGTCACCTTGTAGGCCCCCAGCAGGGCCGAGCCGAGCTGCCCGCAGAGGTCCAACTGGATGAAGCCGTGCGGGTTGGCCTGCCCGAAGGCTTTGCCTTTGACCGGCGCGCTGATGATGAAGTTGGGCCAGGGGTGACCGGCCGGGGTCTGGCAGTAATCCAGCAGGTAGTCGGCGGTCAAGGTCATGATGCCGATGGCCGCCGGGTCGCCCGTGTAGCGATAATACTCGGTCATTCCGCCCAACATGCTCACCGACCGCTGACCGACGTCGGCGTTCATCCAATCGTCCAATTGCGGGCTGACGAGGATGGTGCCGTCGGGCTTGATGCCCCAGCTTCCGGTGAAGACGAAATAGGGCGCCGCCATGACCGCCACTTTCTTGTCCGTCCAGGGATAGCGTTTGAGCGTCTCGGCGGCCACGCGGACGCGGAAGTCGCACTGGCCGTTCTGGCCGCGATACCACGGCGCGATGACCCCGTCGCGGTCCTCGACGACCGCATGGGCGAAGTATTTCTTCACCGGCGGCGCGTCGGCCGCCGTCGCCGAGATCGGCCCAGCGAGCACGCCCAGCAGGAGTAAAGCGGGAGTGAAGCGGTGCATGGCGAACTCCTTCTGCATCAGGTGTGAGTGGACTTGGCCCTGGAGGCCATGGCCGCGAGCGGGCGGACGGGTGCCACTGGCTCTGCCAGTGCTTTTCTGTCACCGGCCCGAGCGGGCACTGGCAGAGCCAGTGGCACCCAGTCTGCTGTCGCGGCCGCCTCCAGGGCAGGCGGGAAATCGGCACCCCTGGAGTATAACCCGATGCCATGGGCCAAGCAACACTCGGCACGCATTCAAAAAGTATTCCGCACGCGCCGTGTGCGGAGAGACGGCACACGGCGTGTGCCGGATACTACGTAACTCCTTGTGTCATCTAGTGTAGTGATACATAAATAGCGGAACTTATTGGCGTGTTCGGGGTTTCATCCTTATACGGAGAAAGAAACCCATGAAACACGCTCGACGGATCACGCTGACGGACGACGAACGAAAGACGCT
>JBKQVT010000046.1:0-10115 GCA_052139835.1 Thermoguttaceae bacterium
CGCCTGCTCGCCGCACCTGCACGAGAAGACCTTCCGCCGCGCCTGCGAGAACGCCGGCCTGAACCCCTACCTGCTGCAGATGACCAACGTCCGCGAGCACTGCTCGTGGGTCCACACCGACAAGAAGGCGGCCACCGAGAAGACTAAGGCCCTGGTGGCCGCAGCCGCCGGGCGGGTCCGCTACCAACAGCCGCTGGAGCGGATGTACGTGAAGGTCAACCCGGCCACGCTGGTCGTTGGCGGCGGCATCGCCGGTCTGCAAGCCACGCTCGAACTGGCCGACTCCGGCTATCCGGTGCACCTCGTCGAGCGCGAGCCTTCAATCGGCGGGCACATGGCCCAGTTCGACAAGACCTTCCCCACGCTGGACTGCTCGGCCTGCATCCTCACGCCCAAGATGTCCGAGGCCGGCCAGCACGAGAACGTCACCCTGCTGACCTACTCGGAGTTGGAGGAGGTGAGCGGGTCGGTGGGCAATTTCCGCGTCAAGGTCCGCAAGAAGGCCCGCTACGTCAACGAGAGCATCTGCAACGGCTGCGGGATTTGCGTGGAGAAGTGCCCGAAGAAGGTCGTGGACCGCGATTTCGAGGCCGGCCTGGGAAATCGCAAGGCGATCTACACGCCCTTTCCCCAGGCCGTGCCGCGGATTCCCGTGATCGACACGGCCGCCTGCATCTGGTTCGAGCGCGGCAAGTGCCGGGCCTGCGAGAAGCTCTGCCCCACCAACGCCATCGCCTTCGACCAGAAAGACGAAATCGTCGAGCTCGAAGTGGGCAACATCATCCTGGCCACCGGCTGGAAGCTTTTCGACTGCCGCAAGCTGCCGCAATACGGCTACGGCCGGCTGCCCAACGTCTATACCAATATGGAGTTCGAGCGGCTCTGCAACGCCGCCGGCCCGACCAACGGCAAGATCGTGCTCCGCGACGGCAAGACCGAGCCCAAGGCGGTGGCCATCATCCACTGCGTCGGCAGCCGCGACGTGAAGCACAACGAGTCCTGCTCGGCGGTCTGCTGCATGGCGGCGCTGAAGTTCGGCCACCTCGTGCTGGAGAAGACCCATGCCGAGGTGTATTCGTTCTATATCGACATGCGGACCAACCAGAAGGGCTACGAGGAGTTCTACCAGCGGCTCCTGCAGGAAGGCATGCACTTCGTCCGCGGCAAGGTGGCCGAGGTGAGCGACGCCCCGCGGCTCTCCAGCGAGGAGGGCAAGCTCGTCGTCCAGGTCGAAGACACGCTGGTGGGCCGGCAGCGCCGCATCCCGGTCGACATGGTGATCCTCATGGGCGCCATCGAGCCGCAGGCCGACGCCAAGGAGCTGGGGCTGAAGTGCGGCATTTCCTGCAGCATGGCCGGCTGGTACACCGAGCGCCACCCCAAGCTCGACCCGGTGGCCACGATGACCGACGGGGTGTTCGTGGCCGGGGCCTGCCAGGGGGCGAAGGACATTCCCGCCTCGGTGGCCCAGGGCGCCGCCGCCGCCGCCCGCATCGCCGGCATGATCACCAAGGGCCAGGTGATGATCGAGCCGATCGTGGCCACGATCAACGAAGAGGCCTGTTCGGGCTGCCGGGTGTGCAACAACCTCTGCCCGTACAACGCCATCGAGTTCGACGAGGAAAAGAGCGTCAGCCGCGTGATCGCCTCGATGTGCAAGGGCTGCGGCACCTGCGTGGCAGCCTGCCCGGCCGGCGTCATCAGCGGCGCGCACTTCAGCAACGCGCAAATCATGGCCGAGATCCGCGGCGCCCTGTGGGACGCCCAGGGCGATGGCGAGATGTCCGCCGCGAAGCTTGCCGGTGCGCCGGCGGCCGTTTCCCCGGACGAGGACCCGGGATTTTCCTTCCAAGGCGCCGGAGCCAACACGTAGGAAATTATCGGAGAGGTCCCCGCAAGCCGTCCCCTCTCCCTCCGGGAGAGGGTTAGGGTGAGGGCTTGCGGAAGGCAAGCAAACCCAGCGAAGCGTTTGGACCATCAGCCCTCACCCCGACCCTCTCCCGGAGGGAGAGGGGGAACACGAGAAAACCACCATGACTGAACACACCTTCGAGCCGAAGATCCTCGGTTTCGTCTGCAATTGGTGTTCGTACCGGGCAGCCGACCTGGCCGGCACGGCACGGATCAAATATTCCCCCAACGTCCGTTTCATTCGCACGATGTGCAGCGGGCGGGTCGATCCCAGCTTCGTGCTCAAGGCCCTGGCCCTGGGCGCCGACGGCGTGCTCATCGCCGGCTGCCACCCCGGCGAGTGCCATTACATCGATCAGAACTACAAGACGATGCGCCGCTACGCTATGCTCAAGCACACCCTGGCCGCGCTGGGCGTCGAGCCCGATCGGGTCCGGCTCGTGTGGGCCTCGGCCGCCGAAGGGCAGCAGTTGGCCGAGGCGATCAACCGCCTGATCGAGGACGTCCGCCGGCTGGGCCCGCTCGACTGGACGGCCAACTGGTTCGAAGACGGCCACCGCCGCGAGAGCCTGGCCGACATCGCCAAGGAGCACGAGGAAGTGATGGAGGTCCCCACATGATCCAAGTCGCCGCCCCCGCCGTTAAAACCAAGAAGAAGCTGGCCATCTACTGGGCCGCCTCCTGCGGCGGCTGCGAAATCTCCATCCTCGGCATTGACGCCAAGATCCTCGACGTCGACGCCGCCTTCGACCTGGTGCTCTGCCCCTGCATCGCCGACGGCAAGGTCCGCGACATCGAAAAACTCGCCGACGGCCAGATCGACGTTTGCCTCTTCAACGGCGGCATCCGCACCAGCGAACAGGAATACATGGCCCGCCTGCTCCGCCGCAAGTCGAAGGTCCTGGTGGCCTTCGGCTCCTGCGCCTGCGAGGGCGGCATCCCCGGATTGGGCAACCTCAACGACCGGCAGTCGATCTTCGACACGGTCTACAAGGAGGGCTCGGCCACGGCCCCGGACAATCCCCGCGACGTGCGCCCCCAGCACCGCACGAAGATGCCCGAGGGCACGCTCTATCTGCCGGTCTTCTACGACACGCTCAAGACGCTGGCGCAGACCGTCGAGGTGGACTACTATCTGCCCGGCTGCCCGCCGGAATCGGACAAGATTTGGGACGCGATCGCGGCCATCGTCGAGGGCAAGCTGCCGCCGAAGGGCTCGGTCCTGGGCGCCACGACCACCGTCTGCGACGAGTGCAAGCGGAAGCGGAGCGAGAAGAAAATCAAGCAGTTCCACCGCACCTGGCAGATCATCCCGGACGAGGAAACCTGCCTGCTGGAATTGGGATTGCTCTGCTGCGGGATCGCCACGCGGGCCGGCTGCGGGGCGCTGTGCCCGCAGGTCAACTCGCCCTGCATCGGCTGCCACGGAGCCAACGAGGGCACCGAAGGCATCGGCGCCCGGCTGATGAGCGGCATCGCCTCGGTGATCGACTCCAACGACCCCGAAGAGATCGAACGCATCATCAGCGAGGGAATCCCCGATCCAGTCGGCACTTTCTACCGTTTCAGCCTGGCCGACAGCCTGCTGCGGCGGAAGAAGCGGCCCAGCGGCGGCAACGGCAAGGGACATGGCAACGGAGACGGAGAGGGCGTGAAATGAGCACCGCGACGACGACCACGACCAGACGCATTTCCATCGACCCGGTGACCCGGCTGGAAGGGCACGGCAAGATCGACATCTTCCTCGACGACGCGGGGGAGGTGGCCAACGCGTATTTGCAGATTCCGGAGCTGCGGGGATTCGAGCAGTTTTGCGTGGGCCGTCCGGCCGAGGACATGCCCAACCTCACCGCCCGCATCTGCGGCGTCTGCCCGGAGGCCCATCACATGGCCGCCACCAAGGCCCTGGACGCCTTGTGGCACGTCGATCCGCCGCCGGCCGCCAAGAAGCTCCGCGAGCTCTTCTACAGCATCTTCTACGCCACCGACCACACGACGCACTTCTACGCCCTGGGCGGGCCGGACTTCGTCTGCGGCCCCGACGCGCCCCCCGAGGAGCGGAACATCCTCGGCGTGGTAAAGAGAGTCGGCATGGACGTGGCCGGCAAGGTGCTGAAGATGCGCCGCGACGGCCACGCCCTCATCAAGCTCATCGGCGGCCGGGCCGTGCATCCCAACTGGGGACTGCCCGGCGGAGTCAGCCACGGCATCGACGAGGAGCAGCGCGTCGAGATCGAGGCCCGCGGCCGCGAGGCCGTCGAGTTCGCCCGCTTCTCCCTGAAAATCTTCGCCGACCTCGTGCTGGCCAACTCGAAATACGTCGAGTTGATCACCGGCGACGTGTTCGTCCATCGCACCTACAACATGGGCATGGTCGACGCCAAGAACCTGACGAACTTCTACGACGGCAAGATTCGCGTCACCAGCCCCAGCGGCAAGGAACATGCCCGCTACGATGCGGCCCAGTATCGCGACTTCGTCGCCGAGCGGGTCGAGCCCTGGTCGTACCTGAAGTTCCCCTACTTGCGGAAGATCGGCTGGAAGGGCTTCGTCGACGGCGAGGACTCGGGGGTCTACAAGGCCACGCCGCTGGCGCGCTGCAACGCCGCCGACGGCATGGCCACGCCGCTGGCCGCGGCCGAGTATCGCCGCATGTATGAAACGCTGGGGGGCAAGCCGATCCACCACACGCTGGCCACGCATTGGGCCCGTTTGATCGAGCTGCTCTACGCCGCCGAGCGCTGGGTCGAGTTGGCCGCCGATCCCCAGATCACCAGCCGCGAGTATCGCGTCTTGCCCACGGCGACGCCGACCGAGGGCGTCGGCTGCGTCGAGGCCCCGCGGGGCACGCTGACCCACCACTACACCACCGACGAGCGCGGCATCCTGACGAAGGTGAACCTGATCGTCGGCACGACGAACAACAACGCCGCCATCTCGATGTCGGTGAAGAAGGCCGCCCAGGGCCTGATCCACAAGGGGGTGGTCAACCAGGGGCTGTTGAACATGGTGGAGATGGCCTTCCGGGCCTACGACCCCTGTTTCGGCTGCGCCACGCACAGTCTGCCCGGCCAGATGCCGCTGGAGATCGCCGTCCGCGATCCGCGGGGCGAGCTGATCCAGCGGCTCAACCAGTACGTGGATTGACCGCGGCAGCGCCCCAAGGCTTGAGCTTGGATCGTTCCGCTGTTCTCTCTGCGGACGCCGGGCGCGGAACCGGCGGGCATGAAACCGCGTTTTTCTCCGGCGCATTTCCCACCGGGCGCAGCCGGTGGGCGTGGGGGCGGAGAAAAAAACGGAGGAACCGCGGGCCCGTTACCCGGCGTGCAGCAACTCCGCGATGCGGTCCTGAAAGACCGCCTTGACCTTGGGCTCCAGCCCCGGATAGTTCTCCAGGTACTCGGCCCGCTGACGATCCAGGGCCCGCTGCCGGGCGGTGAAATCGGCGGCCGCAAAGAGCTTCTCCGGCCGCATGAGAATCGAATCCACGGCGCGGATCGAACGCGGGATCACCAGCCCCGTCTTCGGCGAGGGGACCCATTCCTCGGCCCCGCCGCGGAAGAGCGAATCGAGAATTCCCATGGTGTCGGCCAGGGTGATGTCCTTGTAGGAGGCCCCCTCGCCGACCCCGCCGGTGTTGAGCAGGTAGCAGTTGATCCGCGGATTGGCCTGGAGGATGTCGTAGAAGAGGTTGGCGTGCTCGCTGCGGTCGCCGGCGACGAAGGGATCGTAGAAGAACTCGTTCTTGATGGCCCCGGCCTGGGTGGGATCGCCGGCGGAGGACTCCATCGACTGGCCCAGCACCATGAAGGCGGCCGCCTGCTGGTGCGTCAGCTTGGCCACCGCGGGGATGATGTTGCCGCGGGTGATGAGGAAGAGATTATCGACCCGCTTGGCGTTGATGTCGTTGGCGGTGTGGACGAAGTCGCGGCGCTGGACGACCGCGCGGCCGTTGCTGGTGCGGGCCAGGTCGTAGAAGTCGATGCTCCCCTCGCCGTTGACGGCGACGTTCTCCAGGAAGGTGTCCTTGCGGAGGCAGGCGTAGTAGGCTTCCCGCTGGTCGCCGGGGTTGAGGCAGTCGGTCTTGACGAAGAGGCCGCCGGCCTCGAAGCCGCGGAACCGCCCGTCGCGCAGCAGCGTGCCGCCGTCGTCCTGGATGACCCAGGAGCGTTCGTGGCCCTTGCGGGCGAGGATGCGGCAAGAGGTGCTGGTCTTGCCGTTGGCGCTGAGGGCCACGATCAGCGAATAGGTGGTCACGTAGGCGCCGTGGCGGTTTTCCAGGGTGTCTTTGCGGCAGGCGGCGTGGAGGAAGATGGCGTCGCCGTGGAGCTTGGCCCGATAGTCTTCCCCGGCGAACACCCCCTTCTTCCATTCGCCGAAGTAATTGCTGTTGCGGACGAACTTCACCAGGCGGCCGTCGGGGGCATGGGCCAGCCGCACCGTGACGTCCTTCTGCGGCAGCGGCTTGCCCTTGTTGGCCTCGAAGGCCTCGTCGAAGAACAGCACGACCTGGTAGGTGGGGTTGTCGGTCGCGGCCGGCTTGAAGAGCTTCAGGCCGCCGTAGGCCACGTGGGCGAATCTCCGCGGCACGATCAGCCGGGCGGTGATGCCCTCGGTGCCGTCGCCCACGGCCACGTCGATGGAGACGAGTTCCTCGCCGGCCAGGGCCCGGCGGGCCTGCTCCAGGAGCTCCCCCTCGGCCGCGCCGAAGCGGTCGTCGATGTTGTTCCGGGTGAACTTCGCCACCCGCGACATGGGCTCGGAATCGGCGTAGATGCTGCCGTACTTGGTCAGCCTGACTTCGGGCTCCTCCAGGGCGAGGGCCTTCAGGCGGTCCATATCGGGGTTGCGGATCAGCAGTCCCCCGCGCGCGGCACTCTCGAAGACTGCCCCGGCAGCCCCGTGGAACTCGTCGAACATCGAAAGGTCTCCTTCAACTGCTGGTGACGGTGTCGCCGAGGAGCTGCTTCTGCGTCCGGGAAAGCCGGACCAGGTCGTCGCCGGCGACGTGGTGGATCTCCGCCTCGGAGAAGACCGGCGTCTTCTCGGTAAACTGCGCCTGCTCGGTGGAGCCCTTCAACGCGGCCAGCGAGCTCTGGCCCCCGAAAACAACCTGCGTCACCGCGTCGAAGTATCCGGCGCCGACGAACGACTGGTGCTTCACGGCCCGGTAGCCGTGATTGCGCTCCAGCTCGAATTCCCGCTGCTGCAACTGCGAATAGGCCAGCATCCCTTCGTCGCGGTAGGCGTGGGCCAGCTCGAACATGCTCATGTTCAGGGCGTGGAACCCCGCCAGCGTGACGAACTGGAACTTGTAGCCCATCCCCGCCAGCTTCCGCTGGAAGGAGGCGATCTGCTCCTCGGTCAGGGCCTTGCTCCAATTGAACGAGGGCGAGCAGTTGTAGGCCAGCAGCTTGCCGGGATAGCGGGCGTGGATCCCCTCGGCGAACTGCTCGGCCTCGTCGAGGTCGGGCGTGGAAGTTTCGCACCAGACCATGTCGGCATAGGGGGCGTAGGCCAGCCCGCGGGCGATCGCCTGCGGCAGCCCGGCGCGGACCTCGAAGAACCCTTCCACCGTCCGCTCCCCGGTGAGGAATTCTTGGTCGCGGGAATCGACGTCGCTGGTCAACAGCCCGGCCGCCATCGCGTCGGTCCGGCCGACGATCAGCGTGGGGACGTCCAGCACGTCGGCGGCCAGCCGGGCGGCGATGAGCTTGGCGACCGCCTCCTGGGTGGGCACCAGCACCTTGCCTCCCATGTGGCCGCATTTCTTCGACGAGGAGAGTTGGTCCTCGAAGTGGACCGCGGCCGCCCCCGCCTCGATCATGGCCTTCATCAACTCGAAGGCGTTGAGCACGCCGCCGAAGCCCGCCTCGGCGTCGGCCAGAATCGGCGCATACCAGTAGGGCATCTGCTCGCTCAGCCGCGTGCTGGCGCTGATCTGGTCGGCCCGCTGCAAGGCATTATTGATCCGCCGCACCAGCGTCGGCACGCTATCGACCGGGTAAAGGCTCTGATCGGGATAGGTCTGCTGGGCGGTGTTCGTGTCACCGGCCACCTGCCAGCCGCTGACGTAAATGGCCTTCAGCCCCGCCTGCACCATTTCCACGGCCTGGGCCCCGGTCTGGGCCCCCAGCGTACGCACATAAGGCTCTGTCCGCAGCAGCCTCCACAAGCGTTCCGCCCCCAGGCGGGCCAGCGTGTGCTCGATCTTCACGCTGCCCCGCAGCCGCACCACGTCGTCGGCGGTATACGGGCGGTTGACCTCCACCCAACGATCGTCCACCTTCCATGACTGCTCCAATTCCCAGGCTCCACATTCGCCCATAATCCCCTCCTTCGAGCCCGCGGCGCCGCCGTCGTGCGGCGCGAGGCTCAAGCCAAGTGCTCGTATCCCTCGAGCGTCATGAACTCGGTGAACTCGTCCTTGAAAACAATCGTCTCGATCAGCTTCCTTGCCGGATCGTAGGTCCCGCGCGCGAAGGCCTCCGCCCCGACCGTCCGCCGCAGGCGGTCCATCTGCGTGTGGAAGGCCCCGCGGAGCAGTTCCGCCGTGATCTTCCGCCCGTCGGAGAGGACGCCGTTGGGCTGGTGGAGCCACTGCCAGAGTTGGGCGCGGGAGATTTCCGCGGTGGCGGCGTCCTCCATGAGGTTGTAGAGCGGCACGCAGCCGCTTCCCGCCAGCCAGGCGGCCATGTATTGCACGCCCACGTCGATGTTCTGCGCCAGCCCCGCCTCGGTGATCTCGCCCTGCGGCACGGTCAAGAGGTCCTTGGCCGTCACCTGGACATCGTCGCGGCGCCGGGAAATCTGGTTGGCCAGCGGCATGCGGGCGTCAAAGGCATCGCGGGCCAGCGCCACCAGGCCGGGATGAGCCACCCACGTGCCGTCGTGACCGTCGTCGGCCTCGCGGACCTTGTCGGCCCGCACCTTCTCCAGCGCCGCCTCGTTGGCCGCCGCGTCGCGGCGGTTGGGAATCTGCGCCGCCATGCCGCCGATGGCGTGAATCCCCCGGCGATGGCAGGTCTTGATCGCCAGCAGCGAGTAGCAGCGCATGCAATGGGCGGTCATGCCGACCTGCCCGCGGTCCGGCATGGTGAACGCCGCGTGCTTGTGGAACTTCTTGATGATGCTGAAGATGTAATCCCAGCGGCCGCAATTCAGCCCCGCCGAATGTTCCCGCAGGGCGTAGAGGATCTCGTCCATCTCGAAGGCCGCCGGGATGGTCTCGATGAGCACCGTGGCGCGGATGCTCCCCCGCGGAATGTGCAACTCGTCCTCGGCCATGAGGAACACCTCGTTCCACAACCGCGCCTCCAAATGGCTTTCCAGCTTGGGGAGGTAAAAATAGGGCCCCGTCCCCCGCTCCAGCAGGCGGCGGGCATTGTGAAAGAAGAACAGCCCGAAGTCGAACAGCGACCCCGGCACCGGCTCGCCGTCCAGCCACACGTGCTTCTCCGGCAGGTGCCAGCCCCGCGGCCGCACCATCAGCGTGGCCGTCTGCTTGTCCAACTGGTACTGCTTTCCCTCGGGGCTGGTGTAGCTGATGGTGCCGTCGACCGCCCTGGCCAGGTTCGCCTGCCCCGCCACCAGATTCTGCCAGGTCGGCGTATTGGCGTCCTCGAAGTCGGCCATGTAGACGTTGGCCCCGGAATTCAAGGCGTTGATGATCATCTTCCGGTCGGTCGGCCCGGTGATCTCGACGCGGCGATTTTCGAGGTCGTCGGGCACGGGGGCCACCGTCCACTCGCCGCGGCGGATCTGCTCGGTCTCGGCGAGGAAATCGGGAAACTTGCCGGCGTCGAAGTCCCGTTGCCGCTGCCGGCGGCGGCGGAGCAACTCCTCGCGGCGCGGCGCGAACTCGCGGACCAGCTTCTCCACGAACCGCAGGGCATCGTCGCTGAGGACCTCGGCCCCCTCCTCCAATGCCGCCGCGCGAATCTCCAACCCCGCCGTCTGCGATGAAACCGGACTCACGGCTTGTACCTCCCCGAAAAAGGTCCTTGTGGGCAACGAACCGCCAACGAATTCTTCGCCGCGGCGCCGGAGAAGTCAATGGCCCGATATCGCAACCGCGCCACAATTATCTTGCGGCCGCACAATTCCCAGAGTGTCCGCCGGATGGGTGCCACTGCTGGCTTGCCCAGCAGTGCCGGACCTGGGCAAGGGTCACACTGCTGGACAAGCCAGCAGTGGCACCCGCG
>JBKQVT010000047.1:0-6077 GCA_052139835.1 Thermoguttaceae bacterium
CTGCGATGGGCATCGACATCAACCACATCAAATCATGTATAATCTAACGTGCAGCCCGGCGCCCTATGGCCTTTCCCGACGCGGATTTACAGCATCGAGACGTGCCAAAGTGGCGCTGCCCAATTAATCCTTCATCCTTATATCGACGCTCGCGCGGTGACCGGTCAGGCCCTCGGTGTCGGCGAGGACTTGCACGTCGGGGGCGAGGTTGGTCATGCCCTGGCGGGTGAAGTGGAGGACACTGGTGCTGCGGAGGAAGGCGTTGGCCGACAGGCCGCTGGCGAAGCGGGCCGTGCCGCTGGTGGGCAGGACGTGGGAGGGGCCGGCGGCATAATCGCCCAGGGCCACGGGGGTGAAATTTCCCAGGAAAATCGCCCCGGCATGGAGGATCCGCTCCGCCAGCCACTCGGCGTTGTCGGTGGCGATGTGGAGGTGTTCGGGGGCGATGTCGTCGGCCAGCGCGCAGGCCTCCTCGACGTCGCGGGCGAGGATGACGGCGCCGAACTCTTCGAGGCTCTGGCGGGCCAACTCGCCCCGCTCCAGGCCGGCCAACTGGCGGCCGAGCTCGACGACCGTGCGCCGCAGGGCCGCCTCATCCCAGCCGATGAGGATGCTGGCGCCGGGGGCGTGCTCGGCCTGGGCGATCAAGTCGGCGGCGGTATATTCGGGCCGCGTGGTACGGTCGACGATCACCACCACTTCGCTGGGGCCGGCGATGGAATCGACGTCGACCTCGCCGTAGACGTGTCGCTTGGCCAGGGCGACGAAGAGGTTGCCGGGCCCGACGATCTTGTCCACGCGGGGGATGCCCTCGACGCCGTAGGCCAGGGCGGCGACGGCCTGGGCGCCGCCGAGGCGATAGACCTCGGTGATCTCCAGTTCGCGGCAGGTGGCCAACAGCGCCGGGTTGAAGGCGCCGAAGGGCGTGGGCGGCGCGACCACGGCCAGTTGGGCGACGCCGGCCACCTGGGCGGGCACGGCGGTCATCAGCACGGTGGACGGATAGGCGGCCGCCCCGCCGGGCACGCAAATTCCCACGCGGCCCAGCGGCCTGTAGCGCTGCTTCAAGTAGCCGTTGGGCATGTCCAGGCGCACGTCGTGCTGGAGGATCGCCCTTTGAAAATCCTCGATCCGCCGGCGGATGCGGCGCAGGGCGGCCAGCAGTTGGGGGTCGGCCGCGGCATGGGCCCGATCCAGCTCGGCCGCCGGCACGCGAATCTCCTCGGCGGGAAGCTCGGCCTTGTCGATCCGCCGCGAATAGTCCAGCACGGCGGCCAGCCCGCGGGCCTTCACGTCGCCGCAGATCCGCTGGACCACCTGGAGCGGGGAGAGCGGCTCGCCGAAGACCTCGAGGGTCCGCTGGCGGCCGGCTTGGCTGACGACGTTGCCTTCCGGGCTGAGGCGGCGGCGCAGCTCCGCCAGGGCCGCGCGGATGTCGTCCCGCCGGCTGTCGATGTGGAGGATGTTCAACTTCACGGGCTGCATGGCAACTACTCAGTGTACCTTCCCGTGCTATGGCTTGACAAGCGGGGGCTGGCCGGCGCGTGCCACGGCTGTGTCAGCCGTGCCGTTGCGTCTCATCGATCCGGTCTGCACGGCTGACACAGCCGTGGCACGCGGCGCGGATGGCCGCCGCGCGGTCGAAGGCCTCCTCGCGGGTCACGCCCGCCTCGTGGTACATGGCGAAGATGTTCTCCAGCGGCGTCTCGGGCGGAATGGTGTGCGAAGCGGCCAGGATGTAGCCGCCGCCATCGCACGTCATGTCGTCGATCAATTTGCGCGTCGCCCGGCGCACCTCATCCGCACTGGCGATCGGCAAAAGCCCCTGGGTATCGACCCCGCCCATGAAGGTCAGCTTGGCGCCGAAGTCGCGCTTCAGCTCGGCCGGGTCCATGCCAGCGCAGTTGCACTGGATGGGGTTGAGCACGTCCAGGCCCATCTCGATCAGGTCGGGAATGATGGGCCGCAACGCGCCGCAGCAATGATAGGCGACCGCCAGATGGTGGGCCTTGCCGATGTCGAAGGAGCGCTGCAAATGGGGCTTGACCAGGGCCCGCCACGTGGCGGGACTCATCAGCAGCGCGCGCTGGCTGGCCACGTCGTCGCCGGTCCACAGCCAATCCAAGGGGAAGCGATCGCAGGCGGCCTGGGCCAACTCGGCGGCGAACGCGCCGCAGCGGCCCAGCATCTCGCAGGCCAACTCCGGCTCGGCCGCCATGTCGATCAGCGCCTGGTCCAGCCCGCGCAGACGCCAATACATCTCGAACACGTTGGGCGAGACGTCGCAGCCGAGGAAATACTCGTCGGCCGCGGCGGCCAGCGGCGCCATCCTGGAGAGCAACTCCTCCTGGCACTGCCGCGGGAAGCGATAGTCGAGGAGTTCTTTCGCCGAGGCGCCGGCCAGGGGGAAATGGGCGATCTGGTTGAAGGGCCCCTGCTTGACCCACTGGATGCCCCAGGGATCGACGTGCGACTGGCCGTCGCGCTGGTGGACGATGCCCTCCATGCAGTAGTTGTTGTTCACCCAGGTCATGCGGACGTCGTTGCCCAGCACGTCGTCGACGCACGGCGGCGGGACCTCGAACGCTTCGGCCAGCAAGCGGCGCGTGCCGGGCTGGAACCACATGAAGATAGGGATGCGGTCGGCCGGCTGGTGTCGCAGGGCGGCATAGACGCGCTGTTTGCCGTTCACGGTTGCGGCCTCGCTACTGCTTGCCTGGGATAGGACCATTATCGCGGGCGCGTGGCGAGTGCTCAAGGACTCGTAACCGTTGACCGGGGCGGGGGTTGCCCGACCAGCCGGCCTGGGGTAGAATCGGCGGCCGTGGTCTGTCCCAGGGGTCCTGTAACATCGGGGGAGATGCATGAACAACAAGCCCATTGCCTACATCGGCCTCGTGCTGGTGCTGGCCAGTTTCCTGACGGTTCTCGTCCTGCTTTCACTTAGGCGGGACTATTGGCCAATATGGCTCGACCCGAGCGCGGCCGCCTGGGGGGCCCTGGCCGTTTGCGTCGTGGGCGTGATCTTCGGAGTGACCGGCTGGAAGACGACGCCGGGGAAGGTGGCGGCCTGCACGGGCGGCGCAGTGCTTCTCTTGGCTCTGTCGCTGCTTAACGGTGTAGTGAGGTGAGGCCCGAGCCCGGCGAGGGGCCGCGCCAAGTCAATCCCGGCCACGGCGGGCCGTCGCGGGCAGCGCCGGCCCCGGCGCCCCTAAGACGATAGCAATCAAGCCGTAGGCCGGGTCCGTGACAGAAACGAAGGCAGTAGGCGGCAGCCTTGAAAACTACAATGAAGAAGCCCGCGAACTCCCTGATCCCGGTCGAACGGATCCAGCGCACCATCCTGTTCGTCCGTGGGCAAAAGGTTATGCTCGATCGCGACCTCGCCGCACTGTACGGCGTCAAGGCGATTGCGCTTCGCCAGCAAGTCAGCCGCAACGAAGCGCGATTCCCCGCGGATTTCATGTTTCGACTCAACCAGGACGAGGCTGAGGCGTTGGTATCACAAAATGTGATACCATCCAAGCGCAGCCTGGGTGGCTCGCTTCCGTATGCCTTTACCCAGGAGGGCGTCGCTATGCTGTCCAGCGTGCTTCGCAGCGAGCGCGCCGTGCTGGTGAACGTCCAGATCATGCGGACGTTCGTGCGCCTGCGTGAGATGCTTGCCTCCAACATGGAACTGGCTCGGCGACTGGACGAACTGGAGAGGAAATACGATTCCCAATTTCGCGTGGTATTTGACGCCATTCGCCAACTCACGGCCCGCCCGCCGCGCCAGCGCCATCGCATCGGGTTCCACGTGAGTGAAGGAGAATAGGCCGCGTTGCCGTCTTGATTTCGCCGTGGTGACCCGGAAGGATGCGACAGCATGGTTATCCTCATCCTCGTGCTCATCGGCCTGGCGTTTACCGCCTTCGCGGCCCTGGTGTTTTCGGTCCTGACCCTGCTCTTGGGCAAGCTCTTCACGAGCTTCGACGTCTCCGGGCCGGAGGACTGGTCGTTCCTCAGCTTTTACTTGAGGTACTTGATCGTTGCGGCCGTCTTCACCTTCATCTCGCTGCCGCTGGGGCCCTGTCTGGGAATCCCGGCCTTGGCCATCGCCTACAAGTACGTGTTCGACGCCGGTTGGGTGCAGGGCATCGTCATGGGACTGGCGGGCGGGTTCATTGCCCTGGTATTGTTTGAGATCCTGCTGAAGATTATCCTGACGCCCTTCGGGCTGGCCTGAGGCCCGTAGCGCATGTCGTTGCCGCGCCGCCACTGCCCCCTTCCCGCCGGCCGCCGCCGGTGGGCTTGGGGAGGATGTGCCCCGAGGGGGGAGCGAAGGGCTTGCCACCGGGGCCCGGCTGCGATAAATTAGGGGATTCCGCTTTGCCAGCGTAGCTTCAATCGGCAGAGCACCGCATTCGTAATGCGGGGGTTGGGGGTTCGATTCCCCCCGCTGGCTTTGGCGGGCTACGCCCGCCAGGGATTTGGGGATTTGGGGATTTGGGGATTTCGGGATTTAGGGATTTAGGGAACGGGCAGCGGGGATTCGAGACGCGGACGTAATTTCTCGAAATCCCTAAATCCCTAAATCCCGAAATCCCTTCGGAGAACAACCGCCATGGTGCAGAGCGTCGAATTCGACTTGCGGCAAGCAGTCCTGGTCAACGGACCCTTCGGACCGAAGGAAGTCCGCCACATGGAAGCGGCCATCATCCGCGACCGGACCAATTACGCCATCCTCCGCGATGCCGTGGCGGAGTTGCAGGCCAAGGAAGAGTCCACCCCGGCGAGCATGGTCCGCCTGGGGACCTGCCTCTACCTGTTGGGCCGCTGCTATCGGGCCATCGAGGTCCTGAAGCAGGGCGACGGCGGGGCCATGGCCCACTTCTACCTCGGCCGCTGCCACGTCGCCCGCCAACAGTACGACCAGGGCCTGGAGAGCTATCAGGCGGCGGAGCGGGCCGGCTACGACTCCGGCCAGTGCACGCTGGCCCGCGCCGAGGCCTTCCGCTATGCCGGCAAGCCCGCCGAGGCCATGGGCGTGTTGGACCACCTCTCCGGGGCCATCGAGCAGACGGCCGAGTACCTGGCGCAGCGGGCCGCCACCGTGGCTGCCCTGGGCGGAAATCCCAGCGAAGTGGTGGCCCTCTACGAACGCGCCGTCGAGGTCGATCACGACCACCCCGGCGCCCTGTTCGGCCTGGCCGTGGAAAACGACCGCCGCGGCAACGACGAGTTGGCCATGGAGATGTACAAGCGGGCCGCCGCCCGCTTCCCCTCCTTCGTCGGCCCCCTGATGAACCTCGGCCTGATGTACGAAGACCGCGAGCAGTACGACCGCGCCGCGCAGTGCTACCAGCGGGTGCTGGACGAGTATCCGGACCACGCGCGGGCGGCCCTCTACTTCAAAGACACCGAGGCCTCGCACGAGCAGTTCTACGACGAGGACGCGGCGAAGAAGCGCGACCGCATGGGCCAGATCCTCAACATCCCCGTGACCGACTTCGAGCTCTCCGTCCGCAGCCGCAACTGCCTGCAAAAGATGGGCATCATGACCCTGGGCGATCTCTGCCGCACCACCGAGCAGGACCTCTTGAGCAGCAAGAACTTCGGCGAGACCAGTCTCACCGAAATCAAAGACATGCTGGCCTCCAAGGGGCTCAAGCTGGGCCAACTGGCGCCCGAGAAGCACGCCCTGGACTTCTTCGAGCCGGAATCCCTCTCGCCGGACGAGCAGGCCCTGCTCATGCGGCCGATCTCCGACCTCAGCCTTTCCGTCCGTGCCCGCAAGTGCATGATCCGCCTGGGCATCAGCACCATCGGCGAGTTGATCCGGCACACGGGCGACGAGTTGTTGGAGTGCAAGAACTTTGGCGTCACGAGCCTCAACGAAGTCCGCGACAAGCTGTCCTCGCACGGCCTGAAGCTCCGCGGCGACTGAGGTGGCCGGTTTCTCGGGCGTGTAGGGCGGACTTCAGTCCGCCCATCGTCGTAGGGTGGACTTCAGTCCGCCCATCGTCGTTGGGCGGACTTCAGTCCCCCCAACGTTTCGGATTCCTAGGCGTGCCGGCAGGGCGGCGGACAAAAGT
>JBKQVT010000048.1:0-59722 GCA_052139835.1 Thermoguttaceae bacterium
CGGCAAAGCAGTTCGAGAAAGTCCAACATCTTCTGAACAACCGCCCCCGAAAACGTCTCGGCTATCGAACGCCCCTCGAAATCCTCAGTTCCCGACTTCGTTGCGATTGAGACTTGACATCACCAAGGAAGAAGAGCGAACCTTCAGGGGCCCGCCCGAGCAGTACGAGAAATGGAGGCAAGAGCAGGAGAAAAGAAAGCGGCAGCGGATCGCGGGAGAATCGGAGAAGTAAAATGATGCTGTCTCCCCTTGGAATCGTTGCCGTTCTCTTGCTGCTGGGGCTGCTCGGCGGCGTCGGCTGGCTGTGTTTCGTGATCGCCCGCAGGGCCAGGTTCCAGTATTCTTTGCGGTCGCTCTTGCTGCTGGTGACCGCGGCCGCGCTGGTGCTGGGGGCGATCCGCGCGTGGCCGAGCCATGTGATTACCATGCCGGTGAATCGCATCGAGCACAAGCCCGGCAAAAATGTGTTTACGGGCCGCGCCCTGGTTCTCGACATTTTCGAGCGCTGGGGACGCACCACGATCCGGGTCAGCCCGGGGGACGATTTCGGCGAGGCCACCGGAGCGGAGTTGTTCTGGTTGGAGGCCGGGAAGCTCCGCCACGCGACGGTTGCCGAAAAGGGACAAGTGCTGGCCACCACAATTTCCCTGCCGAGCCAATGGCCGCTTCTCGTCGGGGTCGTCGAGTACCATCCTGCGACAACCTATGTCGTTGCGCGGTGGGTCCTTGCCGACGGTCGCAGCAATGGGGTGGACGTGATCTACGACGCCAAGGAGCCTTCGCTTCAGGGCGGAGTTGAAAAATGGGGCAAATGTTTCCTGGAAAAGGTTCGCGACGACCGTTAGCGAGCGACGAGGCTGGTGAATCGGCAGCCATTGGGCGGCAGGCGTCTTCGGCACGGCTGTCCAAGGCCCGAGCGTAAGGGTAAACTGGCTGTCTTCGTGATCGGCGTTTCGTGACCAGCCCCCCGACATTTGATCGAGGAGGATCGGCATGGACGAGCAGCGTCTTCCCGCCCCGCTCCCTCCCAGCGGGCAAATCCTCATCTACCGCGCTGGGGCCGCCGACCTCCAGGTTCGCTTGGACGGCCAGACCGTTTGGTTGACCCAGGCCGCCATGGTGGAACTGTACCAAACAACCAAGCAGAATATTAGCCTGCATATCCAGAACATCTTGGAGGAAAAGGAGTTGCAGCCAGAGGCAGTTGTCAAGGAATACTTGACAACTGCCGCCGACGGCAAGCGATACCGAACGCTGCACTACAGCCTCGATATGATCCTGGCCGTGGGCTATCGCGTCCGGTCGGCCCGCGGCACCGCCTTCCGCCAGTGGGCCACGGCCCGGCTCTCCGAGCTTCTGGTCAAAGGCTTCACGCTCGACGATGAACGCATCAAGGCCGGGCGAACGCTCGGCAGCGACTACTTCGATGAATTGCTTGCCCGCATCCGTGATATCCGCTCCAGCGAGCGGCTCTTCTACCAGAAAATCACTGACATTTACGCCACAAGCATCGACTACGACGCTAACGCCGAAATGACGCGGCAATTCTTTCAGATCGTGCAAAACAAGATGCACTGGGCTGCCCATGGTCACACGGCCGCCGAAATTGTCTACCAACGGGCCGACGCCACGAAACCACACATGGGCCTGACCTCATGGAAAAACGCCCCCGCCGCGCCCGTTCGCAAAACCGACGTCGCCACTGCAAAGAACTACCTGACACAACCGGAAATCGAGGCGCTGAACCTGATTGTTTCGGCGTATCTCGAATTCGCGGAACTCCAGGCCCGCAGTCATCGACCCATGCATATGGCCGAATGGATTGCCAAGCTGGATGATTTCTTGCGGCTGGGCGACCGCGACATACTCGCGCACGCTGGGAACATCTCCCACCAACTGGCCGAGGAGCGGGCTTATGCTCAATTCGCCTTGCACGAGCAGCGACGTCGACAACTGGAAGCCGAACAACCGACGAGCGATTTCGACCGTGCCGTCCAAGAACTGAGTGACCAGCCGCGGGAAGCCGCCGAGCCAAAACGCCGGCCGAAAAAACCTGGCAAAAAACCCCCCGAGGGCGAAGCATGATGGCCGCGATGGGACGCGCGATTGCTGTTCGGTGGAGCGAAATACATCGCCGGGTCGTGCCGAGCGCGGTGCTTCTGCCACAGCGTTTGCTGGCCGGTCGGATTCGGACGCGCATATACAAGGCCCTTGCGGGCCCGATGGGCCGATAACGGCATGCCTCTCCCCCCTCGGCAGGTCTTGTTTTTATTGGCGGTGGGAGTATGTTGAGGTTCCTCCACCGGGTTCCTGAGACGCCACGAGTGGCTCACAACCTTTACGCATGATGTCCTCAGAGTTTCGGTCGAAATACCGGTACGTTCTCCAGTGTGAGCGATGCAGGTTGTTCGCCGACGTCTGGTTCCGCTTTATTGGAACTGGAACATTCGGGAAGGGAGCGACTTTCGCCGATGCATGCCCCTTATGTGGGGGAGGATGCGTAACTCCAGGTGGTTCTTATGATTTCGTTGGCAACGAGGCAACGAAGAAATTTTCCTTCATAACGCTTCTCGAAGCGATCGAGTTCCAGGATGCGATTGAAGCTTTTCAGTCTCGAGGCGTACCCGCGTCTGCAATCCAACGGCTGATCCACGGATACGCCCCCGACTATGAAACTCGGCTGAAGGCCATCCACAAGTCAGAGATACTGCTCAAGGCTGTTGTCACGCCAATTGGGAAAGGAACAGAAGGGCAGATCGTAAGGGCTATCGGTATCCCCTGGCTGGAGATTATTGCACTGCTGGAAAAAGACCCCAGCTTTGCTTACCAGATTGATTGGCGACGATGGGAAGAAATAATCGCGGCCTCCTACGACAAAGCGGGATTCGATGAAGTGATTCTGACGCCCAGAAGTAACGACGGCGGGCGCGACGTGATCGCGACGAAGAATGGTATCGGCTCGATCCGCTTCTTCGACCAAGTAAAAGCGTACGCTCCATATCGGCGTGTAGACGCCAACGACGTGCGAGCCATGATCGGCGTACTCCAAGGAAACGTCTCCAAGGGGATCATCACAACCACATCATGTTTTGCACCCGGCATTGAAACGGACGATACGATTCGGCGGTTCCTCCCCCATCGACTTGAATTGAGGCCGTTCGACAAGCTGCTCCCTTGGCTGGTTTCACTATCCAAAGGCAACCCTTCGCCGGACTACCCGCCGCCTTGGCGGCTCGTCCCCCCGGCTCCGTACCCGGGCACCGCGCATGAGCGTTGAAAGGACGTGGGCGTCGCGAGTCGTTGTTTCCGACGCTGATTTCAAAGTAAAGACACCCAACCGCCTCTTTGCCCTGCTGACCTGCCCGTTGCCCCCCCAGCCTGTCCATCCCACTGGCCGCGTAGGCGGTAGCGCGAACGAACGTAACCCGCCACACTCCGCAACGATCCCCGGGGCCGCAGCCGATGGTTTTTGGTGTGCCTTCCCCCTTCCGCCCTCCGCCCTCCCCCTTCTATCTGACCATCTCCAGCGTGGCCCAAAGACTCGGGTCCTCCTGGTACGGCAAGGGACTGCCGACGCCGAAGGTCTGCTCGCCGAGTTCGCGGTCGATCACCGCATAAGTAAAGCCCAGGCGCGGATGCTCCTGCGGATCGAAACCGGTCAACACTTCGGCGGGCAAAAAGGCCTCCAAAAAATAGCCGCGGGCGCCCTTCTCGCTGCGAATCTGCACCTGGCCGGGCCCAATCGGCCGGGGCTCCTCGCGGGCACGGTGGATCGGCAGCCAGAGAGCCACCGGCTCGTCCAGCCGCTGCCCGCCGCCGCCGGGGAGGAAAATAAAACGATGGCAGAAACGGCCGGCGCGGTGGACGTTGTGGACGTCGCGGGTGTCGAGCCAGACCTGCACGCCGTCGCTGTCTTCGCTGCGCGAGGCCCGGCACCAGGGCGGCTGCGTCTTGCCCGCGACCCTTGCGGCCAGGGCCAGCCCGGCCTCGCTCCAGGCGACGCGGAAGTCGGTCGCGGCGCCGTGGCCCTCCAACTCGCCGAGGTCGGGCAGGCGAAACGTCTCGTCCAGCGCCGCCCCCTGTGGCGTCCACAGCGGCGACTTGTAGCGACAGACGGCCGCGAAGCGGAAGAGGAATCGGGCAGGCAGCAAGGGGTCGGACATGGGAGGAAGGGATTAGGGATTGGGGATTAGGGATTGGAGGAAAGGATGAAGGATAAAGGATGAACGGCGCGTGGCACGCTTGCGGTTTTGTGTTCCTTCCGCCTTCCGCCCTCCGCCCTCCGCCTTTCTACTTCATCCTTCATCCTTGATCCTTCATCCTTAGTGTTTCCAGGTGTTCCTGCAAAAACGCCTTCAGGCCGCCGCGGTGCAGGTCGTCGGGCGAGCGAAACTTCAGCCGCAAGAGGTCGCAGTCGGGGCGCTGGCCGTCCCACTGGGCATCGTGGCCCAGGCCGGTCAGGCGGCCTTGGGTGATGCAGCCCTTCGGCCCCCGCAGCAGCAAGTGGACGGCATCGAGCTTCTTGGTGAGCACGGCCGCCCAGGGCTCCTTCTGCTCGGGCACGTACAGCGGCACCACCTGCTTGTTGTTCCAGAGCAACTGTCCGCGCGGGGCGACCGCGGAAAGCATCTCGATCAGTTCCTCGAGCACCTCGGCCTCCCAGCAGACCTTCTTGCCGACAGGAAAACCCTTGTGGGCGAGATGCCATTTGCGGCCCAGTTGCTTCCACGGCTGGAGGATATCCGCATGGTGCTCGACGCGCTGGGCGAAGCGGCCGAAGCCGGCCACCGCCTCGTCGACGAACGTCCAGAACTCGGGCCGGTCGATCTCCTCGTAGGCGTGCAGGCGCAGCTCGATCTCCTGCCACGGCCCGCGGAGGTTGCGGACGCGCACCCGCGGCTGGGTGCCGTAGAGCGGCAGGTCCGGCATGTCGTTCAGCGGCTTCAGGTCCAGCCGCGCGACCAGCTCGTCGCGCTGGAAGGCGCCGCGGGCGGTGCGAAACTTCATCTTCAGCAGCCACTCTTCGCCGGTGATGGCGTGAAAGAACCAGCCGTCCGATTTCTTCGCCGCCCGGATCTCGACCACGCTCCGCGAGTCCCAATCGGTGGAACTGAAGAGGTTGGATGCCTGCTCGATGCGATCGACCACGTCGGCGAGGATGCGGCCGTCCCAGCGGCAGGGGTGGCCGGTGCGGCCGACGCGGGCGACGGTGTGCCACGCGCGGCCGTCGGCTTGCCAGGGCATCTTGGCGGCCGTGCCGATTTCGTCGATATCGCGGTCTTGGGGGCGGGCGGCCTCGGCGGCGGCGAAGTCGTAGACCGCCCGCGGCACAAACGGCCCGGCCGCCAGCACGGGGGCCAGCGCCACGGCGGTGTGGGAGGGAAGAGAATTCGGAATTCGGAAGTCGGAATTCGGAAGAGCGGCGTCACGGTTCCTGGCATTGCTCCTTTTCTTGCTCGCCCGTCCCACGGGCCGCAGCCCTTCCGAATTCCGACTTCCGAATTCCGAATTTGCGACGAGGTCTTCCGGGGTGCCGGCGGCCACCACGAAACCGCCCTCGTCGCCGGCCTCGGGCCCCAGGTCGATCACCCAGTCGGCGGTCTTGATCACATCGAGGTTGTGCTCGATCACCAGCACCGTGTTGCCCAGATCGACCAGCCGATTGAGCACCTCCAGGAGCTTGGCGAGGTCGTCGAAGTGCAGGCCGGTGGTCGGCTCGTCCAGGAGGTAGAGGGTCCGGCCGGTGTCGGGGCGAGAAAGCTCGGCGGCCAGTTTCACCCGCTGGGCCTCGCCGCCGGAGAGCGTGGGGGCACTCTGGCCGAGGGTGAGATAGTCCAGCCCCACGTCGCAGAGCGTTTCCAGCACGCGGCGGATCTTGGGGATGTTTTCAAAGAGTTTCACCGCCTCGGCGCACGACATGTCCAACACGTCGGCGATCGAGCGGCCGTGGAACCGCACCGCAAGCGTCTCGGGATTGTAGCGGCGGCCGCCGCAGACGTCGCACTCGATCCAGACGTCGGGAAGGAAGTGCATCTCGATGCACCGCTGCCCGGCCCCCTCGCAGGTCTCGCAGCGCCCGCCGGGGACGTTGAAACTGAAACGCCGCGGCGTGTAGCCGCGCATCTTCGCCTCGGGAAGCTGGGCGAACAGCGCGCGGATCAGGTCGAAGACCCCGGTGAAGGTGGCCGGGTTCGACGTGGGCGTCTGCCCCAGCGACTGTTGATCGACGCAGATCACCTTGTTGACCAGCTCGACGCCGCGGATGTCGTCGTGGGCGCCGGCCGTGGTCTTGGCGCGGTGCAGCGTGCGGGCCAGGGCGTTGTAGAGCACGTCTTCGGCCAGCGAACTCTTGCCGCTGCCGCTCACGCCGGTGATGACGGTGAGCGTGCCCAGCGGGATGGGCACGTCGATGTTCTTGAGGTTGTTGTGGCGTGCGCCGCGGACTTCCAGCCAGCCGCCGGGCGGAAGCGAGGTCCCCTCTCCCCTTGGGAGAGGGCTAGGGTGAGGGCGAGCTGCTTTCGGGCCTTTCGTCTTGCTCGCAGCCTTCCTGCCAACCGCCCTCACCCCCGGCCCCTCTCCCGAAGGGAGAGGGGAGAGTTGCGACGCCATGCGGCGGTTGGTGGGCACGGGGATGGCCTTCTTGCCGGAGAGATAGGGCCCGGTGACGGAGCCGCGGTGGGAGCGCAATTGGGCGGGGGTGCCCTGGGCCACGATCTGACCGCCCAGCCGCCCGGCCCCCGGGCCAAAGTCCAGCAGGCCGTCGGCATGGGCGATCACCTCGCGGTCGTGCTCGACCAGCAGCAGGGTGTTGCCCAGGTCGCGGAGCTTCTTCATGGCGCTGAGCAAGCGGTGATTGTCGCGGGGATGCAGCCCGATGGTCGGCTCGTCAAGGACATAGAGCACGCCGCACAGCCCGCTGCCGATCTGGGCGGCCAGGCGGATGCGTTGCATTTCGCCGCCGGAGAGCGAGCGGGCCGGCCGGGCCAGCGTCAAGTAGTCCAGGCCCACGTCGACGAGGAACTCGACGCGCTGGCAAATCTCGCGGAGCACTTCGCCGGCAACCTTGCGCTGGGCGTCGTCGGGCTTCCACGCCCGCAGTTCGGCCAGCAGCTTGCCCAGCGGCAGCCGGCAATAGTCGTCGATGGTGCGGTCGTGCAGGCGCATGGCCGCGGCGTCGTCGCGCAGCCGGCTGCCGCCGCAGATGGTGCACTCGACTTCTTCGACGAGGTGTTCGAGCCGGTTGCGGAAGCTGGGCGAGACGCGGCTGGCTTCTTCCAGGGCGGGATAAAGGCCCTTGTATTGGAAGCGGAGGCGTAATCTTCCCTCTCCCTCCGGGAGAGGGACAGAGGGTGAGGGCGAACGACGCTTGACACTCTTTGCTGTCCGGCCCTCGCCGCGGCCCTCACCCCCGGCCCCTCTCCCGGAGGGAGAGGGGGGATTCACCTCGAACCATCGCTCGCCGGCGCCGTGCATAACCAGGCGGCGGTGCTTGCCGGTGAGTTGCTCGAAGGGGACGTCCAGGGGCACCCCGGTGGCGCGGGCGAAGCCTTCGAGCATGGCGCGGAAGAGGCGGCTGCCGCCCGCGGGCCAGAGCCCCACGGCGCCCTCGGCCAGCGTGAGCTTCGGGTCGCGGAGCAAGGCCGCCGGATTGGTGCCGACCTGCACGCCCAACCCTTCGCAGCCCGGGCACCAGCCCAGCGGGCTGTTGAAAGAGAAATGGTGCGGACCCAGCGGCTCGAAACTCCGCCCGCAACGATGGCAAGCGAAATGCTGGCTGTGGGTCTCGGCGGTCCAGAGCGGCTCGGGCACGCCCTCTTGGGGATAGACCACGCCGAGCACGCCGCGGCCCAGGGCCAGGGCGTTTTCCACGCTGCCGGCGAGCCGCGAGCGGGCCTCGGGCCGCACCGTCACGCGATCGACCACCACCTCGACGCGGTGCCTCCGCCGCCGGTCGATTTCCGGCGGCTGATCCACCGAATAGGTCTGGCCGTCGACGCGGATGCGGACGTAGCCGGCGGCCCGGCTCTGCTCCCAAAGCGTTTCGTACCGCTGGCCCACCCCGATCTCCAGCGGCGCCGTGACGAAGAGCTTTGTGCCGGCCGGGTGGGCCATGAGCTTTTCGATCACCTCGTCGGCCGACTGGGTGCCCACCGGCACGTCGCAGGCCGGGCAATAGGGCTGCCCCAGCCGCGCCACGAGGATCCGCAAATAGTCGTAGACCTCGGTCACCGTGCCGACAGTGCTGCGGGGCGTGCCGCCGCTGTGTTTCTGCTCGATGGCGATGGCCGGAGAGAGGCCCTCGATGTGGTCGAGTTTCGGTTTCTGCATCTGGCCGACGAACTGCCGGGCGTAGGCGCTGAGGCTTTCCACGTAGCGTCGCTGCCCCTCGGCGTAGATGGTGTCCATGGCCAGGGAACTCTTGCCCGAGCCGCTCGGGCCGCAACAGACGGTCAACTGGTCGCGGGGGATGTCGACGTCGATGCCCTTGAGGTTGTGTTCGCGGGCGCCGCGGACCTTGATCATGGTGGCGAGTTCGACGTGGCGGGGTGAGGGCAAAGCGGGGATATGCGTCGAACGCCGACCGCCCTCACCCCCGGCTCCTCTCCCGGAGGTAGAGGGGAGATGGTGGCGCAACACGCGGCCGGTGTGGGAATCGTCGATCGCGGCCAGTTGCTCGGGGGTGCCGGCGGCGACGATACGGCCGCCGGCCTGGCCCCCCTCCGGCCCAAGGTCGATGACCCAGTCGGCCGTCTTGATCACCTCGACGTTGTGCTCGACCACCAGCACGGTATTGCCGGCGGTCACGAAACCCTGCAAAACATCGAGGAGCAATTGGATGTCGGCGAAGTGCAGGCCGGTGGTTGGTTCGTCCAACAGGTAGAGGGTCCGGCCGGTGCTCTTCTTGACCAGCTCGCGGGCGAGCTTGACGCGCTGGGCCTCGCCGCCGGAGAGGGTGGGCGACGGCTGGCCAAGCTTCATGTAATCCAACCCCACGTCGTGCAGCGTCTGCAACTTCCCGGCGATCAGCGGGATGTTCTCGAAGTGCGCCAGCGCCTCCTGAATGTCCATTTCGAGCACTTCGGCGATCGACTTGCCCTTGTAGCGGACCTGGAGGGTCTCGTGGTTGAAGCGATGTCCCTGGCAGACCGGGCAAGTGACCCAGAGGTCGGCGAGGAAGTCCATTTCGAGCTTTGTGGCGCCGTTGCCTTCGCAGCCCTCGCAGCGGCCGCCGCCGACGTTGAAACTGAAGCGGCCGGGCTGGAAGCCGCGGGCCTTGGCCTCCGGAAGCTGCGCGAAGAGCTTGCGGATCTCGTCGAAGACCTTGATGTAGGTGGCGGGGTTGGAGCGCGGCGTGCGGCCGATGGGCGATTGGTCGATGGCGATCAGGCGGTCGAGGTGCTCCAGGCCCTCGATGCGGTCGTGGGCGCCGGGGTTGCCCAGGCCGGCGTTCAGGTCGCGCCGCAACGCCTCGACGAGGATGTCGCTGACCAGCGAACTCTTGCCCGAGCCGGATACCCCGGTGACGCACACAAACAGGCCCAGGGGGATCTCCACGTCGATGTTCTGCAGGTTGTTGTGCCGCGCGCCGCGGACCACGAGGGATTTGCCGTTGCGGGCCCGGCGGGCGGCAGGGACGGCGATCCGCCGCGTGCCGGCGAGGTACTGGCCGGTGACGCTCCTGGGCTGGGCGATCACCGCGGCCAGCGATCCGGCGGCGACGATCTCGCCGCCGCGAACGCCGGGACCGGGACCGAAATCGACGAGGTGATCGGCCGCCCGCATCGTGTCTTCGTCGTGCTCGACCACGATCACGGTGTTTCCCTGGTCGCGGAGTTGGGCGAGGGTCGTCAGGAGCTTGCCGTTATCGCGGGGGTGCAGCCCGATCGAGGGCTCGTCGAGAATGTAGAGCACGCCCACCAGGCCGCAGCCGATCTGCCCGGCCAGGCGGATGCGCTGCATCTCGCCGCCGGAGAGGGTGGGGGCGGTGCGGTCCAGCGTGAGGTACTCGAGCCCCACGTTCTTGAGGAACCGCAGGCGGCTGCGGATCTCCTTCAGCGCCTCGGCGGCAATGGTCTGCCCGTTGGCGTCCAACTCCAGCGCGCCGAGAAAATCCTCGGCGTCGAGGATGGGCAGCGCGCAGAGTTCGGGCAGGCTCTGCTCACGGCGGCCGTGCCAGGCCGGGGCGGCGCTGGTGAGCGTCACGGCGGCGGCCTGGGCATTGAGCCGCCGGCCGCCGCAGCGCTGGCAGCCGAGGATGCACATGTACTTTTCCAACTGGCGGCGCTGCAAGCGGCTCCGCGTGGTGCGATACTGGGAGAGCAGCTTGGGAATGATGCCCTCGAAGGCGCCGCCCCATTTGTAGCCCGACGGGCCGCTCCGCCAGGTGAAGGCGATGTGTTGGCTGCCGGTGCCCCAGAGCAGGGCGCGATGCGCCTGGGGATCGAGTTCTTCCCAGGCCGTCTCCAGCACGCTGCCGGACTCCAGGCCGTGCTTGCGCTCGAGGAATTCCGCCACGCCGCGGAAGATGTGCCGCCGCCATCGCCCCAGGTCGCGCCACGCGCCGAGCAACTCGATACACCCCTGCTGAAAGGACCGGCCGGGCGCGGAAATCAACCGCGCCGGATCGAAGGTGTAGATCTGCCCCAGACCGCTGCACTCCGGGCACATCCCCTGCGGGCTGTTGAAGCTGAACAACTGCGGGCTGGGCGGCTCGAAGCTCACCCCGCAGTGCGTGCAGGCGTAGTGGGCCGACAAAGATAAGGCGGAGGGCGGGGACGATAAGGCGGAGGGCGGAGGGCGGAAGGCGGAAGGAACACCGGAAATGCCTGCTTCCGCGTCAGCGCGTCCTTCCGCCCTCCGCCCTCCGCCTTCCGCCTTTGTTTCCCCTTCCGCCTTCCGCCCTCCGCCCTCCGCCTTTGTTTCCTCGTCCGTCAGGACGATCAGGTTTCCGTTGCCCAGGCGGAGGGCCGATTCGACGGCCTCGGCCAGGCGGGGACGGAGCTTCGCCCCGGCCACCAGGCGATCGACGACCACGTCGATGTCGTGTCGCATCTGGCGGTCCAGTTGCAGGTCGTCGCTGAGGTGAACGACCCGGCCGTCGACCCGCGCGCGGACGAACCCTTGCTTGAGCAGGTCCTCGAAGAGGTCGCGGTAGTGGCCTTTTTGGCGGCGAATCAAGGGGGCCAGCAGGGAAAACCGCGTGCCGGGGGGCAAGGCGGCGATCTGCTCGATGATCTGTTGGCGGCTCTGGGCCGTGATGGGGCGGCCGCACTGCGGGCAATGCCCCTTGCCCACCCGCGCATAGAGCACCCGCAGGTAGTCGTATATCTCCGTCACGGTGCCGACGGTCGAGCGGGGGTTCTGGCCGGCCGATTTTTGCGCGATCGAGATCGAAGGGCTCAGCCCGGCAATCAGGTCGACGTCGGGCTTGGGCATCTGGCCGAGAAACTGGCGGGCGAAGCTCGACAGGCTTTCTACGTACCGCCGTTGGCCCTCGGCATAGAGGGTGTCGAAGGCCAGCGAACTCTTCCCCGACCCGCTGACCCCGGTGAAGCAGATCAGCCGGTTCCGCGGCAAGACGAGCCGGACATCCCGCAAATTATGCTCCCGGGCGCCCTGGATGAGGATATCGGAGTCGGCCATCGCGTGGCGCCCGAGGCTGGGGGGAGTGGAAGGAGCCAAGCCCTGCATTTTAGGCCACCGGCGGACAGACCGACAAGCGGCGGCAGAAAATTGCACCGTATCCTTCCAAGTTGTGACGATTCGTCATGTTTATCAGGAATCGCCATATCACCCATATCCCGCATATTACTAGTTTTCCCATGTTAAGTGAGGTAGGGGTGGTTTCTGCCGCTCCGGTCTAATGTCGCCCATACAATCGGTCGATTCGTTACAAATGGAACAGCCGGCAGATCCGGCAAAGTCGGTTCTGTCGGAAGAATCCGTCAGGTCCGGTCTGCCAAGCTGTATTTCGTCACGTGAATGGGGGGTAAGGACGATGGCCGCAAAAGGCATTAGGTTCGCGTTATTCTTGGCGTGGCTGATCGTTTGGGCGTATGGCGGGGCAGGGCGGCTTGTCGCCCAAGAACCGCCCAGCAATACGGCGGCGGCGATCCTCGCCTCGGCAACCGACGCGCCCAAGAGCGTGATGACGGGGCCGGTCACGCCTGCCCCCGTCGCCGCTGCTCCCATCACCCCTCCTCCCGCCATGCCTGGTTTCGCCACGTCTGCTCCCCTCACGGCGGTTCCCGCCACGCCTGGTCCCGTCATGCCCGTTCCCGATGGGGCGCCGGTCGGCGCCGGCATTTCAGACGTCAGCGACGCCCATGGCGGACCGGATGACTGCCAGAACGCCATGTCCTGCGGCGATGGATGTTGCAGCCCGGCCGGGCGATTCTGGTTTCAAGGCGATTATCTCTTGTGGTGGACCAAGGGGACCAACTTGCCGCCGCTGGTGACCACCAGCGGGACGGACCAGTCCGGGGTCCTGGGGCCGGGCACCACGGTCCTCTTCGGCGACACTACGGCCGAAGACCGCGCCCGCTCCGGCGCCGATCTCACCTTGGGCATGTGGCTGAACTGCTGCCAAACCTGGGGCATCGAAGGAAACTATTTCACCTTGGGGCGGCTCTCGGCAGGCTTTGAGAACTGCCTGTCCAACGGCTATCCCCTATTGGCCCGGCCCTTCTTCAACACCGAGACGGGCGCACAAGACGCGGAGTTGGTGGCCTATCCCGGCCTGCTTGCCGGCAGGGTGATCGTCAATGCCTCGGACGATTTCCAGTCGGCCGGCCTCCACTTCCGCCATAACCTATGTTGCTGGGATTGCTGCTGCGGCAGCCCGGACTGCGGGGATGGCGGCTGCGGATGCGGCCTGGGCGGCGACTGCTGCTGCCGGAAATCCTTCAAACTGGACATGATCGCCGGCTACCGCTACTACGACCTCTCCGACAACGTCTCGGTGCAGGAGCAACTCGTCTCGTTGGTCAGCGCTGTCCCGACCGGCACCCAAATCAACGTCGCCGACAGTTTCCGCGCCCGGAACGCCTTCAACGGCGGCGAACTTGGCCTGATTGCCGACTACTCCTACGGTCGTTGGTCGTGGGAACTCTCGGCGAAGATGTCCCTGGGCTGGAACCATGACGTGGTGAACATCAACGGTTCGACGACAAACATCGCCCCGGACGGCACCGTGACCGGCTACAGCGGCGGCCTGCTCGCCCTGGACACCAACATCGGCGAGTACACCCGCAACTCCTTCGTCGTTGTTCCGGAGTTCGGCATACAGATTGCGTATCAATTTACCGAGCGCTTGCGCTTCTTAGTCGGCTATGACTTCCTCTATTGGACGCAGGTGGCGAGAGCGGCGGATCAGATCAACTTGAACGTCGATCCCCGCAATCTTCCGCCCGTACAGGCGGGCGCCGGCCCCGAACCGACCTTCAGCTTCAACACCACCAGCTTCTGGGCCCAAGGCATCCGCCTGGGGGCCGAATATCGCTTCTAGTTCTTCTTCCAGGCCCTCCAGCGACGGCGGATGACCGGCGTCAGGATCCCGGCCGCGACCAGCAGCAGGACCAACGTCCCCGGTTCGGGCACCACGGCGAAGGTGCCATTGTAGTCGATCACCGCCCAGGCCACGTTGTTAGTCGTGTCGACGCCCCACGATCCCAACAAATTGGCCAGGTTGCCCACGCCGCCGTTGTTGTTAATGAACGTGTTCCAGTCCTCGCCTTGAGCGACCTTGGCTTCTGAACCCACGCCGGTGTCGCCCCACACCGCGTTCCCCCAGGTCTCTCCGGTCCCGGAACCGCTAAGCGAGCCCAGGTAGAGCCAGCCGTTGCTGAAATTGTCCTGCGCGCCGCTGGCAAGCAGGCTCGGGTCGAAGCTCATCTGGAGGACATAGGGACTGGATGCGCTGGTGGCGATGCCGGTGACGTTTACCACGTCACTGGTCAGATAGCCCGCCTTGTTCGCGTAGGACATGGGCGGCTGCTGGATAGTGCCGGCCGTTTCGTCCGTCGCCCGCGTGCGCCAAGTCATGGCCGCCGTCGTGGGGGAACCGCTGTTGTTCGTGCCGGCGAGGATGGTCGCCACGGTGCCGAGCATATTGTTGGGGCCGCCGCTGACGCCGGTGACGGTGGAGGACAGGCCGGCATAGGCCTGCCCAGCAGCCACCTGGGATTCCAGCACCGTGCCGTTGAAAGTATTGTTATAGGCGTGGGCCCCGCCATTGGACGCCGTGGCCGTGCCCACGATCGTGCCGGCGGGAACGGCCGTGCCCGTGATGGTCACGGTGTCCCCGATCCCCTCCGGGATGATCAAACCGTGGCTCACCAGGTCGCTGCCGGTAATGGCCGGCGTCGTGCCGCTGGTGGCGAACGTCATGGTGACGTTCTGGTTCGAGGCGCTCGCCGTAAAGGTGCCGGTCGAGCCGACCGCCGTGACGCCGCCGGTGACGGTGGTGAAACTACTGGCGGTCATCGACGGATTGGTGTTGAGCGTGTCACTGCCCGGTCCGCTCACGGTGACGTTCCACGTGCCGCCCAGGAGGAGGCCCTGGTTTGCCGCCGCCAGGGGGACGGTCGAATTGACCGTCAACGGCCGGTTCTTAACGACATCGATCGTGCCGCTGCTGATGGCCGAGAGCCCGCCGTTGTCGGTGCTGGTGGCCGTTCCCGTGATGGTATCGATCCCCGGCGTACCCGGCGCCGTGTAGGTGGTGGTCGAGGTGGCGGTGCCGCCGCTGGCGGCCAACGTGCCGCTGGAGGGAGAGAGCGCGGAGAGGCCCCCGTTGGCTGCGGTAGCGGTCAGGTTCCAGTTGCTCAGCGGATCGCTTCCCGGATTGCTGAGGGTGAAGGTGAGGGGGGTGGTTCCGTTGACCATGATGCGGGGCACTCCCACAGGCCCGCTCAGGCTCAGCGACCCGCCGGAGACCGAATTGCCGGAGACCGTGACGCTGACGGACTGGTAGTTGAACGTCCCGTTGGCGCTGGTGAAGAGAGCGCCGTCCTCCATCCAGAACGTGGCGTTGCCGGCAGCGGTCGTCATATTTTGCGGGGTAATCGTTGCCGTCTGTTGTGCCCCCGTCACCCCCGTGACGGCAAAGCTGATGGTGCCCAGGAATATCTGCGAATACCACTTGCCGCCGATTTGCACCTGGCTGAAGGCGACCCCCGCGAAATTATCGGGGTTGTCCAGGGAGCCAGTGAGATAACTGAAAGCACTGGACGAGGGGTTGGTCACGCCGGTAGGGCCGTAATTGGCAATGAAGTAATCGGAGGAACTCATGCCAATCGTGCCCGGCCCGAGGTTCACGCCGCCGGCCTGCGCAGCTTGGAAGGCGACGCCGGGACTGGATGTCAGCGGGTTAAAGGCACTATCGACTCCTCCTCCCGTTGGGGTAGTGGAAGCAACCGTGCCGGACAGGGCGGTCGGGCCGCCGCTGTTGATGATCGACATAGCGGCCGAATTGACGCCCACCGTGAGGTAAGGCTGGAGGGTCGGGACTGCCAGAACGGGGTTAGAGTAGCTGGTCTTGGTGCCGGTCTTGTAGCTGCCGGTGAGGGTGTAGAAGGGGCTGGGATTATAATTTCCCACGGCGGCGAAGTTATAGGTATGGGTTGGGGTGGTGGTGATGTTGGTGGTCGCGTTGCCGTAGGTGGTATTCCAGTGGGCGTACAAGTCGTTAGCGTCGAGCACGTCGGCGAAGACGTTCATATCCACGTAGGCGCCGCCAGCGGGAAGAGCGGTCCCGCTGAACGAGACCGTCGCGCCGCTGTTAGTGATGCTATAGGAAACGCCATCGACGCTGATGTCATTTCCACTGGAATCCTCCACGTCGTAGGCTTGGAGGCTGTAGATCATATCCGCCCGCGACGGGGCGACCATCGCCGTGACCACCAATGCCAAAGCAATACTGATTGTTCTTACGACTTTCATCACGCGCTCCTTAAAACTGAATTTGAACAAGTTATGCACCTTGGGAAACGATTTCGTTAGTAATTCTGCCACCGGGCCGATGTTTGCCGGGCGCGGCCTCCGCCCGAACAGCCGTCTCCACCATGGGCTTGCGCGAGCGCATCCCACGGTGATGCCCGAACTACTCTGGTCCCTCGCCAGCCGCCTTCGCCGGGCGCGGCGGCGCTGCCATAACACTCCGCCGCACCCCGCGCCGGCGAGCAACAGGACGAGAGTCCCCGGTTCGGCGGTCGCGGGGGCGGGGGCGGGACCTGCGTCTTCCCAATACGTTGTTGTGTCCACCGTGGAAGCCAGGAAGAGCCGTTTCGAGACCATGTCGGTCTGGACTCCCAGCTCGCTGAAGTCGTAGTCCAGGGCGGCGAATCCCGACTGCAAATTGATGTCGGCGATGGAATCGACCGTCCCGCCGGACACGGGCGTGCCGAAGTCGCTGTCCGGAATGCCCGCGCCGCCCGGCGTATAGACGTTGCCGCTGCCGTCGATGAAGAAGCCCAGCGACGGCGAGCCGTTGATGAGGTCGGTGAAAACCGGCACGCTCACGGTGTACAAGCCGGCCGGGATACCGGAGAAGGAATACGAGCCGTTGGAGCCGCTCAGCACGCTCCAACTCACGCCCGGACTGGTGAGCGAGCTCAGCGTCACCGGGGCGCCGCCGACGGCATAATCCCCCGCATCCTTCTGCCCATCCTTGTTGGAGTCGATGTATACGTATCCCGAGATGCTGGGATCCTTGCCGGAACTGGAGGCTGCCGCCTTTACAGTCGTCGTGGCGCTGCTGGACGGCGGCGTAGTGGAAGCCGTCGAAGTCGTCGTCGGGGCGGTCGAGGACGTGGTCTTGGTCGGCGTGGCGGTGGAAGTCGCCGTCTTGACTCCCCCCAGCGATGAGGCCAACAGCCGCGTCAAACCCAGCGCGCTGGTGCCGAGCGGGGTGGAGGGCTTCGCCACCACAGCCACCACAGACGACCCCGCCGCCGAGGAAACCGCCGGCGTGGATCCCGCTACGGCGGCGGTCGCCTTGGCGACCGACGCGATCGAAGTCGTGGTGGTCGATTTCGCCGGCGTTGCGGCGGTTGCCGTCGTGGCCGTGGCGGTTGTCTTCGCTGCCGTCGTGGATGCCAGGGCAGACGACAAGGCCACGACCGGCTGGTAGGTCGGAATCGCCAGCACCTGGCGCAGCGTAGTCGCACTAACGACCGAAGGAGCAACAGGGGCAGCTAAAGAGGGCGTCGCGCGAGCAACGGCGACAGCACCAACTTGAGAAGCCAGCGACTGCAAACCATCCGCTTCCGCGGAGTCGCTGCTGAACGGCGTAATCTCGCCCGCAAGCACAACCGGGGGGTGAGCAGCCAACCACCCGTACGTAAACGCAACAACGAACCCGCACCGCCAGCCGAAGTGCCCGCGTGCCATAGCAGTAACCTTCCGAATTGTCGAGGAACCGAACGCTGCCTCGTGTTGTTTTAGTAGCGTGGCAGCGCGCAGCATCCCTTCGCACAAAGCGGAGGTTACTGAACCAAACGCTGCCTCACTAGTTGGGCCAAAAGACCAGTACGGAGTTCCCGCTGAACTCCACGTAATCCCTATCATAAGCAAAATTCAAAAAGTTGCAAGCATTTGGCGAGTCTCTTTACAAAGATTTCTTCCCCCGACCGCTTTTTCTTGCCAAACTACCATTTATGAGGGATGGACATATAATGCGAAAGTGTACTTTTACTACTCACTCTGAGTGGCATTGCTGTGGACACACGGACTACATGGTGTCCTGAGGGGCAAGTCGCCGGCGCCTTGGGCCCCAAGCCGCTGGTGCGTGCCGGCGCGTTGCAAGCCAAGAAAAAAGAAGAGCCCACAGGATCTTGCCCAGCGGGGCCGTGACAGCGCTGTTAGCTGCTGTAGCAGGGGCCTCAGCCTTCCCGAAACCGGCAGCAAGCTCGCCGTCGCTGCCGGCCGCCCAATTCCCTTTGCTCGCCGCAAAGGCCGCGACTACCAGGTGTACTCCAGGCCCAGCGTGAGGCCGTTGACCAAGAGGATTCCGGAGTTGTTGACGTGCGGCACGGGAACGGTTTGGTAGTCGAATTGCTCCGGCGCCAGCGCCAGCCCGCCGATCCAGACGAAATCGTAGGATACCCGGCCGACCAGGTTGGGTCGGAACTTGTAACTGGCGGCGACGCCGAATTCGGCGACCACCGCGGCCTTACCGTGGTTGAGGCTATTCTGGGTATTCAGGTCCTGGGTCGCGTAGGGATCGATCCCGAGGGCATGGGTCATGATCGTGCTGTCGGAGCCGATGAAATCCAGATAGGGACCGGCGCGGCCATGCAGGTCGACGTTCCAGAGGCAGTGGCGATAGGTGAGGTCGGCGCCCACTTGGCAGCCGAGCAAGCGGTTCCGCGTGTAGACGCTGTAGAAGCCGGTGGCCGGGGTCGGCACGTTGTTGACATCGTAGGTGGCTTCGCTGAAGAAGACCGCGGCGTCGTGGATGTCGAGGAAACGCAGGCCGAAGAGATAGGAGCAATACCATCCCGGCACGCACTCCCGCCGCCATCGCCCATTGGGGTGCAGCACCAATTGATCGGGCACGTTGCGGGGACCGAAGCGATAATTGAGTTCGAAGTTGTTCAGAGTGCTCCTCTCGGACAGCGTTTGCGAGTCGGCCCGATTGAAACCGCCGATCGTGAAGGGAAAGTCGCTGTAAAGATTGTGGCTGATGAGGACGGGAACCACTTGGCCGGAACCGTTGGTTTCATAGAAAATGTAGTCGTTGCTGTCGCTGGTGACCGTGCCTTGCCAACGAGCCAAGCCCCAGTAGGTGAACTCGATGAACTCGTCGCGGTCGTTGGCGTCGCGCCCGATGTAGTGGCCGATCGTGCCCAACATGCCGCCGGAAATCCCCTGATCGATGGCGTGGAAGGCGTTTCCCGGCACCAGTTCGCTCGCCGTGGGCAGTGTCCCGGGATCGCCCGAGTTTCGCAGGAAATTAACCGTCAGACCATTGGGCTTGCCGCGGGTGAGCACGCTGGGGCCGCCTTCGATGTAATAGTCGGGCGGCGGACCGCTGCCGCCCCCGCAAATCTCGCAGCAAGACGCCGGCGTACAATTGGGGCCAAACGTCCCGGCATACCAACTGGAGCCGTCATCTTCGGCGCCGTCTGGCTCCGCTGGCCCGGCCGGCGGATGAGCAACGGCCGGCCCCGCCGGCTGCCCAGCGGGGATCGCCTCCGCAGTAGTCGCCGGAGGCATGAGGGACTGCTGAAACATGGCCTGCGGCCCCGTCGCCTGGGGTGCGGTCGCCTGCGGCGCCGGCGGATCCGCCGCGGCGCAGGTCGGCAGCATCAGGCCGATCCACAGCAGACTGGCCAGCACGTGCCGCGTTGTCGGTTGCACTACACGATCCTCCTCATCGCATCAGCAGGCGAACAGGGTGTCGCAGCGCAATGGTCTGCTGAATGCGAAACTTCACACAGCCTAATCGGCCAATAAACGCCGGAAGAACAGAATAACCGGTAAAATCGTGCAAGAAACCCCATTTCACGCTACCGGAAAACTTCCGCAGCCATTGCCATATTGCGCAGAAACCGCTTGTTATCTATCTATCCTGTCCTTAACCACTCCAATGGGTAGCATGACTCTGATTTCCAGCAGATACCACAATCCAATGGCGGCAGGATTCCATCTCCTCCCCCAAAGGCGAATAATTGTCTTGGGCCGACCAGAGCGAGGTCCCGGCAACGGCGGCGCCGGAAGCGAGCCATCGGCCCCGCCGCCATCCGATCCCAAAGAGCCCGCGACTCCCTCCCCTTTCGGTGGACCATGAACCCACTCCAATCCTTAATCGCAACCGGCACCAAGCTCTGGCTCGACTCGGTCGATCCCGACTTGGTGCGGCGCGACCGGGCCATCGGCGCCACCGGGGCCACCTCCAATCCCATCATCGTGGCCGACCTTGTTGCCAGCGGGCGGTATGACGACTTCATCGTCCGCGCGGTCGACGATGGCCTGACGGACCAGCAGATCGCCTGGCAATTGACCGATCACCTCGTTCGCACCGCCCAGGAGGTCTTTCTGCCCGTCTGGGAGCAAACCCGTGGCAACGACGGCTACGTCAGTTTTGAAGTGGATCCGCTCTTGGAGGACCCCGACGTGAACCTCCCGCGTGCGCAGCGGGTGTCTCGATATATTGAGTTGGGCCAAGAGTGGTCGGCCGGCCAGAAGAACCGCTTGATCAAGGTGCCAGCCACCCCTGCCGGGCTTGATGCCCTGGAGCCCTTGGCGGCGGCCGGCGTGAGACTGAACGTGACCCTGCTCTTCACGTCGCGGCAGTACCGCGCGGCCCGCGATGCCATCTGGCGGGGGGCCCGCGCCCGCGGCGACTGGGACGGCTTCAAGAGTGTCTATAGCATCTTTGTTTCTCGACTCGACGTGTATACGGAGAAAGCGGTCCCGGGGCTTTCGCCCGCTGCCCAAGGCCAAGTGGGCATCCTCAACGCCAAGCGGGTCTGGGCGGAGAACCAGGCGTTTTGGGCCCAGCGGCCCACGCCGCTGCAGCAAGAGATCGTCTTCGCCAGCACGGGCACGAAGAAGCCCGGCGAGCCGCCGTGGAAGTACGTCGAGGCCTTCGCCGGCAGCGACATCGAGACCAACCCACCCGCCACCAACGACGCGGTGGCCCACAGCGGGCGGGCCTTCACGCGCCGCGTCGATATCCTCCCCCCGGAAGAAGTGATGGGGGAGATCGATCGGCTCGTCGACATGGAGCGGCTGGAAGCCACGCTCTTGGCCGAGGGGATCGTCAAGTTTGTCCAACCGCAGCAGGCGCTGCTGGCACGCATTGCCGAGAAACGCCTGACCCCTGCCGCGGGACAGGGGCCAGGGGTCAGGGACCGGGGGCCAGGGGAGCGCCTTGGAGAACACGCGACCCCACCTCGGGCCCCTGCCGTCCCGGGCGGATCTCTGTTAACATAGGGGCCAGGGATCGGGGGCCAGGGATCAGGGCACAAGCATCCATTGTCGGCGTGCTGAAAAAGGTTCTCCCCTGATCCCTGGCCCCTGGTCCCTGACCCCTATCCCCCTGGTCCCTGGCCCCTATTACTATGCCCATCGACGCCTATTCACTCTGTCCGGGTGGCACCGGCAAGAAGATCAAGTTCTGCTGCGCCGATTTCCTCCACGAGCTGGAGAAGATCGACCGGCTGCTGGACGCCGACCAGACGGCGGCCTGTCTGCAGCGGATCGAGCAACTCCTGGAGGGCGGTCCCCCGCGGGCCTGCCTGCTGGCGACCAAGGGGATGCTGTTGCGGAGCGGCGGCCAACTGGAGTCGGCCGCGGCCAATGCCGCCGCCTTCCTCCAACGTTTCCCCGACAATCCCGTGGCCCTGGCCGAATCGGCCATCCTCGCCGCCATCGAGGGCCAGCCCAAGACGGCTTTCCAGCAACTCCTGAAGGCCATGCCCGCCGGCAGCGGCGACATGGAACATCGCGTCTACCAGGCCATGGGGATCGTCGCCGACTGCCTCATGGACGAGGGCCAGTGGCACGCCGGCCGGGCCCTCTTGCACTCACAAATGCTCCTGGCCGACGACGACTCGGCGCCGGCCGAAAGGCTCCTGGAGGTGAACCGGGCCCGCTGGCTCCCCCTGATCCTCAAGGACGACCCGCCGCTGCGGCCGGCGCCCGAGGGGGCGCCCTGGGCGGGGCGCTTCGAGGCGGCCATGAAGCCCCTGGCGGACTTCCGCTGGCGGGAAGCCGCCGAGGGGCTCGCCAAGCTGGCCGAAGAACTCCCCGATATGCCGGTCCTCTGGCACGATCTGGCCATCCTGCGGAGTTGGCTGGCCGATGTGCCGGGCACGATCGACGCCCTGCGGAAGTTCGCCGCCCTGGACGTCCCGCTCGAGGACGCCGTCGAAGCGGAAGCCCTCGCCATGCACTTGGACTCCGATCCGCTGGGCGACCTGATCGACATGCTGAAACTCACCTGGACGGTCCGCGACCCCCAGCGCCTGCAAGACGCCCTGCTGGCCGAACCACGGGTCGTCCAGATCCCCGTTCCTCCCGCGGCGGCGGCCGGCAGCCAGACGCCCCCGCCGCGGATGATGGGCGCTGTGCTCGACCGCCGCCCCGCGAACGCCGACGCGCTCAGCTTGGAAACCATGCCGCAAGTCGTGGCCGAGATGATGCTCTTCGGCCCCCAGACCGATCGCCCGGCGCGGCTGGACGTGCTGGGCTTGGGCGACAACCAGGCCGAGGAGGTCGTCGCTTGGCTGCTGGGCGTGGCCGGCGACGCGATCGATCCGCAGCCCCAGCGGGAAGCGGTTGGCAAAATTTCCGCCAGCCGCGAGGGGATGCAGCACAAGTGGTATCCGCCCCAAAACATCCCGCCGGAGCGGTTGATCGAGCTGATCAACCAGCGCGTCCACCGTTTCCTGTTGGAGCAATGGCCGGCGCGGCCGCTGGGCTGCTTCGGCGGCAAGTCGCCCCGCGAGGCGGCCGCCGATCCGGCGCAGAAGATCAAGCTCCTGGCCGCCGTGATGCTCCTGGAGTCGTGGCAGCAAGACCTCTTGGTGAAATTCGACTTCAACGACCTGCGCCGCGGGCTCGGCCTGCCGCCGCTGGAACCGCTGGACGCGTCGGAGACCTCCGCGGCCACCCTGCCGCTGGTGCGGCTGGACCGCGTGGTGGTCGGAAATCTCTCCGACAAGGCCCTGGTCCACGTGTTCCATCGCGCCCGCTTGTTCGCCGCCCGCGAGGCACTGCGAAACTCCGCCCAGGAGATGATCCGACGCGACAGCATGGCCGGCAATCCCGAACGGCTGCACGCCTTTATCGCCCTGGCCAAGACCGCCGAGGATTTCCCCCAGGCCCTGGCCTACATCGAGCAGGGGCGGCAGGCGGGGCTGGCGGCCGGCCAATCCTGCGCCTCCTGGGACCTGCTGGAGCTGTCCTTCCGCTTCCGCCACGGCGGGGCGGACGACGCGGGACAGTTGTTCCAACACATCCAGAAGCGCCACATGGCGGAGCCGGGCGTGGCCGCGGCCTTGGCCCAACTGCTCGTCGACGTCGGCATCCTGCGGCCCGATGGCACCCCCGTCCAGCCCTCCGCGCCGGAAGAAGCCCTCGCGATGGCCGAAGGCCCCGCCGCGGCCGAAGCGGGCAAGCTGTGGACCCCCGACAGCCCCCAATCCGGCGGCGGCGGCAAAATCTGGACCCCGGGCTAGACATCGCCGTGGATCCCCACGAACTGGACCTCTGGCACATGCGAAGGGCCCTGGAACTGGCGGCCGCCAGCCAGGGGTTCGTCGAGCCCAACCCCATGGTCGGCTGCGTCATCGCCCGCGGCGCCGAGATCATCGGCGAAGGCTGGCATCGCCGCTTCGGCGGCGATCATGCCGAAGTGGAGGCCCTCCGCCTGGCCGGCAGCCGCGCCGCCGGGGCCACCTTGTATGTCACCCTCGAGCCCTGCTGTCACACGGGCAAGACCCCGCCCTGCACCGCCGCCATCCTGGCCGCCGGCATCCGCCGCGTGGTGGCCGCCATGGGCGATCCCTTCCCCCAAGTCGCCGGCGGCGGCATGGCCGCCTTGCAGGCCGCCGGGGTGACGGTCGAAGTCGGCCTGCTGGACGCTGCCGCCCGGCAACTCAATGCCCCCTATCTGAAATTGCTCCGCCGCGGCCTGCCCTGGATCATTGCCAAGTGGGCCATGACGCTCGACGGCAAGATCGCCACCCGCAGCGGGGCGAGCCGCTGGATCTCGTCGCCGCGGTCGCGGGAAATGGTCCATGCCCTCCGCGGCCGCATGGACGCCGTGCTGGTCGGCCGGGAGACGGCCCTCCGCGACGACCCGCTGCTGACGGCCCGGCCCCCGGGGCCGCGGACCGCCACGCGCGTGGTGCTGGACACCCGCGGCGCACTGGCTTCGCAAAGCCGCCTGGTCCGCAGCGCCGCCGAGGCGCCCGTGCTGGTGGCCATCGGCAGCGAAGCGGCGGCGGCCGATTGCGGTCGGTTGCGCCAGTGCGGTTGCGAAGTGCTGGTCTGTCCGGGGGCGACCCCTGCGGCCCGGCTCGACGCCCTGCTGGCAGAACTCGGTCGCCGGCAAATGACCAACGTCCTGGTGGAGGGCGGCGGCCGTGTGCTGGGCAGCCTGCTGGACGCCCGGCACATCGACGAGGTGCACGTCTTCATTGCCCCCAAGCTCGTCGGCGGCGCCGCCGCCCCCGGCCCGGTGGCCGGCGAGGGCGTTGCCGAGTTGGCCGAAGCCCTCGACTTGGGCGAGTTGCTCGTCGAGTCGGTCGCTGGCGACGTGTATTTACAGGGAAGAAAGAGGGATTTGGGGATTTAGGGATTAGAGAAGAGGCGAGCCGGGGGGTTTATCCCCCCGGTTTCCCTGCGCCGCCAGCGCGTTATGGTGAAGCGTGCGTTTCTTCTTCCGCGATCACTTTGAACCATGGAGGTCACGATGAGCCAATCCTTCAGTATTCGCCGCGTCGCCGTGGCCACGCTGGCGATCCTGGCCGTGGCGGCTGCCGTCGCCTGGCATTTCGGTCTGTTCGACGCGTTGCTGCCGCACGTGCCCGCCAACTCGATCATGGTCATTGCGCCTTACCGTTACCACGGCACCTGGGTGTTCGACGACGTCGATGCGGGACTGAAGCGCGAACCGTTCGTCGGCGGCGTTCCGGAGATGATCGACCTGCTGGTGAAGAAGATTCCCCACGCGGAGAAGGGCTTTCGCCTCACCTTCTCGGCCAAGGAATTTCCCGGCTATCAGAAGAAGCTGCAATGGCTCCGCGGCGGCTCGACGGGAAATTGGTATCGGCTGGACGATCCGCCCATGGAAGGCTGGCTCTGCCCGGCGCTGTTCAGGTACTACCGGGAAGCGCCGAAGGAGCTTTACGTGAAGGCCGACCCGAAGGAGTGAGGAGGGGGGATTAGAACCTTAGATCGAGACCTCTGCGCGTGTTGCGCGCACGTTCGGACAATGCAAAATGAAGAATGTAAAATGCAAATTGCAAAGTCCAGGACCGCCGCAACGCGATCTTGTACGCCTCTCTCCTTTTGCATTTTGCATTTTGCACTTTCCATTTTGCATTGAGTCTGTTCGGTTGCGGCTAGGGCCGCGTTAGGGACCGGGATTAGCGGAACAACTCGCCGAAGAAGGCCCGCATGGCCTCCCAGGAGCGGCGGTCGGCCGCGGCGTCGTAGGCCACGCCCTTGGACTTGTCGCTGCCGGCGTCGGGATTGGTGAAGGCGTGGACCGCCCCGCCGTAGACCACCAACTGCCAATCGACGCCGCCGCCGCGCATTTCGTCCTCGAAGGCCGCGACGTCCTTGGCCGGCACGTGCGGATCGTCGCCGCCGTGGAGCACCAGCACCTTGCACTTGATGTTCTTGGCGTCCTTGGGATTCGGCGTATCGAGTCCGCCGTGGAAACTGACGACGCCGGCCAGCTCGGCGCCGCTGCGGGCCAGCTCCAGCACGCAGGTGCCGCCGAAGCAGTAGCCGATGGCCGCCACCCGACGCGGATCGCAGAGCGGCTGGCTGCGCAGGGCGTCGAGTCCGGCCGCCACGCGGCGCCGCATCAGGGCCCGATCGTTCTTATAGATGCCGGCCTGGGTGGCGGCCTCCTGGGGCGTCTTGGGCCGGACGCCCTTGCCGTAGATGTCCGCGGCGAAGGCCAGGTAGCCCAGCGCGGCGAGCTTCCTGGCCCGCGCCTTGGCGTAATCGCCCAATCCCATCCACTCGTGGACGACCAGGACGCCGGGCCGCGGGCCGGCCGTCGCGTCGTCCCAGGCCAGGTAGCCTTCCAGCGTGTTGTCGCCCTCTTTGTACTCGACGATTTTCGTCTGCACGGCGGCCTCGGCTGCGGCGGTCAACAGCATGGCGGTCATCAGCATGGCTATGATCCTCATGGCGATCTCTGGGGAAGGATGGGGGGAAATGTCCCGGTGGCCCGCCCTCACCGACGGGCGACGCACAATTATAGACGTGTCGCCCGGCGAGGAAACGGCCGCCGGCGGTTTTCATTCCAGACGTTGCGCAGCGTGCCGGGGCCGAAGGCCCGGTCCAAGGACTGCGCCCTGGGGGACATTACGTCGCCCTCCCGCGCGCCATCTTCCACAAGCAATCGGCGACCAGGCTCGTCCAGCCCGTCTGGTGGCTGGCGCCGAGTCCGGCCCCGGTCTCGCCGTGAAAATACTCGTGGAAGAGCAGCAGTCCGTCGCAATCCGGCCCCAGGGCGGCGCGGGGCGTGCCGCCACGGCAAGGACGCCGGCTCTCCTGGTCGGGAAGGAAGAGTTTCACCAGGCGTGAAGACAACTCATGGGCCACCTCGGCAAGGTTCATCCACCGCCCCGAGCCGGTCGGACACTCGACCTTCAGGCTGTCGCCATAGAAGTAGTGGTATCGCTCCAGGGCCTCGATGAGCAGATAGTTCAAGGGGAACCAGATCGGGCCGCGCCAGTTGGAATTGCCGCCGAAGAAGTTCGAGTCCGACTCGCCGGGGAGGTATTCCACCCGGTACTCCTGCCCGCTGCAGCGGAACACATAGGGATTGTCGCGGTGATATTTCGACAACGAGCGGATGCCGTAGGGGGAGAGGAATTCGTTCTCGTCCAGCACGTAGCGGAGGACCCGCTCCAGGCGCGGCCGGCAGGGGATCGCCAGCAGGCGGCGGCCGCGGGAAGCGTGGCCGTCTTGCGTTTCCATGTAGGAAATGTGCCTGGCCAGATCCTGGCGATAGGTGAGGAACCAATCCAGGCGCTTCTGGAAACCATGCAGTCCGCCAATCAGCTCGTCGCTAAGCACCTCGACCGTCAGCAGCGGGATGAGCCCGACGATGGAACGAACGCGCAAGGGGATGCGGCGGCCGTCGACGTGCATCTGGTCGTAGTAGAAACCGTCGTCCTCGTTCCACAGACCGGTGCCGCCGATCGTGTTGATGGCGTCGGCGATGTAGACGAAGTGCTCGAAAAACTTCGAGGCGACGTCCTCGGCGGCCGGATCGAAGCGCGACAGCTCGATGGCCATGGCCAGCATCACGGTGCAGTAGAAGGCCATCCAGGCGGTGCCGTCGGCCTGCTCCAGCACGCCGCCGCGGGGCAGCGGCCGCGAGCGGTCGAAGACCCCGATGTTGTCCAGCCCGAGGAAGCCGCCAGAAAACAGGTGCTTGCCGCGGGCGTCCTTGCGATTGACCCACCAGGTGAAGTTGATCAAGAGCTTCTGGAAGGCGGCGGAGAGGAAGCGCCAGTCGCGCTGGCCGCGCGGGCCGGTCATCTTGTAGACCCGCCAGCAGGCCCAGGCGTGCACCGGCGGATTGACGCCGCCGAAGTCGAATTCATAGGCGGGAATCTGCCCGTTGGGGTGCATGTACCACTCGCGAAGCAACAGCGTGAGCTGCTCCTTGGCAAACGCCGGGTCCAGCCGGGCAAAGGGGATCATGTGAAAGGCTAGGTCCCACGCCGCGTACCAGGGGTATTCCCACTTGTCGGGCACGGAGAGCACGTCGCGGTTGAAGAGGTGGCGCCAATCGGCGTTCCGCCCGCCCTTGCGCGACTCGGGCGGCGGGGGCAGGTTGGGATCGCCCGTCAGCCAGTCCTCCACGACGTAATGGAAAAACTGCTTCGACCAGAGCAGGCCCGCGTAGGCCTGCCGGGCGACCAGGCGCTCCTCGGGACCAAGCTCGGCCGGGATGACCTGGGCGTAGAACTCGTCACTCTCCTGCCTCCGCGCGGCCAGGACCTGCTGAAAACCGTCGCCGAAGGGCTCCGCGGGCGCTTCCGTCTCGGCCCAGAGCCGCAAGCGGACCTGGACCTCGGCCCCGGCGGCGATCTCCAAGCGGTAGTGCGCGGCCGCCTTGGTGCCGAAATGGCGCGGATTGACCGCCGCCGCCTCGCCCTCCACCACGTAACGGTCAAAGGCGTCCTTGACGTAGGGCGACGCGTTGGCAGCGCCGTAGAGCCGCTCGGTGTTGGTGAGGTTGTCGGTGAAGAGCCACTGGCGGCCGGTCCCGTCCGAGGCCCGGTCGGCCGCGAAATGGAAACGGCCCAACGTCACGTGCTCGGTCGCGAGCGTGTCGTCCTCGGCCAGCCGGATGAGCGGTTTCATCCAGCATCCCTCGTGGGCACAGCCCCAGATCCACGTATTGCGGAACCACAGCGTGGGAAGCAGGTGCAAGACGGCCTTCTCCGGCCCCCGGTTGACGGCCGTGATCGCGATCAGCAGGTCGTTGGGCCCGCGCTTGGCATATTCCACCGCCACGTCGAAATAGCGGTGGTCGGCGAAGACGCCGGTGTCGGTCAGTTCATACTCCGGCTCCTGCCTGCTCCGCCGCCGGTTCTCTTCGACCAATGCTTCATAAGGGAAGCGGCCCTGGGGATACTGGTAAAGCGCCCGCATGTAGGAATGCGTCGGGGTCGCGTCGAGGTAATAGTAACATTCCTTCACGTCCTCGCCGTGGTTTCCCTGGGGGCCGGTCAAGCCGAAGAGACGTTCCTTGAGGAAGGGGTCCTGGGTGTTCCAGAGGGCGGCGGCGAAACACAGCCGGCACTCGCGGTCGGTGATGCCCAACAGGCCGTCTTCGCCCCAGCGATAGGCCCGGCTGCGGGCATGGTCGTGGGAAAAATGGGTCCATGACTGGCCGTCGGGCGAATAGTCTTCGCGGACGGTGGCCCATTGGCGCTCGGAGAGGTAGGGTCCCCAGCGTTTCCAGTTTGCCTGGCGGAGGGCGTCTTCCTCCAGGCGTTGGCTTTCGGCCCCTTCGAGTTTCTTGCCGGCCATGGTTACTCCTCGCATTGCCGTTGCGGACCACCCTGTATCACGAAGGTATCACTCCCCCGTGCGTTCAGTCGCTCCGCGGCTGAGAGATATAGCACTTCGGCAGCGCCACGCGAAGTTTCATTATGCCCAGCCAACTGACGTTCGTGTCTGTGAGGTTCAGGTCTCGCAGTTGGCTCATTCCTTCGAGGTAGTGCACGCCGGCGTCGCCGACGTTCGTGGGGCGGAGGTCTAGCCGTTCGAGCCTCGTCAATCCCTGAAGGTGCTTCAGCCCGGCATCCGTAACCCTGGTGCCGCCGAGATCGAGCTCCTCGATTTGGGTTAACGCTCTGAGGTGCTCCAGCCCGGCGTTGCCGATCGGCGAGTCGCGGAGCCAGAGGTGTTGAAGTCGCGTCAAACCTTGGAGGTGTTCCAGCCCGGCGCCGCTGACACGGGTATCGTTGAGGTCCAGCACTTCAAGTTGGGTCAATTCCTTGAGATGCACTAGCCCAGGCCCGCGGACGTTGGTGCCGCCAAGCCACAACTCTCGCAGCCGGGCCAAGCCGCGGAGGCATGGCAGCCCGGCGTCAGTGATCTTCGTGTCGCAGAGTTTCAGGCGTTGGAGCTGGGTCAATCCCTCGAGGTGCACCAGTCCGGCGTCGCTGACCCTGGTGCTGCTGAGGTCCAAGTCGGGTAGTTGGGGTATTCCCTTGAGGTGTGCCAACTCGGCGTCGCTGACGTGTGACTTGTGGAAATTGACCGTCGTCACGTTCACCAGCAGGTCGTCTCCCAGCAACCTCCGCAGCCAAGCTGGTCCCGGCGGCTTGGCGCCTTCAATCCAAGCGCCGGACGGTGCGAACTGAAAATCATAATAAACGGTCCCACCGTCCTTCTTAGCCGCCTCCACCGCCTCCCCCTGCTCCCGCGCCGCCTTCATTTCCGTCGCGAGCCAACTGAACGGGAGGGCCACAACCAGCGTCAGCACCAGCAAGAAGAGGATGCTGAACTGGAACCGCCAGCGAAACACCAGGGCAAAAAGGAACCAAAACAGCATCAGCAGCAGGAACCCGCCCACGCTCGCCACGGCGATCAAGACCGTGTAGCCCTTGTGCTGGTTGAAGGCGAACCAGCGGAATCGCTCGGACAGCCAGAGGACGCCCTCGGCGGCCAGGAGGACCAACAAGAGGCGGCCGGGCGTGGGCAGAAACCAGCGGCGACGGAGCCTTTCTTGGGGAGCGGCGACCATGGCGCAAGTATACCCGAGACCGCCGGCGGGCGACAGGCAGCATTAAGGATGAAGGATGAAGGATGAAGGATGAAAGAAGGCTTCATCCATTTCCTCCCCCTTCCTTCGCGTCTCTGCGCCTCTGCGCGAAATCTTACGGCCCGAAGCACTGGCAAAGCCAGTGGCGCCCAGCCGGGCGGTTGCCAATTCCTCGGCATCGACCCGCCGGGCCTGCCGGTGCGTAGTATCTCCTGTGACGCCTGCACGGCGCGAAACTATTTTCTCGGCGGAAATTATGAATCCTTCTGATCGAGCACTCCGCTGGATCGAAGACCCGGTGGGCGGTGGGCCGCCGCCGGAGGTCCCCGCGGCGGCGGCGCCGGCGGCCAAGGCCGACGCCGATCTGCTGGACGCCTATTCGCGGGCCGTGATTGCGGTGGTGCGCAAGGTCGGACCCACGGTGATTGCCATCCTCGGGCCGCGGGGCGAGGATCGCGGCGGCTCGGGCTCGGGCTTCGTCTTGACCCCCGACGGCTACGCCCTGACCAACAGCCACGTGGTCCACGGCCGCCGCCGGCTTCGCGCCGTCACGCCGGAAGGCGACTCCCTCGACGCGGACCTTGTCGGCGACGACCCGGCCAGCGACCTGGCCCTGGTCCGCCTGGCCGCCCGCGACCTGCCGCGGGCCGAACTGGGCGACTCGGATGGCCTGCAGGCGGGCCAGTTGGTGATCGCCATGGGCAATCCCTTCGGGTTCCAATCGACGGTTTCCACCGGCGTCGTCAGTGCCCTGGGCCGCGCGATGCGGGGCGAAGGCGGCCGGCTCATCGAGAACATCATCCAGCACACCGCCCCGCTGAATCCGGGCAGCTCCGGCGGCCCGCTGTTGGACTCGCGGGGCCGGGTGGTGGGCGTCAATACGGCCATCGTCGCCCTGGCCCAGGGGCTGGGTTTCGCCGTCCCCGCCGCCACGGCGCAGTGGGCCGTCGGCGAGTTGCTCGCCCATGGCCGAGTGCGCCGCCTCACGCTGGGAATCACCGCCATGGTGGTCCCCTTGCCGCGGCGCTTGGCGCGGGAGCACGATTTGCTGAGCGATCAGGCGGTGGAGATTGTCGAGGTCGCCGCGGGCAGTCCGGCCCAGGCGGCGGGGCTGCGGTCCGGCGATCTGCTGGTGGCCATCCAGGGGCGCGTCATCACGGGCGTGGACGACCTGCACCGCATGTTGGCGGGCTTCCCCCGCTCGCAACATCTTCTCCTCAGCGTGGTCCGCGACGATCGCCTCATCGAAGTGCCCATCGAGCCGCGCCTGGGGCAATAGCCACCCGTTGCGACGGCCTAAAAGCCCCTTCGCAGGGCGGCCTGGGATTGCCGCGCACGGACATTGCCGCCCAGCAGGGCGGCGGGCACGGTGATGACCACGCAAACAAGGCCATGCCCAAGGGACATGGATTTCGGGAAGAGCGCCCACCATATCAGGCCCGAGCAGAGCGAGACAATCCCCAGCGCAAAGGCATGACGCAGGGGAAAGACTCTTCCCATCCAGGCCGCGACGTAGCCGCCCAAGGCGGTACTCGCGACGCCTAAGGCGAGTCCCGCGAGTTGCACCGGCTCTGAGGCCGCGATCATCGCCTGGATGTGCTCCGGCCTTGCGCCACCGGCAATGCCGATGATCACGTAGAGGATTCCGATCGCGATTCCGCCCGCAATGGAAACTGCCTCGTCGACAAGCCAGCCCACGAACACCGCCAGTGGCCGAAATCGCGGCGGCGTTTCCGGGCGTGCCTCGGCAAGGGGTGAGCGATAAGGATTCTCACGCGGTGCGTCGTAGTCTGCCATGTTGCCTGATCCCACGAAGTTGGCGGTTGCAAGTCGGGCAAGGCGGGCAGTCCCCGCTTCACTGATACATAATTTCGGCCTCACGTAGGGGGCTAAGCTTCCGCACAAAGCAACTTTGTCAAGTTTCCAACAGTCCCGAGACAACAGAGGAACACTGATTCTCGCTAATCCTCGCTGATCGTTTCCATAAGTGTCGATTAGCGGGAATTAGTGTTTCTTAAAAACAGTCAACTTGTTATGACGCAACTCCTCCGAGCCTTCTCCCGCCCGGCGATTTTATCCCAATGCCGGGGGGAATGCAAGAGAACCCCGCGCCGCACGGGTCAATGGTAGATCGTGCATTTCGGCAGCGCCTGCTTGAGCCTCTGCACGCCGGCCTTTGTGACCGAGGCGCCGTAGAGGTCCAGCACTCGGAGCTTGGTCAATCCCTTGAGGCGCGGCAGCCCGGCATCGCTGACCTTGGTATAGCCGAGGTAGAGCACTTCCAGGCGGGACAGTCCCTTGAGGTGTTCCAGCCCGGCGTCGCCGACCTTGGTCCAGTCGAGCTTGAGGTAGTGGAGTTGGGCCAGGCCCTCGAGGCGTTCCAGCCCGGCGTCGCCGACCCTGGTGTGGAAGAGGCTCAGTTCGCGGAGTCGGGTCAGGCCCTTGAGGTGTGCCAGCCCGGCGTCGCTGACGTTGGTTCTGCCGAGGTAAAGGGCTTGGAGTTGGGTCAATCCTTCGAGGTGTTTCAGCCCGGCGTCGCCGACCTCCGTGCCCGTGAGCACCAGCTTGGGGAGCCGGTTCAATCCCTCGATGCACGCCAATTCGTCATCGCTCACCCCGACGCTGGAAAAATCGACCGCCGCCACGCTGACGAAGAAGTCGTCTCCCAGCAGTTTCCGCAGCCGCGCCGGCGTGGGCGGTTGCGACGTGACATCGTAGCGGTTGCGCTGATAGTCATACATCACGTTTCCGCCGGCATCGACAACCGCCTGGGCGGCCGTCCGCTGCTTTCTCGCCTGCTTCGTCTCGGTGGCGAGCCAACTACACAAGATGGCCACCACCAGCGTCAGCACCAGCAGCGCGCGGATGCCGAACTGAAACCGCCAGCGGAACAGCACCGCGACGGCGCACCAGAAAGACATCAGCAAAAGCGCCGCGGCGACGGCCGCGATGGCGATCATCGCGGGCCAACCCTTGGAGAAACAGTGCAGCGGCTCGGCCAGCAGCAGGAGGCCCTCGACGGCCAGCAAGAGCACCACGACCCGATCCGGCGTGAGGCGATACCAGCGGGGTTTGGCGGGAGCGTCGCTCATGTCAGTGCTGAATCTCGCAGTACGGCAATGCCTGTTGGAGTTTCTTCACCCCCGCGTCGGTGACATTTGTACCCCTGAGGTCCAACGTTTGGAGCTTGGTCAATCCTTTGAGGTGTCTCAGTCCGGCGTCGCTGACCTTGGTGCCGATGAGGCCCAGGTTTTCGAGGTTGGTCAATCCCTCGAGGTTTTTCAATCCGGCGTCGCCGACCGTGGTGCTGTCAAGGTCCAAACTTTGGAGTTGGGTCAATCCCCTGAGCTGTCCCAGCCCGGCATCGCTGACCGCGGTGTCACCGAGGCCGAGTCGTTGGAGCTGGGCCAATTGCTTGAGGTGTTCCAATCCGGCGTCGCTGACCTTGGTGCCTTCGAGGTCCAGGTCTCGGAGTTGGGTCAACCCCTTCAGGTCTTGCAGCCCGGCGTCGCCTACCCTCGTGTCCACGAGGTACAGAGTTTCGAGTTTGCTCAATCCCTTGAGGTATTTCAGCCCGGCGTCGCTGACCTCGGTGCAGTAGACGTTCAACTCTCGGAGTTGGGTCAATCCTTCGAGGTGTTCCAGCCCGGCGTCACTGATCTTGGTGCCGTTAAGGCACAAACTTTGCAGTTGGGTCAGACCCTTGAGGTGCTCCAGGCCGGCGTCGCCGATCTTGGTGCCCATGAGGTTCAGTTCTTGGAGCCGGGTCAATCCATTGAGGTGTTTCAATCCGGCGTCGCTGATCTTGGCGTCCATGAGGTTCAGCTCTCGGAGTTGGGTCAATCCCCCGATTTGTTCCAGCACGGCGTCGCTGGCCCCTGGGCCGTAAAAGCCAGCCTGAGCCACGTTCGCGAACAAGTCGTCTCCCAGCAGCCTGCACAGCAAGGCTAGTCCCGGCGGCTTCGCGCGCGGCGTCCCTCTGTCAGATAGAGGGAGTTGGTAATCATAAGCAACCCACTCGCCGGCCTTCCTAATCGACTCCACCACGTCCCGCTGCTTCTTGGCCGCCTTCATCTCCGTAGCCAGCCAACTGAATGGGAGGGCGACGACGACGACCAGCAGCAGTAACGCCAGGATGCTGAACTGGAACCGCAGCCGAAAAACCAGGGCGGCGAGGAACCAGAGAAACATCAGGAGAAGGGCCACGCCCACGCTGGCGATGGTGATCAGGACGGTGTAGCCCTTGTGCTCGTTGAAGGCGAACCAGCGGAACCACGCCGACAGCAGCAGGAAGGCTTCCAGGGCCAGGAGGGCAGCGACGCAGCGATCCGGCGTGAGGCGATACCAGCGGTCGCTCATGCCGCTCATTATAGCCGCCGCTGCCGGGCGGCCCAAGCACGGACTTTGTTGCCTTTCGCTCCACGAAAGCCGCAACTTTCGCGGAGCGAAAGGCGACATTTATTGACTGCCCGATCCTAATCGCCCGGTGGCCCGCCCTGCGGGCTGGACCACTGAACCCCCTCCCAACGGCCCTTGATGATGCGATATTCCCCGTTGGCAATGTCGAGGAGGATCGTCCCGCCTTCATGGTAATCCTCCACCGGCAGTTGCCAGGCCAGCCAGGAGCGATCGGCCGAGAGCCGGGGGGCCGAACCGAGCAGGGAATCCAGCATCTTGACGCGCTGGCAAGAAACGAGGAACAGCCGGGTCGGCTTCTTCTCGCCGACGCGAAAGCGGAGCAGCGAGGTGTCCAGCACGCCGCCGTCGCGTTTTTTCTCTTCGAGATAGAAGAGCGTCTGGTTCGCACCCCAGGCCGCCGCCCGGCCGGTGACGGGCAAGCTGGTCTCGCGGCCGGACTTCAGGTCCAGGAGGCTGAAGTCGCCGAGGCCCAGGAGGGGAGCAATCAAGATCGTCCGCTTGTCCTGGGAAAGCTCCAAGGAGGCGGCGCCGGTGGACACCGGCCATTGGCCGCGCGCCTTACCGGTGAAATCGCGGCACTCGACGGTCGTCTCCCGCAGTTGATAGAAGGTCCCCGCGTCGGCATCCAGCGCGATATTCGTAAACGTTCCACGGGGCGTCAGCAGCAGCTTGCGGGTTGTCATGTCCAACTTGCCCACGTATTGGGAATCTTCGCGCATGGTATAGACCTTGCCCGGCTTGTGCTCCGGCTCGGTGGACGCGGTCAGATAGAGGACGGCGGCGGTGGTCGAGGCGCCCAAAAGCTGCTCGAAATGGAGCAATCCGCGTCGCGACTTCACCCCTTGCGCTGTCAGGTCCGCCAGGCTAAAGGCCTTTTCCGCCGTCCCCTGCTTGTTGACGCGAAGGATTATTTCGGGACCGAGGAACACCAGGTCGCCGTCCTTGGTCATCTCCACGGAGCAGGACCACTCGTTGACGCCCGGCAGGCCGTAGAGACGAACGGAGCGGGCGAAGTCGGGGGGTTGCCCGCCATTGTCGGGCACGCGGAGGCAGGGCAAATCGACGTCCTTGCTGAAGAAGAGCACCTTCCGGCGGAAGGTCTCGACGTTCTTCAGCGAGGGGGCGGCGACGATCCTGCTCTTTCCCGGCGTCGGCGGGCCGTCGTCCGCGGCCCTCCGCCAAGTGTCCGCGGCGCGGCAGAGCAGACCGATCACGATGGCCAGCAGGCATTTTCGCAACATGGGATGAAGCTCCGTTGTCGTGGGCGCGCAGGTCTATGTCTGGTCTAAGTCCACGTTGAGGCGTTCGTTGTCGTAAGCCTCCTCGAGCGTGTGCACCGTGGTGGCAAGCTCGCTGTTCTGCTCAACGACCTGGGAGACCTCGAGTTCCCAGGCCGTGCTGGCCTTGCGCAAGGGGGTCAGGTCGAGGTGCAGGCCCAAGAGTTTGATGAGCCGCCGCGTGACGGCCTCGATGCTCGCGGGGTTGGTGCCTTGCAGGTAGCCGGGGATCTCGGCCACCAGGGAAACCATCTCCAGCCCGGCGGCCTTGGCCTGCGTCATTAAGTACGTGGTGAACGCGCCGGGGCCCTGATAGCCCGTGCGGCGAACGCCGTACTGCTCCATCTCCGGCAGCAAGCCGGCATCGGAGCAACTGATGTACAGCCGCGGCAGGCGGGTGTGGGGCACGGGGCCGCCGAAGGATCCGATGAACACGATCCGCCGGACGTCCGCCCGCCGCGCCAGTTGGACCATGCACTCGCCGAAGGTCGGCCAGCGGAGGTGGGGCTCCTGGCCGAGAAACAGCAGCAGATTGACCGGCGCAGAGCAGTAGAACGTGTTGGTCGGCAGGTCGATCTTCTTGACGAGCCCTTCTTCGATCTCGACGTGCGGCCGATACATCGCCGCCACCTCCATCGGCCCTGGGGCGCAGTAGATGCAGAAGGGCTCCGGGTCGATTTCCGCCACCGGCTTGCCGCCCAGCAGATTTACGAGGTGTTGGACGGTGCCGATGGAGACCTCGCCGCCGTTCATCCAGCCCGTGAAGGCCAGGACGAGGTTGGCGTTTTCCAACGGCGGCAACTGATGAATCTTGAGAATTTCACTGTTGATCACGGCTACACTTCCTCCGAAAGCTTCTCGATCATATCGCGGCCCGGCGAGCCTTTCAACCCGGGGAGGCGAAGGCCCGGCATGTTGGGCCGGAGGGATGGCGCCGGGTTCAATTCGATCTCCGGGGCGTTGCGCACCGTCTGGAACGGAAACGGCCGCTGGGCCGCCCTTCTCGACGCCCCGCGGGATCGGGGGAGGCCACGGCTTGTCGCCTCCCGGCCAAGCGGTAGACTGGAGGCAAGCCCGCGCGGCCGGCGGGGCGCTGGGGCGCCCGCAACCCCCCCATCTGGTTGCGCAGCTGTGGCGCGGGCATACGACCTGGTGGAATGGAAGCAGCCCGCCACAGCCGTAGGGCCGAAGGGGACATTCCCATTTTCGTGGCTTCGCCGCGAAAATTGGGACAGTCCCCGTGCACGGGTAGCGGGGCGGGGAAGGGGGGGCACGGCCAGAAACGATCAGAAAGGCAGGTGTAGCATGAGTATGGGTTGGGCCTTTTGGCTGGAGATGATGGACGACCTCCCCAACAACGTCGAGATCGCCCGCATCGTCGTGCGGCTGGGAGTGGCCATCGTGCTGGGCGGCATCCTGGGCGCGCAACGGGCGCACGTCGGCAAGGCGGCGGGGGTGCGCACCCACATGCTCGTCGCCTTGGGGGCTGCCATCGTCGTCCTGCTGCCGCAGTTGATCGGCATGTCCAGCGCAGACTCGAGCCGTATCATCCAAGGAACCCTCACCGGCATCGGCTTCATCGGCGGCGGCGTCATCCTCAAGATGAGCGACCAGCATCAAATCGTGGGAATTACCACCGCGGCGACCATCTGGCTAACGGCAACCGTCGGCATTGTCACCGGCACCGGGCGGCTGGCATTGGCTGTCGTGGGGGCGGTCCTGGCCTTCCTCATCCTCGCCATCATCGGTCGGATCGAACACGAGCCGGTGGCGAACCACTTGGCCGGGAAAGCAGGGCCAACCGAGACGCCGCCGCATCGAAGCTAAATGACCTTGCGGGGACGCCGATCCGAAGGATGGGTAACGGCTATTTCATATCCAGGGAATCTGTCAACCTCATTTCGGCCCAGAAACGGCACGTTGAGATAATCCCCCTCTCTTCAGATGGACGTGCCGTCTCTTTTGGAGAGTGCGGACACCCGGCGTCTTGCCCACATCGGGTTGCCTGCATATACTTCTGCGTGGCGTTTTCCTGTCCTTTCGGGCGGCAATCGCGCTGGTCCGACCGAGCAATTCGCACGCGGAGGAGTTCTGCTGATGCTGCTCTCTAAGGATCAGATTCGTCAGTACCATGAGGACGGCTTTCTCATCGTTCCCAACTTCTTTTCCCGAGAGCAACTTCAGCCGGTGATCCAGTGGATCAACAGCGTGGTGGATGATCTGGCGGAACGGCTCTATGCCGCCGGCAAGATTCGGGACAAGCACGCCGACGCCGATTTCTATACGCGGCTGACGAAGCTCGAGAAGGAGTTCCCCGGCGCCGCGGTGCTGGTTCATATCTATGGCATCCTCGGGCAGCCGCTGGCCGACCTGTGGGGGTGCAAGCAACTCCTGGACGTGGTCGAGCAGGTGCTCGGCCCGGAGATTGCCGGGCATCCGGTGTGGAACTTGCGCACGAAAACGCCGCTGAATCCGTTAACAACCGTCCCCTGGCACCAAGACACGGCCTTCATGGCCGCCGGCGCCGAACACACGTTTCAGCCGACCGCCTGGATTCCCTTCATTGACGCCGACTCCGTCAACGGCACGTTGCGGACGCTCCGCGGCGGCCACCGCAGCGGCAAGGTGTTCCCGCACCAGCAGTATAAGAAGACCTGGTATCTCTATATTACCGATGACGATCTGCCGGAGGGAGAAGTCGTCACCTGCGAAATGCCCATCGGCTCGCTTCTCTTGTTCAACCAACTCCTCCCGCACTGTAGCACGGAGAACTTTTCCGACAAGATCCGTTGGAGCGTAGACCTGCGCTGGCAGCGTCCCGACGAGTTCTCCGGCTACGAAGGGATCAAGGATTGCATCCTCATGCGGACGGCCCGAGATCCGAATTACCGCGCCGACTGGAGCGCTTGGGCCAAACAGAACCGCATCGCCGGCGGCATGGACGACAAACCGTCCGATCCCTTTGACACCACGGTCACCGGCCCCTGGCTCCACCGTTGGGCGAAAGATTCCGCCGGCGCAACGACCTAAGGTCCCCTCTGGCGGCCCTGTGAAGCAGACCACGCATGGAACCGAAAGCGTATTGTCATTTGTGGGCATACCCCATCACTTCGCCAGCGACCTTCCGCACCATTCGCGAGTCTGGCTACGCGGGAATCGAGAGCGGCCTGGGGTTCATCAGCGATCCTGACTCGTTCCGCAGCGGCCTGAAACAGTTCGGATTGGAATTCATCGGCCAGGTTCACACGGGTGGCTTCACCAAAGGGCATTCAGTCGCCGAGCACTTGTCTTCTCTGGAGGCCGGGGTTCGCAAACTGCTGCCGCTGGAGCCGGTACTGATCAATATCCACTCCGGCGAGGACACGTGGCCCCTGGACGCCATGCACCAGTACTTCCGCGGCGCGGAGCAGTTGGAAAAGACTTTTTCGGTTCCCTTCGCACACGAGACCCATCGGGGCCGGTGCCTGTTTCACCCTGCCGTCGCCCGCATCCTGATCGACGAACACCCCGAGATCAAGGTCATCGCCGACCTCAGCCATTGGGTGTGTGTTTGCGAGCGTCTGCTCGGCGATCAAGCGGAAACGCTGGCACGTCTGGCCGAGCGCACCGTGTACGTTCACTGCCGAGTGGGTTACGCGGAAGGACCGCAAGTGTCCGATCCGCGCTGGGAACACGTGGCGCCGGAACGCGAGGCGTTCGAATCCTGGTGGCGCATGATATTTCACGCGATGGGCCGGCGAGGGTTGTCTTTCTTTTCCTTTTGCCCGGAGTACGGGCCGGCGCCCTATATGCCCCTGCTGCCGTTCACCGGAATGCCCGTGGCCGACCTGGAGGGCATCTGCCAATGGCAGGTGGAGCGTATTGGCCAGCTCGTGCGTCAATGGCAGACGTGACCGGTCCCGAGGGCGATCGGTCGAGGCCCCAGCGGCGGGATTGCGGGCGGCGTTCCTGATGGCGAGGGGCGGCTCGCCTGAAGCGTAGCCGAAAAACCCTTGGACTTTTAGACTCCCGTCGAGGAGTTCCGGTCTCGTGGTTCAGGAGTCCGAAAAACCCGCGACGGCGAGGCGTGGGATCGAAGTTCCGTCCCGAGGGGACTGCTGGGGGCGGCTGCGGCTGGCGAGAACGGCCTGCGCCGTCTGTTCCGCGCAGAATCCGCTTGCTTTCCGGCGGCGGGGAGGAAACTTTGTGGCTCGTGTGGCTTCTTGGGGTGCCTTCGAGGGAGCAGTCGAAATGCCGTCGTGGCTCCCCAAGAAGCCACAGAATAGAAACGAAAAAAGCCGTCGTAGGTCATTAACTTACAACGGCCTATTCAGTCGGGGCGACTGGATTTGAACCAGCGACCTCTTGGTCCCGAACCAAGCGCTCTAGCCAGGCTGAGCTACGCCCCGTATCGTCCTAAATCCCTTATTGCCAAGCATTTCCGCCGACAGATCCGAGACGGCGGAAAGGGACTGCCTCCCGCCTCCCTGCGCCCGTGGGAAACCCCCATCTACACCGTGCGAGCCGTTCGCCCCTGGTATCAGGTGGGTAAATCGAGCCACGAGCTGGGCACCAACGCCCTTCGTGACTAGCATATCGGTAAGCCCGGACAGCGTCAACGGGGCCAAATTCGGGGCGGGCCAGCGGAGAGCCCCTTTTCTGTGTCTTCAGCCACAAAAATCGCGACAGTCCCCCGCAGCACGCCGCCGACCAACCGCGGACGTGGGGAAACGCGGTGGTAGGCAGGGGGATGTGGAGCGCCCCCGCGCGGCGCATCGCCACCCCAGTGACAACGCCAGGGATGGAAAACCCTTTCCGAATAGAAAGTGCGGTATATAATTCCCGCGTTACGGCTGGATCACACGGAGGCCACAAGCATGCCGAACCTTGCCGCCATCCTCAGAGAAGAGGTCTGCCGGCTGGCCAAGCGCGAGATCAAGCGCCAGACCGCGGCCATCAGGCAGGCGGTGGTCCAGTACCGCCGCGACATCGCCGGCCTGAAGCGGCAGGTGCGGGAGCAGGCCAAGGAGATCGCCTTCTTAAAGGCCCAGGAACGGAAGCGTTTGGGCCAGCCGGCGGGAAAGGCGGAAGAATCGCTGGAGAGCGTGCGTTTCTCGCCCCGCTCCGTGAAGGCCCAACGGCATCGCCTGCGGCTCTCGGCCGCCGAGTACGGCAAGTTGGTGGGCGTGTCGGGGCTGACGATTTACCATTGGGAGCACGGCCAAGCGCGGCCGCGCAAGGAACGGCTGTCCGCCCTGGTGGCGATTCGCGGGCTTGGCCGCCGCGAGGCACTGGCCAAGCTGGCCCTGCTGAAGGCCGGCGCGAAGAAGAACCATCGGCCCGCTGCCAAGGCGCCGTAAGGATCAGGGAAACAATAACCCCCGACTTTGTTGCCTTTCGCTCCGCGAAAGCCGCAACTTTCGCGGAGCGAAAGGCGACACTTATTGATTCCCCGATCGTAAGCGTTCACCAGGCCGCCCCGCGTTGACCAACCTGAACTGAGAAAACCGTTACGATCGTCGGTTCTGTGGTGGCGCGGTGGCCCGTTGGGGGGGCAAATGCTTGACGACCGCGGATCGTTTGACTAGGATAGAAGTCCTGCGTTTGGATCGCGCGGACGGCCGCACCGGCGGCTGGCGCGCGGCGTTCCCACCTGACCCCAAAATGGAGGCATCCATGTCCCGCCCAAAGAACTCGCTCTCGCGTCGCAGCTTCCTCAGCAGCACGGTCCCCGGCGCCCTCGGCGCGGCGGTGGCGCTGAGCGCCGCCGGCAAGATCCTTCTGGCCAATCCGCCCCAAGGGAAGCCCTTGCCCTGGAAATCCGTCTCGGACCGCAAGATTCGCGTCGGCGTGGTGGGCGGCGGATTCGGAAGCAGCTTCCCCTGGCATCAGCATCCCAACTGCGTCGTCGAGGCGGTCAGCGACCTGCAAACCGACCGCCGCACCAACCTCATGAAGGTCTTTTCCTGCAAGAAGTCCTACGAGTCGCTGGAGAAACTCGTGCTGGACGACAAGATCGACGCGGTGGCCGTGTTCACCGACGCCCCCAGCCACGGGCGTCACGTCGCCCTGGTCATGAGCCAAGGCAAGCACTGCTTTTCGGCCGTGCCCGCCTGCATGAATCTGGAAGACGCCCAGAAGATGAAGGAAATCAAGGAAAGGACCGGCCTGAAGTACATGATGGCCGAGAGCAGCTACTATCACCCCGACGTGATCCGTTTCCGGAATATCTATCGGCACGGCACCAGGCTCGTCTATTCCGAAGGCCAATATTATCACAACGACGTGACCCACGTGGATAGTTTTCAAGGGTGGCGGCGGGCGCTGCCGCCGATGTTGTATCCTACGCACTCCTCGGCGTACTACGTGGGCGTGAGCGCCAAGCGCCTGACCAAGGTCACCTGCCTGGGCCTGCGCGGCGAGGGCGAGGAGTGGCAGAAGAACCGCTACGACAACAACCCCTTCGTCAACGAGTCGGCCATGTTCCACACCAGCGAGGGCACGATGTTTCGCTGCAACGTCCTCTGGAAGTGCGCCGCCTGGGGCGAGACCGGCTCCGCCATCTGGGCGACCGACCCCCACGCGGACCAGTTCCCTTGCAGCGTGTCGCTTCCGGCAGGCATGGAAGCCGGCGGTCACGAGGGCTCGGCCGGCCCGCTGGTGAACGAATTCCTCACCGCCCTGCTGGAGAACCGCGAGCCCAACGTGAACCTCTACGAGGCCCTGGCGATGACGGTGCCGGGGATCATGGCCCACCAGTCGGCGCTGAAGAACGGCGCACTGCTCGACGTGCCCAGCTTCGATAAGACGGCGTGAAAGCGGCGATCATAAGGCAGGTAACGCCACGGAGACACGGAGGAGTCAGTAAGGCGGAGGGCGGACGGGGGAAGGACGATTGCGAAACCGCAAGCGAGCCTCCACGCGGCTCTCATCCTTCATCCCTCCTTCCTCCTCCGCGGCGGAGATGCCCGCCCCGGTGATCATCAGCAGGCTGCGGCTTTGCCGCAGGATGTCGACCATGCGGTCAAGCGACGGCTGGTCCCAGGAGTGAGCGGTAGCGGTTGCGGGCATCCCAAGTGATCCAGGCGAGGAAGATGTTTCCGCCCAGGGAGGCGAAGAGGGTGACCATGGCAAGCCAGAGCGGCAGCCACGGCTTGGTGGCGGAAGAGCCTGGGGACTGTCCCAATTTTCGTCCGACGAAAATGGGACTGTCCCCTTCGCCCGTGCCCTTGCCCATGGCGACAGCCGAATTCCCGCCGGGCGGCGGCGCCACGTAGGCCACCGAGTGCTCGGCCAGGGGCTTGCTGGCTGGGTTGGGCGGCAGCGCCGCCGGGGCCCGCGGCGCGAGCCGCTGCGGCAGCGACGCGTCGCCCATCACGATACGGATGGAACGCACTTCGCCCAGCAGCTCGGGCCGCAGGTCGCTCTCGATCGGCTTGCCCAACCGCAGCGCGTCGAGGGCATCGGCATTGAGCTCGATAATGTATTGGCAGCCGCCCTCGGGCCGCGGTTCCCAGCCGAACTGGAAGCCCACCAGCGTCGCCGCCACGAGAAACGTCATGGGACCCATTTTCATTGCCTCCGTAACCGTTTACAGGCGGGGCAGGCCGATAGATTGCCTCCCGGCCTTTCGCTCACCCTCAATCACCCCTATTATTACCAATGTAACTCCCTTATGGCAGTGTCGTAAAGCGGGCAAGACGTGAATTGGGCCCTGTGGAAAAAGGCCGTCTCCGACGCCGGGTGGCAATTGGCCATCTCCAGCGTCGTGCTGGTGGCGTTTAGCTGGCTCTTCGTCTGGCTGATGGGCAGCATCCAAATGACGGCCTGGAAGACGCTGCTGGGCCTGCTGCCGAAATTCCTTGTGCCGATGCTCGGCGTGCCGCTGGCCGATCTGGCCTCGCGGACCGGCCAGTTGAGCATCCTTTACGTCCACCTGGTGACGATTCTGGTCTGCGTGGGCTGGGCGCTGGGGCGGGGCTCCGATTCCATCAGCGGCGAAATCGGCCGCGGCACCATGGACATGATCCTGGCCTTGCCCGTCTGGCGAGTGACCGTCATGGCCATCCCCGCGGCGGTGGCGACGGCGGGGGCGGCGGTCCTGGCGCTGTGCGTCTGGCTGGGGACCGCGCTGGGGCTCCTCTGTTTCAAGCTGGATGAACCCATTGCGCTGGCACGGTTCCTGCCCGGCGCGGCCAACCTGTTCGCCATGGTCGTCTGCCTCACGGGCGTGACGACGCTGGTGTCGGCCTGCGGCCGCGACCGCTGGCGGACGGTCCTCTGGTCGGGCGGATTCTTCGTGGTTTCGCTGGTCCTGGAGACGGTCGTCCGCATGTGGCCCGCCGCCTGGCAGCTCAACTACTTGACCTTCCTCAGCCTCTTCCACCCGCAGAAGCTCATCCTGCTGAAGGATGCCGGGGCCTGGACGATCGTCCGCGACGACCTCGCCTTGCTGGGATTGGGACTGTTGGGCTATGCGGCGGCGGGGGTGGTGTTGTGGCGTCGCGACATCCCCGGCCCGCATGGATAAGAGGCATTAGGGATTGGGGTCTTTGGTCGAGCGTGCTGTGCGCGCCCGCGCACATGTTCGGACAATGCAAAATGAAGAATGCAAAATGCAAATTGCAAATTGCAGGACGGCCGCAACGCGACTTGGTACGTCCCCCCCATTTTGCATTTTTCACTTTGCATTTTGCATTTTACATTGAGTTTGTTCGCTTGCGGCCGCGGCGGGCTGGCCGGCCTGCATCGCCGTCAACTCGTCGTGCACGAGGTTGAGCAGGGTTTGCAGGAAGGCCACGGCCATGGGGCCGACGAAGATGCCGATGAGCCCCAGGGCCTGGATCCCGCCCAGCACGCTCAACAGGGCCAAGAGCGGATGCAGATTGGAACGGCCGTGGAGCACCATCGGTTTGACGATATTGTCGACCGTCGAGACGACCGCCGTGCCATAGATCGCCAGGAGCACCGCGGCCGTGGCCCGGTCTTGATGGAAATAGAGGAAGAGGCAGGCGGGGACCCAGACCAGCGGCGGGCCCACGAACGGCACCATCGCCAGCAACGTGGCCAGCACGGTGAGGAGAAATAGGGAGGGGAATCCCGCCAAGTAGAACGCCAGGCCCGCCAACAGCCCCTGGATGATCGCCGAGAGCAGCGTGGCATCGACCACGGCGCGGGTGACGTTGGCAAATTGCTCGACCAACTGGTGCGTGTAGCGCTGGTCCAAGGGCAGCAATCGCGTCAGCGCGCGGATCATGACCGGCCCGTCGACGAGAAAATAGTAAAGCGAGAAGACCATGACGATCAGCCCGACGAAAAAGCGGCCGAGGAACGTGGCGAGGAACTGGGCGGCGCCCGATCCGACCGGCACCAGCCCTCGCGTCAGCAGACCCGGAGAGTCCGGTCGGCCGATCAAGGCATTCTGCAGGTCTTCGGCGGTGAGGTCCGGGTCGATCCGGTTGACCGCTTTCATGACGTAGTGCACGATGGTGGAACGATTCAGTTGGCCGGAACTCAGGTCCCGATAGAAATGGACGCTCTCGTGGACGGCCTGAAAGAACACCAGCAGCACGGGCGTCAGTACGATGAGGAGGATGGCGACCGTGGTCAAGGCCGCCGCCAGGCGGTCGCGCCCCTTGCAGCGGGCGACAAACCAGCGGTGTACCGGGCCGAACATCACCACCAGCAGCACGGCCAGGAACACCGGCAAGAGAAAACTGGCCATGACCTGGAAGAACAGCACCGCCATCAACGCCAGGATGGCCACCAGAACGACCAGCGAGATGATCCTCGCCATGGTTGCACCTCCGCAAAGGGCATGGGAAAATGGCGAAAGCGGGCTTTTGACCCGAGACATTGTAATCCATGGCGGGATACGTCGGCCAGTGGGCCCGGCCTCGGTCCCGGGCTTGGACCACTTGAACGGGCGGTCGACAAACGTCACAATGAATTCCCCCGCGACGATCCCCACCCAACCTCCCACCCCTTGCTGACCCCCCTATGGCAAACCCAACGCGATCGGGCGCTCGGCGGTGGCTCATCGCGGCCGTCAAGCTGCTGATCGTCGTCCTGGTGGCGTGGGCGATCCACAAAACCATTGCCGGCGCCTGGGCCAACTTGTCGGCGCATCCCGAGCACTTGTGGGCCATTCGCCCCGGCTGGCTGCTGGTTTCCGCGCTGCTGTACCTGGTCGGAATCCTCCCCGAGGGGCTGTTCTGGCACCTTGCCCTGCGGTCGCTTGGGCAAGATGTGCCGCTGGGGCGAACCTTGCGGGCCTACTACATCGGACACCTGGGAAAGTACGTCCCCGGCAAGGCCGTGGTCGTGGTCATGCGGACCGGCTTGGTCTGCGGTCCGGGGGTCGACGCGAGCATCGCGGCGGCGAGCGTGTTTCTGGAAACCCTGACGATGATGGCGGCCGGGGCCTTTCTGGGGGCAGTCCTCTTGATCGCCCACGATCCGTGGCACAGCTTGCTCTTCTGGAAGACGGCCGGCAGTGAGGCTGCGGCGCCGCTGCCGGCGGTGTTCGGCTGCGTTTCCGTCCACGGTTTGTGGCTGCTGGCCGCGCTGGCCATGATGATGGCGACGGGGCTGCCCACGCTGCCGCCGCTGTTTGCCCGCCTGAGCCGGCTGGTGGGCGTCGGTCGCTCCGACCCGGCGGTGGCGGCAAAGTTGACCCAATTCCGCTATCGCACCTTGCTGGGCGGTTGGTTGATGATGTTTGTCGGCTGGGGGTTCATCGGGGCAAGTCTCTGGGCAACCCTGAAGGCCGTGGGGGCCCCGGACATCGACCTGCTCCGGCAACTCCCCCTCTATACGGCTGCCACGGCCCTGGCGCTGGTGGCCGGGTTCGTCTCGCAGGTGCCCAGCGGGGCGGTGGTCCGCGAGGCCGTCTTGATGCAATCGTTGCCGCTGTTCTTCCCCCACATGGGGAATGACGTTGCCCTGGTGAGCGCCGTCGTGCTACGCTTGGTATGGCTGGCGGCGGAACTGGCGATTTCCGCGATCCTCTACCTTGGTCGGAGAATCCCCGATGCTTTCCATCGTCATTCCGGTGTTCAATGAGGCCGAGAGCCTGGAAACCCTGCACCGCGAGTTGGGCGAAGTGGCCGCCGCGGAGGGCTACGACCTGGACGTGGTCTTCGTCGACGACGGCTCCCGCGACGGCTCCTGGGAGGTGATCCGCCGGCTGGCGGCCGCCGACCGGCACGTGTGCGGCATCCGCTTTCGCCGCAACTTCGGCAAGGCCGCTGCCTTAAGCGCCGGCTTTGCCCAGGCCCGCGGAGACCTGGTCATGACCCTGGACGCCGATCTCCAGGACGATCCCCACGAGATCCCCCGCTTCCTGGCCGAAATGGAAAAGTCGCTCGACGTGGTCAGCGGCTGGAAGCGCGTCCGCCACGACCCCTGGCACAAGGTCTTGCCCTCGCGGGTGTTCAACTGGTTGGTCAGCTCCCTGACCGGCGTGGTCCTCCACGACCACAACTGCGGCATGAAGTGTTACCGGCGGGAGATCTTCAACGAGGTGCGGCTCTACGGCGAGTTGCACCGCTTTGTGCCGGTGCTCGCGGCCGGCCGCGGCTACCGCGTCGGCGAGCTGGCCATCCACCATCGCCCCCGCCAGCACGGCCGCTCGAAATACGGCCTGAGCCGCTTCATCAAGGGCTTTCTCGACCTGTTGACCGTCAAGTTCCTTACCGGCTTCGGTCAGCGGCCGCAGCACGTCCTGGGCACCGTCGGCCTGGGCGCGTTCGTGTTCGGCCTGGTGGGAATCACCTACTTGACGATCTACTGGATTCTCAGCCGCGTCTGCCCGGGGTGCCAGCCCATGCAATTGCACGAAAGGCCGCTGCTGCTTTATTCCGTGGCCCTGATGCTCTTGGGCGGGCAGCTCATGTCGCTGGGCTTCCTGGCCGAGCTGACCGTGGCCTATCACGAGCCCGATATCAAAGCCTACTCGATCGCGGAACGGACCCCGGCCGCGAACGCCGCCGCCGAGACGCCACCGCCACACCCCGCTTAGGCCAAGCCATGACTGCTCCCATCGACGATCCCGCCGCCGTGCTTCGCCGCGGCGTTTATTTGCTGCTGATTACGGTCGGCGTCGGCGTCATGTTGGGACGCATCCTCGCCGTCGACGCCGTGGATCGCACGGCCGTCGAAGAGTACCGCGTTAAGACGAGGCTCGAGGAAAAACGCAAGGCCCTGGAGAAAAAAGGGCTCGCCGGCAAGAAGCTCGACGAGGCCCTCCGCAAGGAGAAAACGCGGATTCAGGCGGCCTTGGCCATGCGGCGGCCCTTCCTCAGTGGCAACGACCGCAGCCGCTGGGCCACCGTCCGCGCCCTGGTCGAGCCCGACATGCGCGTCCCCGGCGCCCCTTACGCTATCGACAACGTCGTTAGCGACAAGCAGCCCAATTGGGACACCATCGACATGGTCAAGCACGACGACCACTTCTATTCCAGCAAGCCGCCGCTAATGGCCACTCTCATCGCCGGCGAGTATTGGGCGATCTATCGGCTCACCGGCAAGTCGCTGGGCACGAACCCTTACGAGATCGGCCGCTTCATGCTGGTCACGCTCAACGTGATTCCGCTGGCGATCTACTTCCTCCTCTTGGCCGCGCTGGTCGAGCGGCTGGGAAAGTCGAATTGGGGCCGCATTTTCGTCATGACCGCCGCCGTCTTCGGCACCTTTTTGACCACCTTTTCCGTGGTGCTCAACAACCACGTCCAGGGGGCCGTCTGCGCCATGATCGTGCTCTGGGCGGCCGTGCGGATCTGGTTCGACGGCGACCGCCGCTGGCGGTATTTCCTCCTGGTCGGCCTGTTTAGCGCACTGTTGGCGGCCGACGAGTTGCCCGCGCTATCGCTCACCGCCGCCTTGGGCCTGGCCTTGCTCTGGAAGGCCCCGCGGCAGACGCTCGTGGCCTGGCTGCCCGCGGTGGCGCTAGTGGCGGCCGGCTTCTTCGGCACCAACTGGATCGCCCATCACAGCTTCCGCCCGCCCTACATGCACCGTGGCGGGGCCGACGACTGGTACAATTACACCTACGAGCACAACGGCCGGCAGGTGGAAAGCTATTGGAAGCATCCCCAGGGCGTGGACGTGGGCGAGCCCTCGCCGCGGGTCTATGCCCTGCACGTCCTGATCGGCCACCACGGCATCTTCTCCTTGACGCCCATCTGGCTGCTCAGCGCCGTGGGCACGCTGGCCTGGCTGTTTCAGCGGCGCGACCGGCGATTGCGCGAGCTGGCACTATTGATCGGCGCAGTGACGGTGGCCTGCGTGGTGTTTTATATCTTCTTCGTGGATCCGGAAAAACGCAGCTACGGGGGCGTGAACTGCGGCTTCCGCTGGGTGTTCTGGCTCACGCCGCTGTGGCTGGTGGTGATGCTCCCGGCGGTCGATTTTCTCGCCCGCCGTCGCTGGACGATGGTGGCGGCGGCGTTGCTGCTGATGCTGTCGGTCGTTTCGGCCAGCTATCCGACGTGGAATCCCTGGACCGATCCCTGGCTGATGGACTACCTGAAGTACCTGGGCCGGGTCTGAGCGCGCAGGTCCCCTCTCCCTTCGGGAGAGGGTAAGGGTGAGGGCGTGTCCCACAGACAGGAAGCCCTCACGCACTGGGTGCCGGGGGTCGATGTCCATGCGACGCGTGTCCGACAGGCAGGAAGCCCTCACCCTGACCCTTTCCGGGCACCAACCGAAGGTTGGTCGGGAGAGGGGACCTCACCTTTACTTCCCGATGCAGAAGCGGCTGAAGATGCGGTCCAGGACGTCGTCGGTATAGACGGCGCCGGCGACGCGGCCCAACTCCTCCAGGGCCACGCGCAGCTCGGCCGCCACCAACTCCTCGCGGCCGCCGTCGCCGGCAAGCTCCCGCGCCCGCTGGAGGCACTGCGCCGCCAGGGCCAGCCCGTGGCGGCAGCGGACGGCCGTGCCCGGCACCACATCGCCGCCGGCGCCGTGGCAGGCCGCCACGGCAAGACGCAATTGCTCGCCGAGAGCCGTCAGCCCGGCGCCGGTCTTGCTGCTGGTCGCGACTGCGCCGAGGCGGGCCGTGCGGGCCGCCAAATCGGCGCCACCCGCCAGGTCGGCCTTGGTCAACACGAGAATCTGCACGCCCGACGGCCACGGCTCGATGGTTTCCGGCATGGGCTGCGTGGCGTCGAGGCAGAGAAGTCGCACATCGGCCTGGCGGTGTTGCTCTCCGGCGGCGGCCTGGGCCGAGTGCTCGATGCTCCCCGGCGGAAAATCCGCGGCCTGGATCCCCGCCGTGTCGATCAACTGGCAGCGCACGCCGCCGAGGTCCACTTCGGCGACGAGATAATCGCGGGTGGTGCCGGGCTGATCGGAGACCAACGCCCGGCCCTGGCAGGCCAACGCGTTGAAGAGGCTGCTCTTGCCGGCGTTGGGCGGCCCGGCCAGCACGACGCGGACCGCCTCGGCCGTTTCTTGCCGCGCGTCCATTTGGCCGGCCAGGCCGGCGACCGCCGTCGCCGCTTCCTCCAGCCGCAGCGACAATTCCCCCGGCTCCAGCGGCGGCACCTCTTCCTCGGCGAAGTCCAAACGGGCCTCCAAGTCGGCCAACAGGTCCAACAGCCCCTGGCGCAGCCGATAGAGCGGCTGGGCCAGGCCGCCGGCAAGCTGGGCCAAGGCGACGTGCAGTTGCCGGGCATCCGTTGCGTCAACGACCCCGAGCACGGCCTCGGCTTGCGTCAGGTCGATCCGTCCGGCGAGAAAGGCGCGGAGGGTGAATTCGCCGGGCTCGGCCGGCCGCGCCCCCGCCGCGCAGACGGCCCGCAGCAAGGCCTCCAAGAGCGGCGGCGAGCCGAGCGTATGGATTTCCGCCACCGGCTGGCCCGTGTAGCTCCGCGCACCCGGCCAGAGATACAGTTCGCCGGGCAGGGGCACGGCGACGCCGGGCAGCCAGCAGAGGCCGGGAATGGCCGTCGGCCGGGTGACCGACGGGAGGTGCAGGAAGGGCGCCGGGCGGAAGCATCCTTCCAGGCAGGCCCGCAGCCCCGGCCCGCTGAGGCGGATCATCCCCCGCACCGCGCCGCCGGGCGGCGAGGCGATGGCGGCGATGGTGTCGTCCAGGGGGTACATGGGGAAAAGAAGTTAGGAGTTAGGAGTTAGGAGTTAGAATCGCGAGGCGGTGGACGTTCAATGCTTCTAACTCCTAACTCCTAGCTCCTAACTCCTAGCTCCTAACTTCTAACTCCTCTCTTCCACCTCCTATCTCCGGCCGCGATTCTTCTTCTTTTTCTTGCGGTCCGAGCCGCCGTCGCGACCGTTCCAGGAAGGCCAGGGCCAACGTCGCTTGCCGCGCGGCGGCTCCTTGGTCGGAGGGGGCGGTTCCTGCTTCGCGGCGGCCGTCTTCGGCAACAGCTTGCGCTCCGCCAGGCCCCACAGGCTCGACGCGATGAAGTAAATGCACAGGCCGCTGGCCACCTTGTAGAACATCAGGCCCATGAAGATCATCATGTACTTCATGACCTTCTGCTGCATGGCGCTCTGCTCGTCGGTGGGCGGCGGCATGAACATCTTCTGCTGGAGGATGAAGAGGACGATGGTGAAGATGGGCAGAATGTTGAAATACGGCCCCAGGCCGAAGAAGCCGCTGCCGCCGTTGACCGAGGGCAACATCACGGCGTTCCAGAGGCCGCTCCAGTTGACGAGCATGTCGGGGGCCGCCAGGTTCGAGCACCACCGCACGGACTCGCGAATCAGCGGGGCGTCGCGGAGTTCGACGTCGACCATCAGCGAGCGGTACAGGCCGACGAAAATCGGCAACTGGATGAAAAGCACCAGGCAGCCGCTGAGCGGATTGTAGTTGTGCTTGCGGAACAGCTCCTGCTGGGCCTTGCTCCGCGCCTCCATGTCCTTCTTGTACTTCTCCTGGATCTTCTTGATCTCCGGCTGCAGTTCCTGCATCTTCTGGGCGCCCAGGGCCTGCTTGCGGCTCATGGGGAACATGCACACCCGCACCAGCACCGTCAGCAGGATAATGGCCAGCCCGTAGTTGTGTAGCACGCCGTAGAAGAGGTGCAGCGCCTGCAACATCGGCTTGGCCACCCAGTAGAACCAGCCGTAGTAGAGGACATCGCCCAAGTTGTATTGTTCCAGGAGCGGGGGCCGCTTCGGGCCGGCGAAGAGCAGGAAATGGTCGGTCAGCGCGGCGCCCGGCGCGAGTTCGCGGGCGATGCTCGTGACGCGGAACGACGTATTGGTGAGATTTTCCCGCCCGGCCTCCACGTCGCCCACGCGCAACGGCACCATCGCGTCCATGTTGCCGGCCGAATCGCCTTGCGGCATCAACACGGCGGAGAAGAATTGGCAGTCCATGCCGACGAACGTCAGGGCGGTGAATTTCTTCAGGTCGTGGTTGGGATCGAGATCCTTGCCGGCGGCGATCGTCGGGCAGCCGATCTGTTCCGTCCCGCCCCCGTCACGCGAGTAAATCATGTCGCGCATGCCGGTCGCCCCCCACGACCGGCTCACCGTGCTGCGGGCAAACCACCAGCCCTCGTCGGGCAAACCGTTGGGACCGTCGAGCCGATAGGCCAGCTTGCGGGCCTTGCCGGCGGCCGCCAGGTTCTTGATCCGCAGATCGAGCACCAGGTGATAGCAGCGCGCGTCGGCGTCGGAAAGCTTGGCCTCCGGCACCTTCGCCAGCCGATAGGTCTTGGTGACCTCGAGCTCGCGGTCGGGCAAGACGTAGCGGAAGGTGACGTGCTCCTGGTCGAAGCCGGCCACTTCCCAGTTCTCCGTGCGCATGTGAACGCCGGGCAGCTCGGCCTCCAGGTTCGCCTCGGCCTTCTCGACCTCCGGCACCTTCTGGTCGCCGATCCGCTCGAAGGTGGCCAGCATCGACGGTGGGCAGTTGTCCTGCGGATGCACGGCGTCGGGCGTGGACTTGCCCGCCGCGACGTCGCGGGGGTTCTTCCGCTCCGGGCGGACGACTTCCAGCGGCCGCCAGCCCAGCGTGGCCATCAGCGTCGTTTCCTTGCCGCCGCGGCGAACGGCCAGCTTGACCTTGCCGTGGGGCTTGGTCTTCGCCAGCGCCCGCTCGAGATCGCCGGCGCTGCGGACCGGCGTGGCGTCGACAGCGAGGATCTGGTCGCCCGGCTTCAGGCCGGCCTCGGCCGCCGGAGTGCCGGCGCCGACGACCTGCACCGGACAACTGTCGCCCTTGGCTTCCTCGTCGATGACCAGGTGCCCGAGATAGCCGCCACGGTCGTCGAGGTCGTGATAGCGCGGGCTGCTCAGTTCGATGCGCAACAGCGCGGCGCCGCGGTTGCTGAAGGTGGCCAACATGCGGTAACGATTCTTCGCATCGGGATCGGCCGAGCCGAGCGTGAGCACCTGGCTGGGTTGCGGCGGCCGGGGCGCGATCTTGACGGCCGCCTTTCCCGGCTCCGCCGGCTTGGGCGTCGCGGCCTGGCCGCCTTCCGCGGCGGCCACCGGCGGCGCGGCTTCCGCTTTCTTCTCCGCCGCGGCCGCCTTCTCCTTCTCCTGCTGGGCGGCTTGCCGAGGCTGCGGAGGCGGAGGATGATGCGCCACCCACCACGAGTAGCCCGCCAAGATCGCCACCGAAGCGGCAACGAACAACAGAACGTCGGACAGGGGGAACGTCGAGGAAGGTCGTTGCATTCGGGAAAAATCCGTTACCGGCCGTCTCGCAGACGGTCGCCCAGGAAGTTGTCTAGGTCCGGGATGTCATAGATCTTGGCGATGGTCTTCTCGACGGGATACTCGACTCTGCGAAACCGGACCAGATCGTCGTCCAGCACCACGTAACAGGCCTGGGGATTGCCGTCACGCGGCTGGCCGACCGAGCCCACGTTGATCATCGCCTTTTCCTCGCCCAGGCGATACTCGTGGTTGAGTTCCTCGGGACTGGAGAACTGGAAGTTTTCCGAAAACACGCCGGGCACGTGGGTATGACCTTGGAAGGCGTAACGCTGGATGAGGGCGAAAATCTTCTCCAGCTTCCGCCGGTTGTAGATGTCCTCGGGAAAGACGTACTCGTTCAACGGGTTCCGCGCCGAGCCGTGGACAAACAGCAGGTTGCCCTCCTGGTAATTCCGCGGCAACTCGCCGAGGAAGTCCCAGCGCTTCTGCCGCTCGGCGGTCGTGCCGCCGCCGTTCTCCAGTTGATTGCGGGTCCAGAAGATGGCCCGCTCCGCCCCGGAATTGAAGCCCTCGGGGTCGAAGAGGGCCCCCTGGTCGTGGTTGCCCAGCAGACAGACTTTGCAGGCCATGATGCGGTCGATCACTTCGCGGGGGTTGGGTCCGTATCCGACCAGGTCGCCCAGGCAGAAGATATCGTCGATCCCTTGAGCCCGAATATCGGCCAGAACGGCGTCCAGGGCCTCGATATTGCTATGGATGTCGCTGATGAGGGCTCGTTTCACGCTGTTGCACTTTCACGCGCGCGGACGCGGGCAGCCGACGATTCGTGGCCAAAGGGAGGTGAACGTCCTTGCAAACCCATCACTATATTCTTACCGACTTTGGTGGTCAAGTCGAGGGCCCTTGCGGCCGCGATCCCCCTCTCCCTCCGGGAGAGGGCCGGGGTGAGGGGAATTGCCGGAGCACGTAGGCCCTGCTTCCGCGTTACGAGTCGGCGCACGGACGCCGGCATGTTATGCTGAAGCATAACCTACGCCTTGTGCCCTCCGGCCCTCACCCTAGCCCTCTCCGGGCACCACCCGAAGGGTGGTCGGGAGAGGGGACCATGGTTTTGCCGTGCGGATACTCGCCCTGGAAACGACCGAAACGATCGGCAGCGTCGCCGCGGCCAGCGACGATAAGCTCTTGGCTGAATTGGAGTTAAATCCCCAGCAGCGGAGCGCCGCCTCGCTGGCCCCGGCATTGGAAGACCTGCTGAAAATGGTCGGCTGGCGGCCCGGCGACGTGCAATTGGTGGCCACGACCATCGGGCCCGGCTCCTTCACCGGACTCCGCGTCGGCGTGACCACCGCCAAGACCTTCGCCTACGCCGTCGGGGCCGAGGTGCTGGGCGTCAATACCCTCCAGGCCATCGCCAACGGCCTGCCGGGCGAGACGCCGGGGACTGTCCCGATTTTTGGGACCGAAGGGCTCAAAAATGGGACTGTCCCCTTTGATCGCGACACACGCCTGTCGGTCGCCATGGACGCCCAGCGGGGAGACGTGGTCGCCCAGGCGTTCGCCCGCGACACGGACGGCTGGTTTCAGCCCGCCGGGCCGCAAGAGTTGCTTGCCATCGACGCCTGGCTCGCCGGGCTATCCACCGGCACCCTGGTCGCCGGCCCGGTTTTGCAAAAGCTTTTGGACCGTCTTCCCGCGGGCGTGGCGGCCGCGGAGGCCCGCTATTGGCATCCCCGGGCCGCCGGCGTGGCCCGGCTGGCGGCGTGGCTCTATGCGGCCGGCCGCCGCGACGATGTTTGGTCGCTTTCTCCCCGTTACTCCCGCCGCAGTGCCGCGGAAGAAAAATGGGACAAAATAAGGATGAAGGATAAAGGATGAAGGATGAAAAAAGGCGGAGGGCGGAGGGCGGAAGGGGGAAGGACGGCGGTTTTATCCTTCATCCTTTATCCTTCATCCCTTCGCGCGCGGCCGCGACCGTCGCGTCGATGTCCGCTTCCGTGTGGGCGGCGGAAACAAACATCGCCTCGAACTGGCTGCACGGCAAGTAAATGCCCCGCTCGATCATGCCCCAGAACCAGCGGGCATAGTGCCGCGTGTCGCAAGCGGCGGCCGTCTCCCAGTCGGTCACCGGCACGGGACTGAAAAACAAGGTCATCATCGAGCCCACCCGGCCGATGGCGTGCGGCAGGCCGGCCGCCGTGGCCGCCGCGTCGAGGCCGGCCGCCAAGCGGGCGGAAAGCCGCTCTAGCTCACCATACGGATCGGTGTCGCGGAGGATCGTCAAGGTGGCGATGCCCGCCGCCGTGGCCAGCGGATTGCCGCTGAGCGTGCCGGCCTGAAAGACTTTGCCGGCGGGCAATACCTGATCCATGATCTCGGCCCGGCCCCCATACGCGCCGACGGGCAGCCCGCCGCCGATGATCTTGCCCAGCGTGGTCAGATCGGGCCGGATGCCAAAGAGCGATTGTGCCCCGCCATAGGCCACGCGGAAGCCGGTCATCACCTCGTCGAAGATCAGCAGCAGGCCGTGCCGCCGGGTCGATTCCCGCAGCGCGCGGCGAAACTCGGGCGTGGCTTCCACGCAGCCCATATTGCCCACGATCGGTTCGACAATCACGGCGGCGATCTGCTCGCCATGCTCGGCCAGGGCGGCCTCCAGGGCGGCCGCGTCGTTGTACTTCAACACCAGGGTATCCCGCACGGTCCCTTCCGTGACGCCCGGCGAGTTGGGCACACCCAAGGTGGCCGCAGCACTGCCGGCCGCCACCAACAGGCTATCGACGTGTCCATGGTAGTTGCCGGCGAATTTGACGATCATGGGCCGGCCCGTATAGCCGCGGGCGAGGCGGATCGCGCTCAGGGTCGCCTCGGTGCCCGAGTTGACCAGCCGGACTTTTTCGATTGAGGGGACGGCGGCGATAATCAATTCCGCCAGTTCGTTTTCCGCCCGCGTGGGCGCGCCGAAACTGGTCCCCCGGCCCAGGGCTTCCTGTAAGGCCGCCATTACCGCCGGATGGCAGTGTCCCAAGATCATCGGCCCCCAGGATCCGATGTAGTCGAGGTAGCGATTGCCGTCGATGTCCCACAGGCAGGCCCCCGCGGCGCGGTCGATGAACGGCGGCTCGCCCCCGACGGCGCCAAAGGCCCGGGCCGGGCTGTTCACGCCCCCAGGGATGAGCTGTTTGGCGCGGGCGAAGGCCAAATGGCTCTGTGTATGCAACATGTCCGGGTCCTCTACTACGTTTCTTCCGTAACAGCAACAATATAACAGTCCACGGGGCAACCGGTAGTGCCCAGGGCGGGCGGAGAACTGCAAAGTGTGACGCGAAGGGGTCAGGTCCATGTTTTCGGACAAGGCTTTGCCTGAAAAACCGAGCGTTCGAGCCGAAAAATGGACCAGACCCCGACTTTGCACATCTCCTGCCCGGGGCAGTGGCCGGCCATGATATACTTCCAATAACCTTCGCCCTCAACAAGGAGCCAACCATGGAAGCACCCGAAGTTCCCTTGGAACAATCGCAAGAGGCGATCATTCACCACGCCCACGAGGCACCCGAGAGTTGGATCATGGGCGTGGCGCTGACGGCCGCCTTGCTGGCCGTGTTGGCCGCCATTACCTCGCTGATGGCCGAGCATTACGCCAACGAGGCCATGATCGAGCAGATCCAGAGCAGCGATCAGTGGAGCTATTACCAGGCCAAGGGCATCAAGGCCAGCGTGCTGGGCACGAAAATCGAATTGCGCGAGGAACTGGGCAAGACCGTCGATCCGGCCGACCGGGAGAAACTGTCGCGGTATGCCGCGGATCAGAAACGCATCGACCTGGCCGCCCGCGAGAAAGAGCAGGAATCGACCCAGCATCTGCGCCGCCACAACGCCCTGTCGCCGGCCGTGACGATGTTCCAGGTGGCAATCGCCGTGAGCGCCATCGCCGTGTTGACGCGGCGCAGGCTATTCTGGTACGTCGCCATCGCATTCGGGATCGTGGGCCTCGGCTTCTTCGTTCACGGCAGCCTACTGATGCCGGGTGCGGAGAAACCGGCCAAGCCGGAGGCGGCTTGGGAGTCGCGGCTCAGGGAATCCCCTATCTCCCCTCGCCCGCTCGCGAGAGAGCGGCCGGAGGTGAGGGCGCTTTGGGAGAATCGTAGGTCAGGCTGTGCCTGACGCCAGTAACCGTTCACGGGGCGAGCGGGGACTGGTCCATTTTTCGGCCCTTCGGCGCGATTTGCGGAGAGGACGTGGCCCGAAAACATGGACCTGTCCCCTTCTTCCCCGCTGTGAACGGTTACCCGACGTCCCGACCTGTCAGGCACAGCCTGACCTACGAGTAAACGTCGACGGCATACGCGGTTGACACTTCCCGTCGCGTTTGGCATATTGGATCGCACGGCGGCGAATCTTGAGCACGGTAGCCTGACGAGGAATCCGATGGAAAGCAACCTTTCCTGGCTGTGCAAGAGTCATCTGGCTTTGGCCTTGTTGCTGACCGCGACGCCCGTTGCCTGGGGGCAGAAATGGGCGACCGACATGTTCGACCATGCGAGCCACGACTTCGGCACCGTGGCCCGCGGCGCCAAGGTCGAGCACCGCTTCAAGATCGAAAACAAATATGTGGAAGACGTCCATATCAAATCGGTGCGGACCGGCTGCCCATGCACCACGGCCAAGGTCACCCAGCAGACGCTGAAGACATGGGACGGGTCGGCGATCGTGGCCACCGTCGACACGCGGGGATACCTGGGTCGGAGGGACGCCACGATTACGGTCGTCTTCGATCGGCCCTTCCCGGCGGAGGTTCAGTTGCAGGTCCATTGCAACATTCGCGGCGATGTGGTCGTGCAGGAGGGCAGCGTGCAGTTCGGCTCCGTCCTGCAAGGTACCGCCATGCAACAGCACGTGAGCATCAACTATGCCGGCCGCAACGATTGGAAAATTCTCAGCGTGGAGAGCCCGGACCCGAACCTTGCAGCCCAGGCCCAGCAAACGTCGCGAGGCGGCGGTCAGGTGGATTACGACCTGTCGGTAACGCTCAAGGACGGCGCGCCGGCCGGCTATCTTCACGAGGATTTGATCCTGGTGACCGACGACCTCGACCCCCAGCGGAAGCGCGTGCCCGTGCCGGTGGAAGCCATGATCCAGCCCGCCATCAGCGTGGCTCCATCGCCCCTGCTGATGGGGAGCGTCGGTGCGGGCGAGACGGTTCGCCGGCAATTGATCGTCCACGGCAATACCGCGTTTCGCATCGTCGCCGCCGAGTCGAGCGACAAACGCTTTCAATGCCTGCCGCCGCAAGGGGTCAATACGTTGCACCGCCTGCCGGTACGTTTCACCGCGACCGGTAAGGACCCTGCCGGCCCAGTCAGCACGAAGATCCGCATCGAGACCGACAGCAAGGCCGGCCGTATCCTGGAAGTCGGCGCGAGCGTGGAAGTGCTGGCCGGCCCGCCGCCGGTCCATGCGTCGATTCCTCCGGCCGACTTGCAGCCTCCGTTGGGCCCGCTGCCGGAATTCTGATCGGCCAATGTAGTAGGCACACGCCGTGTGCCTGCTACATTTCCGGCCCTCAGCCGTTCTGGACAGCCGCGTGCTTTTCGGTACACTGAGAACGAAGCGGTTTCATACGCCACGACTACTCCACCCCTCATAGCCCGTTGCCAGCAGGAAACGAACATGCAAAAGCGCGTCTACAATTTTTCGCCCGGTCCGGCCGTTCTCCCGCTCCCCGCCCTGGAAGCCGCCCAGTGCGACCTGATCGCCCTGCCCGGCGCGGGCATCTCGATCCTGGAGATCAGCCACCGTTCCAAGCAGTTCCAGCAAATCATCGAGCAAGCGGAAGCCAATCTGCGCACCCTGCTGGCCATTCCCGCCAATTACCGCATCCTCTTCCTTCAGGGGGGGGCCTTGTTGCAGTTCGGCATGTTGCCGATGAACTTTCTCCGCAATACGGGCAAGGCGGCCGATTACGTCGTCACCGGCACCTGGTCGAAGAAGGCCGCCGACGAGGCCAAGACGCAGGGAACCGTCCATACGGCATGGGACGGCAAGGCCACCAACTACGACCGCACTCCGCAGCAGGGCGATCTGAAGCTGGACCCCGACGCCGCCTACGTCTATATGACCTCCAACGAGACGATCCAGGGGGTCCAGTTCCCCAGCGAGCCGGACTTCGGCCGCGTGCCGCTGATCTGCGATAGCTCCTCCGATTTTCTCTCCCGCCCGGTGCCGATCGATCGCTACGGGGTCCTCTTCGCCTGTGCGCAGAAGAACGCCGGCCCGGCGGGCGTGACCATCGTCATCATCCGCGACGATCTGATGGAGAAATCGCCCAACGATCTGCCCTCGATGCTCAACTACCGCTTGATGGCGGAGAACAAGACGCTGTAGAACACGCCGCCGACCAACGCCATATACATGGTCAAGC
>JBKQVT010000049.1:0-9879 GCA_052139835.1 Thermoguttaceae bacterium
GAAAAACGCCTCTCGAAACTGCCCCCACTCGCCTCGTTGGCGTCAAACGACACACAAAGCATGGCGACAAACCACCTTCCAGCCATTCCCACCAACCCGAATTGGCCGAGTTGCGGAATCGCTGGGCAAGGCCAAGGTGGCTTGCAGCCCGGCCATTTTCGGGGTAGGATGGTTATGGGATTTCACTGCTGAAAGGGTGTCCTATGAACTACACGACCAAGGCCATCTATCACCAAGGGACATTCGTTCCCGAGACTGCTCGCGATTTACCTGAAGGGGCCGAGTTCGAGTTGATCGTTCAGGGGCCGTTGGTCGAGCCGCCGATGGTTACGGACCCGGAAGAGAGGGCTCAGATCCTGAAGCAGGTGGCGGCACAGATGCGCGAGAACCCGTTCCCTGCCGCGGCCCCTCGCTACACCCGCGACGAGCTTCATGAACGCCGTTGAAACAACGCCAACGACAACCAACGTGATGGCATAGTGTTTGGGTGTTGGGATCTCACGCAAAGGCGCCAGGGCGCAAAGACGCAGGGGAACGGACAAGGAGAGTGGGCAGGTTGGATTGCCCCGCCCAACGTCGGCTCACCAATCAATTCCTCTTCCTTGGCGGCTTTGCGCCTTGGCGCCTTTGCGTGAGATCTTTCGGACCGTTGCCTTGCCAAGACGCCGGTTTACCAGTCCCGAGCCCCCAGCCCCTATTTTATTTCCCACTTCAGCACCGCGCCGGTGTCGGCGCTGGTGGCCATGGCGGCGTACTTGCCCAGGCAACCGGTCGTGAAGCGGGGCGGACGCGGCCGCCAATCCTTGGCCCGCGCGGCCAACTCGGCGTCGCCCAGGCGAACGCTGAGCTTGTGGCCGGGGACGTCGATGTCGACGATGTCGCCGGCGCGCAGCAGTCCGATCGGCCCGCCGGCGGCAGCCTCGGGGCTGACGTGGCCGATGCACGCCCCCGCGGTGCCGCCGGAGAAACGCCCGTCGGTCACCAGCGCCACCTTGTCGTCCAGGCCCATCCCCTTGATCGCGGAGGTGGGGGCCAGCATCTCCTGCATGCCGGGCCCGCCGCGGGGACCCTCGTAGCGGATGATCACCACGTCGCCGGCCTTCACCTTGCCGCTGACGATCCCCTCGTAGGCCTCGGTCTCGGCCTCGAAGATCACGGCCGGACCGCTGTGGCGAAGCATCGCGGGCTTCACCCCGGCCGCCTTGATCACCGCCCCGTTGGGCGCCAAGTTGCCGTAGAGGATCACCAGTCCGCCCTCGTCGCTATAGGCGCGATCGACCTCGCGGATGCAGTCCTGCGGGTCGAAGCCCAACTGCTCGGGCGACAACTGGCGGATCGAGCCCGCGGCGCGGGCGACGCTCATCCCGCGGTTCGTGCGCCGGCCGCCGGCGCGGACGGCCGCCAACTCCAGGGCCTCTTCGCCGACGGTGGCGGCGCGGACGTCGAAGTCGGCGATATTCTCCCCCAGCGTCTTGCCGCTGACCGTGGGAGAGGCCAGGTGCAGCAGTCCGGGCCGGCCGCGCTGGACGCTGCCGAGGATCGTGTGGACGCCGCCGGCGTTGTGCACGTCCTCGACGTGAAAGTTGCTGCTGGGGGCCACGCGGCAGACGTTGGGCGTCTGCCGGCTGAGTTCGTTGATCCGCGCGATGTCATAAGCGATGCCCGCCTCGCGGGCGATGGCCAGCATGTGCAGCACCGTGTTGGTGCTGCCGCCCATGGCCATGTCGAGGACCATCGAGTTGTCGATCGAGTCGTGGGTGACGATTTCGCGGGGCAGCAGGCCGTGGCCTGGGCCCAGGCGATTGAAGTCCAGCACCATGGCGACGATCCGCTCGGCGGCGTGTTGGAAGAGCCGCTTGCGATCGGCGCTGGTGGCCAGCAGGGTGCCGTTGGTGGGCAGGGCCATGCCGAGGGCCTCGCAGAGGCAGTTCATGCTGTTGGCGGTGAACATGCCGGAGCAGGAGCCGCAGGTGGGGCAGCCGGCCCGTTCCAGGGCCTTTAGGCCGGCGGCCGAGAGCTTGCCGTCCTGCTTGGCCGCGGCGGCGACGAAGACGTCGATGAGGTCGATCGCCTTGCCCGCGGCGTTGCGGCCGGCTTCCATCGGCCCGCCGCTGACGAAAATCGTGGGGATATTGCAGCGCACGGCGGCCATCAACATCCCCGGCACGATCTTGTCGCAGTTGGGGATGCAGATCATGCCGTCGAAGCAATGCGCCGCTAGCATCGTCTCCACCGAATCGGCGATGATCTCGCGGCTGGGGAGCGAATATTTCATGCCCGCGTGCCCCATGGCGATGCCGTCGTCCACGCCGATGGTGTTGAAGATGAAGGGCACGCCGCCGGCCCGGCGGACGCACTGCTTCACGTACTGCCCGACCTTGTCCAGGTGGACGTGGCCGGGAATGATGTCCACGTGGCTGTTGCAGATGGCGATGAAGGGCTTTTTGAAGTCGCCGTCCCGCAAACCGGTGGCGCGGAGGAGGCTTCGATGGGGGGCACGGGCGTCGCCCAGCTTGATCGCGTCGGATCGCATGTCTTTCATCCTTTCGGCAGAAGGGGTCTATCTTGAATTTTAGGGGACCGGGGACGATTCTGCAACCGACGGGGATTCTAGGTCTTAGGTCTTGGGTCTTGGGTCTTAGCGGGTGCCCCCTGGAAGTCCGCCGGCCCAGTCGCTATCTTGAAGGGCTATACCATACCGGATCGCCAAAATCACCATGCCACCAAAATTCCTCTACTTCGACCTCGGCAACGTGCTGGTCAACTTCAGCGTGCCGCGGATGTGCCGGCAGATCGGCGCCGTGGCCGGCCTGGAGCCCGCCGCGGTGGAGGCGGCCATCTGGGGCGACGGCCTGCAACAGCAATACGAGAGCGGACGGATCACCAGCGGCCAATTCTACGAGCTATTTTGCCAGCGGACCGGCCGCCGGCCCGATTTCGACGCCCTGGCGACCGCCGGCAACGACATCTTCACCCTCAACGCGTCGATCCTGCCGGTGGTCGGCCAATTGGCCGAGCACGGTTATCGCCTGGGCATCCTCTCCAACACCTGCGAGGGCCACTGGGAACACTGCCTGCGGCATTACCGCATCCTGGCCGAGGACTTTTCCGTTTATGCGTTAAGTTGTCGCATCGGCGTATGCAAGCCGGAGGCGGCGATTTTCCGCGCCGCGGCGGACCTGGCCGGCTGCGCGCCCGGGGAGATCTTTTACGTTGACGATGTGGCCGGCCACGTGGCGGCGGCCCAAGCGGTCGGCTTCGACGCGGTAATCTACACCTCGACCGTGGCGCTCGCGGCCGAGCTGCGGTCACGTGGGTTGAAGTTCAACTACTAATTCCGCCTTCAGAACACGTAGCGGTTGACGATGTTCTCCAGCAACTCTTGCCGGCCGCTGACATTCGCCGCCGCCTCGCCCTTGGCCGCCATGTACTTCTCCAGCGAGGCGAAATCGTGCTTGCCGGCCTCGATCTCCGCGCCGACGCCGGAGTCCCACGAGGCATAGCGGCCCTTGAGCATCCCCGCCAACTCGCCGTCTGCCAGGATCGCGGCGGCGATTTCGAGCCCCCGCGCGAAGGCATCCATGCCGCCGATGTGGGCGTAAAACAGGTCGATGGGCTCGAAACTCTCGCGGCGGACCTTGGCGTCGAAGTTCAGCCCGCCCGTGGTGAAACCGCCATACTTCAACACCGCCAGCATGACCTTCGTGGTCAGGTAAACGTCGGTGGGAAACTGGTCGGTGTCCCAACCCAGCAGCAGGTCGCCGGCGTTGGCGTCGATCGAGCCCAGAAACCCCTGCGAGCCGGCATATTCCAGCTCGTGCTCGACCGTGTGGCCGGCCAGCGTGGCGTGGTTCGTCTCGATGTTCATCTTCACGTGGTCGGCCAGGCCGTAGGCGCGGAGAAAATTGATGCAGGCGGCGGCGTCAAAATCGTACTGGTGCTTGGTCGGCTCCTTCGGCTTCGGCTCGAAGTAGAACTGCCCCCGGAAGCCGATTTGCTTGGCGTAATCGACCGCCATGTGCATGAAGCGGGCCAGATGGTCCAATTCCCGCTTCATGTCGGTGTTCCACAGGTTCTGGTAGCCTTCGCGGCCGCCCCAGAACACGTAGCCCTGGCCGCCCAACTCCTTGGTGATCTCCAGGGCCTTTTTCACTTGGGCGGCGGCGAAGGCGAAGGCGTCGGCGTTGGGGCTGGTGGCGGCGCCGTGAACGTAGCGGGGATTGCTGAAGAGGTTGGCCGTACCCCACAGCAGATTCACTCCCGTCCGCGCCATCTCCTGCTTGATGATCTTGACCACGGAGTCGAGGTTCTTGCCGGTCTCGGCCAGCGAGCGGCCTTCCGGGGCGATGTCGCGGTCATGGAAACAGAAAAACGGCGCGCCGAGCTTCTCCATGAATTCAAAGGCGACGCGGACGCGGTGGATGGCGTTGTCCACCGAGTCCTCGGCCCCCTCCCAGGGCCGCAGCATCGTGCCGGGGCCGAAGGGATCGCTCCCCGTGCCCCGCATCGTGTGCCAATAGGCCACGCTGAAGCGGAGATGCTCCTTCATCGTCTTGCCGGCCACCGGCCGCCCCTCCTCGTAATAGCGGAAGGCCAGGGGGTTCTTCGATTGCGGACCCTCGAACTTGATCTTCGGGACTTCGGGAAACGCGGCCATGACGAGGCTCCTGCCGATGGGACTGATGAGCAGACTCAGAAATTATACAAGGCGGAGGGCGGAAGGCGGAAGGGGGAAGGAAGAAAGAAGGAACCTGCCGGTATCCCCCCAAGCCCACCGGCTGCGGCCGGTGGGAACGGGCGGCGAGAAAGAACGTCGCTGACCGCCTCAATTCCCACCGGCCGCAGCCGGTGGGCTTGGGAGGGCAGTTCGCGCACGCCTTTACGTTCTTCTCAGCACGATCCAGTCGCCCAGGCGGGGGAAAAGCTGGGAAAGGGCGAACAGCAGCCGCGCCCGGCCGGGCACGACCAACTCCGGCTGACGCCGCTGGCACGCCCGCAGAATCATCTCCGCCAGCCGCCCCGGCGCGATGGCCCGCGTCTTCACCCCCGCGCCGGGACGGCGGGCGTGCTCGGGGACGTCTTCCAGCCCCGCCAAGGGATACAGCCGCGGATCGCTGCGCTGGATGGGCCCCGGACAGACCAGCAGCACGTGGAGCCCCTGCGGCCCCAGTTCCAGCCGCAATTGCTGCGAATAGGCGGCCACGGCGAACTTCGTGGCCGGATAGGCGCCCAGCCAGCGGCCCGCCGACTTCGCCCCCAGCGAGCCGATGTTGACCACGTGCCCGCGTTGCTGGAGCAAGTGCGGCGCCGCCGCCCGTGTCGAGCGCACCAGGCCGATGAGGTTCAGTTCCATCAACTCGCGGAACTGCTCCGGCGTGGTGTCCAGGACCTTGCGGCGCATCGAGCGGCCGGCGTTGTTCACCAGCACGTCCAACCGGCCGAAGCGCGACAAGGTCTCACGGATCATCCGCTCGACGTCGTCCTGCCGGGTGATGTCGGCGTGGATGGGCAGCACGTCATGGCCGGCGGCGCGCATCTGGGCGGCCGCTTGTTGGACCGCCTCGCCCTCCAGGGCGGCGACGGCGACCTTGCTCCCCTCGGCGGCGAACTGCTCGGCGATCACCCGCCCCAGTCCGCTGGAACCGCCGGTGACCAGGACAACCTTGTCTTGCCAGAAACCCATGGCGATCGCGCTGGAGGCGCGCCTCAAGCGGTGATGGTGTAGGGTTCGCGCTGGCGGCGACTCATCAGGGCGTTGGCGTCGGCGTCGCCGACGAACTGCTGCGCTTTCAAGTCCCAGCGGACCTTGTGCCCCAGCAGCATGGCGATATTGGCCATGTGACAGGCGTTGACCGTGTTGACGTGGGTGAAGACGTCGGAGATCGGCAGCGAGCGGTCCTTGACGCAATCGAGGAAGTTGGCCATGTGGCCGCGGATCGGCTTGCCCTTGTAGAGCTTCTTGACTTCCTCGGCGAGCCATTTTTTCTGGGCCGGGTCTTTCTTGAGCTTCTCGATGAACTTGCCGCGCAATCCACTGCGGCGGACGGCGAAATACCCCCGCTCGCCCTCGAAATAGAGCTCGTAGTCGCCGTTGGTGAGCACGATCGAGTTGCCGCCCGGCAGGGTCATGGTGCAGTTGTACGTGGTGGGCACGTTGTAGCTGGGCGGCAGGGCGGCAAAGGGCTTCTTGCCCAGCAAGGTCTCCAGCATCAACTTGCGCCCCAGGGGGAAGTCGCCCTTGCCTTCCACTTCGACGGGGCCGGTCTCCTCGGCGCCCAGCGCCCACAGGGCGATGTCGGTGTGATGGACGCCCCAGTCGGTCACCTCGCCCCCGGAATACTCGAACCAGTAGCGGAAATCGTAGGCCCAGCGCTTCTTGGTATAGGGGGCCTCGGGCGCCTGGCCCAGCCAAAAGTCCCAGTTCAAATCGGCCGGCGTCGCCTCGGGCGGGAAGGGTCCGCCCCGCTTCGCCTTTTCCACGCGGGCGATGGCTTTGAGCTTCTTGCCCAACCGCCCGCCGCGGACGATGGCAACTGCCTCCAAGAATGCGCCATCGTACTCGCTCCGCTGCTGGGTCCCCACCTGGAACACGCGGCGTGTCTCGCGGACCACGTTGGCGATCAGCTTGCCCTCGGCGATGGTCAGCGTCAAGGGCTTCTCGCAGTACACGTCTTTGCCAGCCCTCATGGCCTCGACGGCGATCTTCGTGTGCCAATGATCGGGCGTGGCGCAGGTGATCGCCTGGATGTCCTTGCGATCGAGCACCTTGCGGTAGTCGGTATAGATCTTGCACTTGCCGCCCAGGGGTCCGGCAAAGCGCTCCGCGTTGCCCCGCTTCACGTCGACGCAGGCGACCACGTTGGCCAGGCTGGCGGCCTGGTTGCCGATCTCGGTGCCGCGGCCCCCCACGCCGATGGCGGCCATGGTCAGCTTCTCCGCCTTGGACCCGTCGGCCCGGGCGCACCGGCTCGTCCAGAAATACGGGATCGCCCCCACGGCGGCCAGACCGGCCGACCGCTTCAGAAAATCGCGACGGGAAGTTTCTCTTCGATTCATCAACAACGCCTCCAGTGGGACCAACCCTGGATTGTAACTTCCCGGCGGGAAAATTGCCAGAAAGGCGGGCACCGGCACGTCGTCGCAGGTCCCCTCTCCCTCCGGGAGAGGGTTAGGGTGAGGGCGCACCCCCGGACGCCAAATTCTCCCTCACGTTTTCTCCCGCCGCTGAAGCAGCAATTCCAGGTAGCTGCGGCGCTCGCTCCCGGTCAGCCGCAGTTGGCCGGCCAGGGCGGCAATCGAGGCCCTGGCCGCCGCCACCTCCTCGGCGCCAGCCATCAACTCCAACTCGACGAACGTCCCCAGCCCCTCGACCGCGTCCAACGAGACCTCGACCCGGCGGCCTTGCCAGGAGACCAGGGCCTTGCGGCGCAACTTGCGGACCTCGGCCACGGGGCGAAATCCCAGCGCCTCCAGCAGGCCGCGCCACTCCGCCGGCCCGCCGGCCGCCTCGACCAGCGGCAACTCGATCTCCCGCCGCGTCTTGGTCACCGCGTCGATCTTCGGACCCTTGTAGGTGATGTAGCCCCGCGGTCCCTTCCGCCGCAAGCGCAGTGCCTCGTCGGTAACGGCGAAATCCCGCGCCGGATGGGCGAAGTAGAGGTCCATCTCCTCCTCGGCCGCCGCGATTTCGGCCCCCATGGCCGCCAAATCCGCCGCGACCGCCGCCAGGTCGGCCACGGGAAATTTTTGCTCGACTTCGTATTGCATTGATCGCTCCTCCGAACAGCCGCCGCGGACCCAGGCACCGCAGTGCCTGGGCTTGGCAGAACTCGCCTCCCAGACCCAGAGTTTACCCGGGAATTGCCCCTGGCGGTAGACCGCGGCCGCTGCGGTGCGTACACTTACAGCATCCCCACGCACGGCCCGAGATGCCAGCCATGTGGACATTTCTCTCCCCGACAAACCGGCCGGCCAGCCTGCTGGCGATTGTTGCGGTGGCAACCTTGCTCTGCGGGGGTTGCAGTCGTCAGCCCGTGCCCGTTCCCCAACCCCAACAACCCCGGGGCGTCGGCGTCCCGCTGGGCCAACTGAAGTTGCAGCCCCTGACCGGCGACGCCCCGGCGGTCAGCCTAGCCGGCCTCCGCGGCTCGGTCGTGCTGCTGAATTTCTGGGGCCCCTGGTGCGGTCCGTGCCGCGAGGAGCTGCCGCTCATCGCCGAAATCTACCGCAGGCACCGCGACGACGCGGACTTCAAGCTGCTGGCCGTCTCCTGCGGCCAGGGCGGTGGCGACAACGACCTCGCCCCCTTGCGCCGCGAGACCGAGGCGCTGCTCAAGAAAATGGACATCGCGCTGCCGACTTATGCCGATCCGGGCGAGGTGACGCGGGACGTGGTCGATGATGTCGCCGGCTTCGAGGGATTCCCGACCACGCTGCTGCTGGACCGGCAGGGAGTTATTCGCGGCATCTGGCTCGGCCCGGCCCCGGAGAAAGAGGTGGAAGAGCTTATCGCGGGGTTGCTGGCAGAGAAGGCCAAGGGCGAAAACAAGTAGGGTGGGCCGAGGGGCACCATGCGCAGCATGGTCGCGAGCCCCACCAAGAATGCCTCGCGCGGCACGCGGCATCCCCAAGGGCTATCACAATCGCCTCTGTTCGTCAATAAGCGCGCCTGTCCCCCTTCTCCCCCCTCCCCCTTCTCCCCCGTGTGCCATAACGTCGCCGACCGGCTTGACTCACCACCGCGCCCTGTTATTATTGGTCATGTTGTAAACCGGCCGGTTGGTTTATTTGTGGAGGACCCACACGGCAGTGCCCAAGGGCGACATCACCAAAGAGCGGCTTCTTCGGGAGGCTACTCGTCTGGTTCAGCGGAAAGGCTTCGGCGACACCAGCGTGAGCGACTTGCTGGCAGCCGCCGGCGCCACCAAGGGAAGCCTTTACTTCCATTTCCCTGGAAAGGAGGATCTGGGACTGGCGCTGTTGGGACGGGCGCGCACGGGATTCCTGGAGTTTCTCAAGAACGCCTTGGCTGGTCCGACGCCGTGGGTTCGGCTGACGAGTTTTTTCGCTGCGGCGTTGGCCAAACACCGCAGCGCCAGATTTGTCGGGGGATGTTTGTGGGGCAATACCGCGCTGGAAATGAGTGACAAGAACCCTCGCTACGCCGCCCAGGTCGGGGGCGTTTTCGATGAATGGATTGCCCTCTTGGAAGGCGTGATTCGCGCGGGACAAGTCGCCGGAGAAATCAGGGATGATATGGCGGCGGACGACTTGGCCCGCTTCGTTGTGTCGGCGATCGAAGGCGGGATCATGCTGTCCAGATTGAAGAAGGAAGAACGTCCGCTCAAGACTTGTTTCGATTCCCTTAAGTTGTTTCTCCGGGCAACAGCACAATCAAAGGAAAGGACAGACACATGGCACGGGTACCCAAGGAAGTTCAGGAGTTCCTGAGTGGCAAGATGGCATGGGTGGCGACAGCCGCGCCCGATGGCACGCCGAACACGACACCCAAGGGCTCCGTCAAGATTATCGACGATGAGCATCTTGTTTTCGCCGACTTGTTTTCGCGGAAAACCCGCGAAAACCTCAAGGCAAATCCGAAGGTTGCAGTCACTGTCATTGATGCAGAAACGTATAAGGGATACCAGATCAAGGGTTCTGCGGAAATGCTGGAATCGGGACCGCTGTTTGAGAAGATGGCGGAAGAGCTGAAGAAGGCACCCAAGAAATTGCCCCCGCTCCAGTACGTTGTTCGCATCACGGTGGCATCTGTATACGACCAGTCAGTGGGAGGGGAAGCCGGAAAGCAGATCGTGTAGCGGATTTCGGCCAACAACTGCGTCAACTTGACCGTGTATTGCCGGACGCTTCGCGTCCGGC
>JBKQVT010000050.1:0-26634 GCA_052139835.1 Thermoguttaceae bacterium
GCCAAAGCAAATCGACGCGGGCCGCATCGGGTTGGCCCGTCTCGTAGACTGCGATCAGATCATCGCCGCGGACATGCCAATCCGCGAGCGTCGTCGTTACGGCAGATTGGAGCGAACCGGTGATTCCCATCAGACGGCCGCCGGACCAAGGCCGATCAAGAACAACAATCTTCGCGAGCCCATCAGCGGGACGATCGGCATCGAAGACGAGCGATAACCCAGGCAGATTCAACCGGGCAACATAGCCTTCCAAAAGCCAACACTTGGGATTCATAACAAGCGAGAGCAAAGGGACCGAGACGCTTTCTCAAAGCCTGGTGCGCAGCGTGGAAGGCTACACTACAAATATGCAGCCTGGAAGGCTACACCACAAACTGGGTGAGACGGCATCTTAGAAAAAGCCTGATTTTAGCAGAAATGGGGCAAGAAAAATAAAAACCCCGCCGCTCGCGGTGAAGCGAAACGGCGGGGCCGGAACAGAGAAGAGGCCAAACGTCTTATATCCTGATGATACCAGTTTTGAAAGTCTTGTCTAGGGGTGTCCGCAAGAATTTTCAGCACCCCCGCCATTGTAAGGGGTTTCCCACCGCCGGACCTCTGGCCGGCGGAAGGGGACAGTCCCCCGTCAATCCCACCACCATTGCCCCTTGGCCAAGTCGATTTTGACCTGCCGCCGGGCCTTGGCGACCTTGCCGTCCTCGTCGGAGAGCCGGTTGCCGGAGGCCAGGGCCTGGGTCGGCTCGATGTGCACACCACCCCCAATGGGGGTCATCAGCGTGTGCCCCTTCCAAACCGCGTTGATCGCCGGGGCCACCTGCCTCGGGATGTCGTAGGTCTCCACGGTAAAGGCCGTTTCGTCGCCGAAGAGGTCCATCTTCCAGTCCGCCTTGCCGTAAAAATTCTCGTGCTGGATATACGCCGCGGCGACGGCCAGGTCGATGAGGTCCCGCAACTCGGCGTAGACCGGGGCCCTGTCGGCCAGGGCGGCATACTTTTTGGTGAAGGCGGTCGTGAAGGCCTGGCTGGCGGCGTCGGCGTGCCCGCTGGCGTGCCGTTTCCCTTCCGACGTGACGACCTCGTTTTCACCCACCAGTTTCACGCCGTCGCCGACCAGTTCCATGGCCATGCCGTCCTCCGCGGTCCGCACGCACTCATAATCGGGGACGAAGAACCAGCGCTGCAAATTCTTCGTGGCCGTGGCACGATCGATGTAGCTGACCATTTTGATGGGTGGCTTTTCCAAGCCAATGCCGATCAGCTTCATGCGGTAGTCGGCCTCGACCAAGACCATGGCGAAATGGCTCTTCGGCGAGACGCCGTGGACGCTGACCGTTTGCATGCCGAAGTTCGTCCGCAGGCCCTCGACAATGAACTGGGTATCGTTGGGGGTGGCGCGGGGGCCGACCTGTTGCCAGAAGGCCCGCATGGCGGCATTTCCCTCCTCGGTCGGATCGATCGAGCAACCGATCATCCGGGTGGGCGCGCCCCCCGGCGGAAACGCCCGCAGCGCCACCACCAGGTCTTCCAAGCGGATGACGGGCCGCCCGCTGCTGAGTCCCACGGGCCGGCCGAAACCGTCGTTGACCCAGCCCTCGGCGGGACCGGCAATGATGATGTCCTTGCTGTCGGGATAGAGGAAGACGTAATGGATGCGGAGCAGGCCGGCCAGGTTGCGCATCTCCTCGGTCGGAGCGCCCTGGTGGCTGCGCACGGCCTCTTCCAGGCGCCGCAGCGAGATATAGCGGAGTTTGCTGGTGGCGGCCACCTTGGGATTCAACGACGCGCGGGCGGCGAGGATCCGCTGCCGGTTCAACTGCCCGGTGGAGTCGGCCTCCGTCTTGGTGTGGAGCACGCCCCTGGCGTCAACGACCACACCAGCCTGCCCGAAGACAAGTGCAGGGGCCGCCAGGGCCAAGCCGAAGGCGGCCAGCGACAAGAGGATTCGCGGACGAATGCTTCCACAACGCATGAGTATAGAACTCCTGTTCCAGGGGGATTATCCGGTACGCTCCCACCTTGACAGCAACGCGCCGCCAGGCGGGAGCGCAGAGTTGGACCAAGTTGATTTGCCCTGATCGGCTATACCATCGATCTTAATTGGGCAAGCTGGGTAAAGCAAGCAGCGACCTTGCCGAGGGCCAATTATTCGCAAGTTAGGTCTTGGGTCTTAGAGGCTAGATCGTGGACTGGGAGGAGACTTTGTTCCCCAAGACCTAAGGCCTAAGACCCAAGACCTAAGACCGCAAATGCTTACGACTGCTTCAACAACATTGCCTCCGACCCTCCCCAGGGTGGAGCTGGGATATAATACACCCCCCCGTTCTGATTATTTGGCGCGAACCAAAGCGCGTCTCATTACGTCTAATCTCAAAGGTCTGATACCGAGACAGGATGCGCTGCGGACACGGACGGTCGCGCGGTAAATCAAGGAAGTGAGAAACTCATGGCTAGAGCGAAACTGACAATTCTGCTGGTCGAACACCGCGACGAGGTGTTTGCCCGCATCGCCTCCGATCTGGCCGCGGGGGGGATCCTCGTCCAGCGGGTCTCCCGCGGCGCGGAGGCCTCGCGGATCTTCGCCCGCAGCGCGGTCGATCTGGTCCTCGTCAACGCCGAACTGCCCGACGAGAGCGGCTGGCTGTTGAGCAAGAAGCTGCGGATGCTGGACGCGGAGGCCTGCATTTGGATCTACACGCCGCGGGCATCGGCGGCGGACGTGTCGATGGCCAATTTCGTCATGGCCGACGAATTGATCGAGTACCACGGCGACCTTTGGCGGCTGGCCGGCGAGATCGCCGACCGGCTGGGAGTTTCGCTGGGGACCACGGCGGAATCCCCCTCGGGCGGCGTGCCCGCCATGCACGCCTTCGCCCTGGCCTAGGCCGCGGAGGTTGCTTCGCCAACAAAATCTGAATTGGACCTGCCCCACCGCAGACGGTATACTTACATAGAGCTTGCGGGGATGCTCCTTATGCATAAATGGCTTTGCGCAACGCTGGCGGTACTAATGCTGGCGGCCAATTTTCCGGAGGCGTTTTGCTTCTGTAACTCCGGCGCGCGAGGCCACGCGCCGGCGTGTCCGCGGTGCTGCTGCCATCGCGCCCGCCCGGCAAGCGCCCCGGACCAGGGCTCGAAGCCCTGTTGCTGCCAGGTGTCCAAGGCGATCCGGGCGGTGCCGCCTCCCGCCGCCATCAGCGCCCCGGCGCTGACCTTTGGCGGATATTTTCAGCCGCCGGCCGCCGTGGCCGCGAGCCTGCCGTGGGCGATCTGCCGCCTGCCCGAGATCGCCAGGGTCGCGGGTCCGCCCGGCTCGTCTGAAGGGGCGGGCCGCGCGCTGCCCATCTTCTTGGGCCATCTGCTGATCTAATCTCTTCCGGATCGGTTCCCCGGCGATTTTCCCTGCGCGTAGAGTGCCACTGGCTTCGCCAGTGCCTGTCTGTAACAGGGCTCCTACGAGCACTGGCAAAGCCAGTGGCACGCAACACGTCTTTCCGAGGTGCTCTATGAACCGCAGTTGGCAGAGATTCAAGCTGATCTTCAAGATGGTCGAAGTGCGGCTGCGCTTTCTCGTGATCCTGCTGGCCACCTTCGTGCTGATCGGCAAGTGGGAGACGATCAAGAACTATTGGGACCGCTACATGCGGCCGGCGGCGGTGGCGGCGGGCCAACTCCCGGCCGACAAGGAGTTCTATTGCCCCATGCACCCCGCGGTCATCCGCCACAGCCTGGAGCCGGACGGCAGCGTGCCGAAGTGTCCCATCTGCGGCATGCCGCTGTCGCTGCGCAGCAGGGGCGAGGCGGCGCCGCTGCCGCCGGGGGTGACCGCCCGCGTGCAGCTTTCCCCGGACCGCATCGCCATGGCCGGCATCGCCACCGCACCAATCGAGTATCGGCCCATGAGCAAGCGGATCAGCACTGTCGGCGTGGTGGCCTACGATGAAGGGCGGCTATCGCGGGTGGTCAGCCGCACCAGTGGCTACGTGGAGAAGCTCTACGTCGACAAGACCTTCGTCCCGGTGCGCCGGGGCGATCCGCTGGCCGAGATCTATAGCCCCGATCTCTACAGCACCGCCCAGGAGATGCTCTCCGCCGCCAAGGGCGACGTTGCCAAGGACCTGGCGGAGAGCGCCCGGCGGCGACTGAAGCTCTTCGGCGTGGCCGATCGCGAGCTCGACGCCATGGTGGCCTCCGGGGTCGCCACGCCCAGGCTGGTGATCCGCTCGTCGCAGAGCGGCGTCGTCACGTCCAAGAACGTCGTGGCCGGGTCCCGCGTGGAAGACGGCATGACCTTGCTGGAGATCGCCGACCTTTCGGACGTCTGGATCGAGGCCGAGGTCTATGAAAAAGACGCCGATTTTCTCCGCCAGGGTCAAACGATCCGGGCGACGGTCGAGGCCCTGCCCCGGCGCGTCTTCAGCGGCAAGGTGGCGTTGGTCTATCCGCAACTGGACGCGGCGACGCGGACCAATCGCGTGCGGTTCAGCGTGTCCAACAGCGGGGGCGCGCTTCGGCCCGGCATGTACGCGACCGCTGAAGTCAACGTCCCCTTGCGCGAGATCGAGCCCTTCAAGACGCTTGCCGCCAAGGCGTCGCCGTTGGGCAAGACGCCCGCGGGGGATGAGGTCTTGGCCGTGCCGCAAGGGGCGGTGATCGACACCGGAGCGAAGCAGATCGTCTACGTCGAGAGCGCGCCGGGGGTCTTCGACGGGGTCGCGGTCGAACTCGGCCCCCGCGACGGCGATTACTACGCCGTCGTCGCCGGGTTGCGCCGGGGCCAGCGTGTGGCGGCCGCCGGGGCCTTCCTCATCGACGCCGAGACGCGCTTGAACCCGGCCGCCGCGGCCGCCTATTTCGGCGCCAGCGGCGGGCCGCAGCGTGCCGCAGCCGCAGCGGGTCCGACCCCAGCGCCCGCCGCCGCGCCCCAGGAACTCACCGCAGAGCAACTGAAAAACATCGACCGGCTTCCCGCCGCCGACCGGCCGCTGGCCCGCGCGCAGCAGTTCTGCCCCGTGACCGGGCTGCCGCTGGGGTCGATGGGCGTGCCGCAGAAACTGGTTCTCCGCGGCCAGACGGTCTTCCTCTGCTGCCCGGGTTGCGTCGAACCGGCCACCAAAAATCCCGACAAGACGCTGAAGAAACTCGCCGAGCTGAAAGAAAAAGCGGGGCGCCGCCATGATTGAAAAGATCATCGAGTACTCCATCCGCAACCGTTTCGTGGTCATCCTCCTGGCCCTGGCCGTGACCGTCGGCGGCGTCTACGCGGTCGTCAACACGCCCGTGGACGCCATCCCCGACCTGTCGGAGAACCAGGTCATCGTCTTCACCGACTGGATGGGACGCAGCCCCCGCGACATCGAGGACCAGATCACCTATCCGCTCTCGGTGAACCTGCAAGGGCTGGCGGGGGTGAAGGCGGTGCGGTCCTCCAGCGAAGAGAACTTCTCCATGATCAACGTCATCTTCGACGACAAGGTCGATTTCTACTTCGCCCGCGAGCGCGTCCTGGAGCGGCTGGCGCTGGCCAGCACGTTTTTGCCGCAGGGCGTGGTGCCCTACATGGCCCCCGACGCCACCGCCTTGGGGCAAATCTTCTGGTACACGGTCGAGGGCAAGGGTTACGACCTCGGCCGGCTCCGCGCCATCCAGGATTGGTACGTCCGCTACCAGCTCAACGCGGTCCCCGGCGTGGCCCAGGTGGCCTCGGTGGGCGGCTACCCGATTGAATACCAGATCGACGTCGATCCCCACAAGCTCCGCAGCTACGGCGTGACGCTGGGCGAGTTGTACGCCGCCGTGGCCCGCTCTAATTCGTCGGTCGGCGGCCGGGTCATCCACAAGGGCAACACCGAATATCTCATCCGCAGCGTCGGCTGGATCCGCTCCCCGGCCGACATCGAGCAGGTCGTCGTGCGGTCCGATCCAGCCAGGGGCACGCCGATCCTGGTCTCGAACCTGGCCACGGTGGGCCTGGGGACGCAGTTCCGCCGCAGCGTGCTGGAGAAAGACGGCAGCGAGGCGGTCGGCGGCGTGGTCATGATGCGCTACGGCGAAAATCCCCTGGCCGTCACCAAGGCCGTCAAGGAGAAGATCGCCGCCCTCCACGCCGGGCTGCCGCCGGGCGTCCGCATCGTCCCCTTCTACGACCGCACCCGGCTCATCGAAGGCGCCGTCCACACGCTGGGCGAGATCCTCGCCCATGAAATGATCATCGCCTCCCTGGCCATCCTCCTCATTCTCATGCACTTCCGCAGCGCCTTTGTCATCTGCCTGACGCTGCCGCTGGCCGTGCTCGTCTCCTTCATCCTCATGCGGCTGCTGGGCATCGCCTCGAACATCATGTCGCTTGCCGGCATCGCCATCTCGATCGGCGTGCTGGTCGACCAGGCGATTGTGATGGTGGAAAACGCCACGCACCAACTGACCGCGCACTTCGGCAAGAGTCCCGTCCGCGGCGACACCCGCGAGCTGGTCATCCCGGCGTGCAAGACGGTGGGCCGGCCCATCTTCTTCTCGGTCATGATCATCCTGCTGTCGTTCATCCCGGTGTTCGCCCTGACCGGCCTGGAGGGCAAGACCTTCCACCCGCTGGCGTTTACCAAGAGCTTCGCCATGATCGGCGTGGCGATCCTCTCCATCACGCTGGTGCCGGCGCTGATCCCCACGTTTCTCCGCGGCCGCCTGCGGAGCGAGGAGGAAAGCTGGCTGGTGCGCAGCCTGATCGCCATCTACCGGCCCATGCTCACCTGGATGCTGCCGCGGCGGAACCTGGCCATGTGGTCGTTCTCCGCGCTGCTGATCGTCGGCGCCGGACTGTTTCCCATGGATGCCGTTTTGCCCTTCTCCTGGCACGCCTGTTTTCTCGGCGTGACGGCGGTGACGATCGCGGTGAGCGTGATCCTTATTGTCGGGCGGCGCTGGCAGGTGCTGTCCTTCCTCACCCTGGCCGCCCTGGCGCTGGGCGCCTACAGTTTTCCCAAGATCGGCAAGGAGTACATGCCGCCGCTGGATGAAGGGAGCATTCTCGACATGCCGGTCACGGTGCCGCGGGCGTCGGTGGCCGAGGTGGCCGACGACATCAAGGCCCGCGACGCCCTGCTGCGCCGCTTTCCCGAGGTGGAGATGGTCGTCGGCAAGGCGGGCCGCGCCGAGACGCCCACCGATCCCGCGCCGCTGGAGATGCTGGAAACGGTCATCGACCTGCGTCCCAAGGAGGATTGGCCCAAGCGGAACCTCCGCTACGGCGACGCCCGGCGGCAGACGGCCGTGGTGCTGGAGAAACTCGCGGGGCGCAAGCTGCTGGAATTGCCGGCCGCCGCGGCCGACCGCGATGCCCTGGTCAATGCGGCCACGATGGCCGCCCTCGGCCGCCTGGACGCGGTGTTGCGCGCTTTGGCGATGGCGCGAAACGGCGAACTGGAGGCGGAGTTCAGCCGGATGCGCGATCTCAGCCAGGAGCGCCGCCGCGCGTTATGGCAGGAGCGGCTCCGCGGGCTGAACTACGAACTCCTCGACCAGGCCCCGGGGGCCTACGACTGGTACTGCCTCGACGCCCTGCGCGCGGCGGCGAAGGAGCAGGGCCTGTGGACCGGGCCGGCGAAGACCGCGGAGGCCGACGCGGCCCTGAAGCAACTCCGCGCAGAGTTGGACGGCCCCTTTGCCCGCGGGCTGCTGCTCTGGCAGAAGAGCAAAGGCGAACTACTCGAAGAGATGGACAGCGTGGTGCAAATGCCCGGCTGGGGAAACATCTGGACCCAGCCGATCATCAACCGCATCGACATGCTGGCCACCGGCGTGCGGACGCCGATCGGCGTGAAGGTCTTCGGCGACGACCTGGAGAAAATCAAGCGGGTTTCCGAGGAGGTAGCCGCCGTGCTGCGGCAGGTGCCCGGCGCGGTGGGCGTAACACCCGATCAAAACATGGGCAAGGGCTACGTGGAGATCGTCCCCGACCGCCGGCGGGCGGCCCGCTACGGCATCAACGTGGGCGACATCCAGGACGTGATCGAGGTGGCCTTGGGGGGCAAGCCCATCACCATGACCGTCGAGGGCCGCGAGCGTTTTCCCGTCCGCATTCGCTACGCCCGCCACTGGCGCGAAGACGAAGAGCAGGTAAAGAACCTGCTGGTAAGCGGCGCGGCCCGCGGCGTGCAAGTGCCCCTTTCCATGGTCGCCGACGTGCGCGTCGTCGAAGGCCCGAGCATGATCAACAGCGAAAACGGCATGTTGCGCTCCTACGTGCAACTGGATGTCCGCGACCGCGACCTGGTGGGCTTCGTCGAGGACGCCCAGCGGGCCGTCGCGGGGCAGGTGAAGCTCCCGCAGGGCATGTTCCTGGAGTGGAGCGGCCAGTTCGAGCACCAGTTGCACGCCAAGAGAACCCTGCTGGTGGTCTTGCCCCTGGTGCTGCTGCTGATTTTCATCATCCTCTACCTGACCTACAGCGACCTGATGGACGCGGCGCTGATGATGATGGCGGTTCCCGAGGCCCTGGTGGGCGGCGTTTTCTTCCTCTGGTTGCTCGATACCTGGCTGGGCGGGTACAATTTCAGCGTCGCCGTGCAGGTCGGGTTCATCGCCTGCTTCGGCATGGCCACCGAGACGGGCATCATCATGTTGGTTTATCTCCGCCAGGCCATCGAGCATCGCGGCGGCCTGGAAAAGATCGCCTCGCTGGCGGAACTCCGCCAGGCGGTCCTCGACGGCGCCGTCCACCGCCTGCGGCCCAAGCTGCTCACCGAGGGCGTGGCCATCATCGCCCTGGCCCCCATGCTCTTCGCCGGCGGCGTCGGTCACGAAGTGCTCAACAGGATGGCCGCCCCCGTGCTGGGCGGCCTGCTGATCGCCGATGAAGTCGTGGATATTTTCATTCCCGTGCGGTTCTACTGGGTCCGGCGAGGACGCTGGCTGAAACTGCACAAGACCTCTTTACCCGAGGAGTCCTGAAATGCGTGCGACATGGTTTCTTTCCGCGTTGAGTCTGTTGGGTCTGGCCGTATGGTTTTCCGGTTGCAGCCGCGAGGGCGGGCCGGCGGCCACTCCGCCCGCCGCTTCGCAATCCTCGGCCGCCGCGACCGCGGACGACCCGGCCCCGGGGCTGAAGAAGCTCGACCCGGCCGACCGCAAGCTGGCGGAGAAGCAGAAGTTCTGCCCGGTCAGCGGCGCGCTATTGGGCTCGATGGACAAGCCCGTCAAGGTCGTGGTCCAAGGCCGCACCGTCTTCCTCTGCTGCCCGGACTGCGAAGACGAGTTGAGGGCCCACACGGACAAGTACTTGAAGAAGCTGGGGAAGTAAGAAGGGATTAGGGATTGGGGATTAGGGATTAGAGAAGCCCAAAGAAGCCCACCGGCTGCGTCCGGTGGGAACCGCGTTGACGGCGGTGCCATCGGCGGCTACGATGGGGGGCACGCTACGGCGGAGAATCCCCCCAATGAAACCGCGCAAGCCGTTCCAGTTCAGCCTCGCCACGCTGATGCTGGCCGTGACGGCCTACGCGGTGCTCTTCGCGATATTGCGATCCCTGCGGGTCAGCAACTTCGCGTTTCTGAGCGTAACCCTCTATCTCACGACGGTGGTTTATAGTCAATGGGCGCTATGGGGCGGGCGCCGGCCCTACGAGGCCTCCGCCTTGACCAGCGGCGGACTGTTCGTCTTGGCCCTCCTCGCGCAATTCCGAAGCGTTCCGCATGGGCATCTTGCCGTCGGCCTTGGATTTGCCCTCCTCTCTGCATTCGGGGCCGGGGCCTTCGTCGGGTTCGGCGTGGCCGGTTTCATCGACGTGGGGCTGATGCTCAGCGAGATCGTCCGCGACATCCGGCGTCAGCCGTGGCAGCCGAACTCGTCGCTGTTCGCCGCGCCGTCGGCCGCCGCTGGGCCCGAGGACGGCAGGTCCACCGCCGGCAGGCGTCTGGCGGTGCTGGCCGCGCTGGCGGGGGTGTTTTTCCTGGTGCTGTTGTGGGGACGCATGGGCGGACAGGGTTGGGCCAGATGGTCCGTTTGGATACAAGAAATCTTTTTCCCCTAATCCTTTCACCCTTTTTCGAGGTTTACGCCGATGAACGAAAGTGAAAACGCTCCACGCGCCAACTGGCTCCTCGGTCTTGTCGGCGGCGTCGTCGGCGGGGCCGCGGGCTACGGCCTCTTCTTCCCCTTGTATTTCAAGTACGGGCTGTACGGCATCGTCTTGCCGGGCGCGGGGATCGGCCTGGGGTGCGAGCTCCTTTCCCGCGGCAAGTCCAACGCCCTGGGCGCCGTCTGCGGCATCTCCGCCGCGGCGCTCGGGCTATTCACGCAGTGGCAGATCACGCTTCCCGCCGACATGAGCCTGGGCTTCTTCCTGACCCATCTGCATCAACTGCCAACCATGACCCTGGTCCTGCTCGGGGCCGGCGTGTTGTTCGCCTTTTGGTTCGGCCGGGGCCGCGAGCGCGTCCCCCGGCGGCGCGAGCCGAAGGCCGCGGATCGGCCGGAGGCGGGGTCGAATTGACCTTGAACCGCAGCCCGGCCGCCGCGTAAGATACGCCCATGTGCCGCAAGACCATCCTTCCGCTCTGCGCGGTGGCGCTGCTGGTGGTGCTGCCGGCCGCGCCGCCGGCCGCCACGCCAGCGGCGGCCCCGGAAAAAGTCGTGCTGCGGACGGCCGGCGGGCGCTTCCTCCGCTTCGCCGAGGACGGCACGCTGCGGGCCCAGTCGTTCCTTCCCGGCGACAAAGACACCTGGGTGATCGTCTCCCGCGGAAAGGAGCAGATCGCCTTGAAGGCGCCGGGCGGTCGGTGGCTCATCCCCGGCGGCCGCAACGGCCGCACCCCGCGCGCGGGCGACGCGGCAGCGGAACCGGGCCAGCGCGAGACCTTCCAGCTTGTGCCGGCCGGGGCCAACCGCTTCGCCCTGCGGCCGCACGGTGCCACGGCCCTGTTGGTCTTCGATCCGGCCGATGCCCGGCTGGCCGATCCCAAGGCGCCCGCCTCGCCCGCGCCGCGCGAAACGGTGGAAATCTATCGCGTGGGCGACCTGCCCGCCGTGCTCGCCACGCTCCTGCCGGCGGCGCTGCACACCCTGGCGGCGGCCGAGCTGGCCGGCAAGCAGTATGACAAGACGCAGACGCACAAGACGGAGAAGTACGTCGATCTGCCCGACCCCAGGCTCACGGACCTGAAGCACAAGAAGCGGCACAAGGTGATCTCGGTGACCGAGGAGGACCACGTCCAGGCGCAACTGGACGGGCCGGCCGACATCCATATCCCGGCCCTGCCCTATCTGGCCGGCTATGCAAAGGACGGTCCCGGCGTGATCCTGCTGGGGGTCGATGCCCGGCTGCCGGTTCGCGGCCACGTGCAGTGCAAGCTGCCGGACCTGGCCAGCGCATCGACCGGCTTTCGTGCCGCGGTCGAGCTTTCGGCGGTGGCCGAGGTGGGAGTCCAGCGGGCCGGCGGCGACGTGAAGCTGGGCCCGCCGGCGGTGCTCGATCTGCGCGTCTCGGTCCCGCGGCTGGACCTTTCCAACGACGTGTTGGAGACCGTCCGCCGCCAGATCCGCGACGCGATCAACCGCGAGTTGCGGCACAACGAGGGGCGGATTCGCCAGCAGGCCAACCACGCCCTGGACAAGGCGATGTCCTCGCGCGAGGTCCGCATCCCGCTCGTCGGCTACCTGATGCGGTAAGCATCCATCACAAAATTCACCACGGCGAGCGAACGTCGCCGGTCTTGGGTCTTGGGGTTTAGGGCTTGGACTGGAAGGCCGTCTTAACTTATGGTTCACAAGGCAAGACCCAAGACCTAAGACCCAAGACCTAAGCCCGATGGCAGGCGAGGGTATTGCCGCGTGTCTCCCGGGGCGGATACAATGGATATCCTCACCGCAAGGACCCTTCGGCCATGCAATACACCCTCCTCGGCCGCACCGGCGTATCGGTGTCGCGGCTCTGCCTGGGCTGCATGAGCTACGGCGACCCGGCGTGGCGGCCCTGGGTCCTGGACCAACAGGCGGCCGTGCCCTTCTTCCGCAAGGCCGTCGAGGCCGGCATCAATTTCTTCGACACCGCCGACATCTACTCCCTGGGCGTCAGCGAGGAGATCACCGGCAAGCTCTTGCGGCAGTTCGCCAAGCCGGACGAGATCGTGCTGGCCACCAAGGTCTTCCATCGCATGAGCGACGCGCCCAACATGGGCGGCCTGTCGCGCAAACACATCCAGCAGGGCTGCGAGGATAGCCTGCGGCGGCTGGGTGTGGAGACGATCGACCTCTACCAGGTCCACCGCTTCGATCCGCAGGTGCCGCTGGAGGAGATGCTCGCGGCGCTGGACCTCCTGGTCCGCCAAGGGAAGGTGCGTTACCTCGGCGCCAGTTCGACGACCGCCTGGCGGTTCGCCCAGGCGATGGGGCTTGCGGAGCGTCACGGCTGGGCCCGCTTCGTCAGCATGCAGAACCACTACAACTTGATCTACCGCGAGGAAGAGCGGGAGATGCTGCCGCTCTGCCGGGCGGAGGGGATCGCGGTGATCCCCTGGTCGCCGCTGGCCCGCGGACTCCTAGCCGGCACCCGCACCGCGCCCGACGACAAGACGGCCACGCCACGGGCGGCCAGCGACCGCTTTGCCTGGAGCCTTTACGATCAGCCGGGTGAGATCGAGGTGATGCGGGCCTGCCAGGAGGTGGCGGCCCGCCGCGGCGTCCAGAGTGCCCAAGTCGCCTTGGCCTGGCTCCTTTCCAATCCCGCCGTCACCGCCCCCATCGTCGGCGCCACGAAGCTCCAGCACCTCGAGGCGGCCCTCCAGGCCGTCGACCTGAATCTCAGTGAGGAAGACATCCAGACGCTCGAAGCGCCCTATCGGCCCCATGCCGTCCGCGGAGTCGATTGAAAGAGGAGTTAGAAGTTAGGAGTTAGGAGTTAGGAGTTAGAATCGAGGAGCGGTGGGCGTTGGAGCCTTCTAACTCCTCGCTCCTAGCTTCTAACTTCTCTTGCGTGCCATGCTTCGCCACACCTTCCTCCACCTGCCCGGCATCGGTTCCTATCGCGAGCGGGCCCTGTGGGAGCGGGGCATCCTCGATTGGGACCGATTCCTCGCGGCCGCGGAGACCGGCGATCTGCCGGAGCGCGTCTACCAGCAAGGCGTGGCGATCCTCCGCCAGTCGAGCGCGGCCGCCGCGGCCGCCGACGTGGACTTCTTTCACCGGCTGTTGCCGCAGCGGGAAATGTGGCGGCTCTGCCCGGACTTTGCCCAGCGGGCACTCTTCCTCGACATCGAGACCACCGGCCTGTCGTCCTGGGGCGACGAAGTGACGGTGATCGGCTGCCTGGGCGGCGGGCGGTTGGCGCTGTTCGTCCGCGGGGTGAACCTGGACGAGTTTCCCGCCTACGTGCGGCAATTCCCCCTGCTGGTGAGTTTCAACGGCAGCCAGTTCGATGTGCCGTTTCTGCGGGCCCATTTCCCTCGCGCCCGCTTGGACCAGGCCCACATCGACCTGCGTTTCGTGCTCCACTCGCTGGGCTATCGCGGCGGGCTGAAGGCGGTGGAAAGGAGTCTTGGACTCCGCCGCCACCAGGCGATTCGCGAGGTCGACGGCTTCGAGGCCGTCCGGCTCTGGCGCCGCCACCAGCGCGGCGATCCGAGCGCGCTGGAGACGCTGCTCCTCTACAACCTGACCGACGTGGTCAATCTCGTCGAGTTGCTGGAGATCGCCGTGGCCGAGAAGTGTCGCCGGGCGGCGTTTCCCGGCGCGTTGCCCGGCGGCCGGTCTTCGCTGCCGAAGTTCGACCCGCAGCAATTAGCCGACTGGATCAAGCAGCACTTGGAGAAGTGAACTCACCACGGAAACCGCCTAGAAGTTAGGAGTTAGAATCGCGGAGCGGTGGGCCGTCAATGCTTCTAACTCCTAACTCCTAACTCCTAACTCCTTGCCCTCCTACATTTGCAGCATTTCGAAGAGCGAATGGGCGATGGTTTGCGGGTTCCGCGCGATGATCGTGGCCAGGGCGGCCAGCAGGGTCACGCCGGCCACCAAGAGGGGAATGCCCAGGAGATTTCGCTTCACCGGCACGCCGGCCAGGGCCGCGGCCAGCGCCCGCTCCAGCTTACGCCAGCCGCCGAAGTCCTGCTGCGCGCCGCAGGAAACCAGGGCCACGTTGCGGGTGGCCGCGTGCGAGTCGAGGTGCAATTGCACGCCTAGGGCGGGCATTGCCAGGCTGTCGCCGGCCCAGCGGGCGGCGGCATCCAGCCGGGACACGGTCTCCGCCAGGATCGAGCGCAACTGATCGGCGGAAATGTTGTAGACGATCAGCCGCGGCCGCAACATCAGCAACGCCAGCACCAGCAACATCGCGCACAGCGACACCTTAGTCCCCAGCACCACCAGGGGGCCCGTCGGGCCGAGCCGGTCCAGGGCCGCCTCGGGAAAGAACAATTCCAGCGGCCCCACGAGGATCATGCCCGAGATCGCCAGCCCCAACGCCGCGGCATCCCGCGTGCCGGTCACCAGCAGGGCCCGCCGCGACAGGTTCAACGCGCCGACCATGACCAGGTAAATGGCGACCGGCCCCAAGGCCACGCACAAGCGAAACGGGTCCACGTCCATCCGGAAAGCTCCCCCGGGATAACACCTCCTATTCTAAAGGCGGAGGGCGGAGGGCGGAAGGGGGAAGGGAAGATAAGGATGAAGGATAAAGGATGAAGGATGAGGGCCGGTTTCATCCTTCATCCTTCCGTTTATCCTTCCGTTTCCGCCTTCCCCCTTTCTTCGATCTTCCGCAGTTCGGCCCGCAACTTGGCTTGCTCGACGAGGTAATCTTGATGCTGGCGGCTGAAATGAAACCTCGTGGCCATCAAATCCAGCAGCGCCATCAGGCCGATCCACAACACCGCGCCCAGCACGCCGATGAAGAAGAAAACGGCGAAGGCGCGGGAGTGGAGCCAGGGGACCAGCCATTGGCCTGCCAGGAGGACCACCGCCAGAAGCCCCAGCGCCGCGCTGGTTTGCATGCGGCGGCGGAATTGCCGGCGGCGGAAGTCAAGTTCGCGCGGCTCGGCCGATCCGCGCCCGGCCGCGCGCCAACTCCGCACGTGCCAGACGATCAGTCCGGCCGAAAGGGCCAACAACAGAATCGGAACCAGCAAGGAAAGGAGGAGGGCGGAGGGCGGAAGGCGGAAGGCAGCGGCAACGAGTTTCATCCTTGTCTTCCTTCCCCCTTCCGCCCTCCGCCTTACTTCTGTTCTTTGAGCCATTCGATCACGACCCAGCCGACCTTGGCCAGGCTCGCCGCCGAGCACTTGTCCGGCGTGTCGCCGCGGGTGTGCCAAGGCAGATAATCGAAATCAATCACGTCGCAGGTCGGAATGCCCCCAATATCGTGCAACGGCACATGATCGTCGAGGACATTGTACTTTGTTTGGGCGACGAATTCGGGCACTCCCAGCCGGGCGGCGGTCGCCCAAAGTTCATCGACCACCGGCCGGGTGTCGTCCCACTCGACGCTGTTGGCCTCCTCGAAAATCTGCAAATCGCTGTTGCCCACCATGTCCAGCAGGACGCCGCAGCGATAATGGCAATTGGCATGACCGGCGGCAACCTCGCGGGCGAAGTGTTCCGAGCCCAGGAAAAAGTGGCCGTCCTCGCTGAAGATGAACTCCTCGGCGTCGAAGAGGACGAAATCGACGCCGTAAGGCAAGTGCAGGTCCTTCATGTGGTGGGCCAGTTCCATGAGCAGGGCGATGCCGCTGCCATTGTCGTTGGCCCCGACGAACCTGCCCCGCTTATCCTCCGGATCGCGCAGGGGAAAGGGGAGCGTGTCGTAATGCCCGCAGAGCAGGATCCGCTCCTTGTACTGGGGATTCCAGTGGACGATGATGTTGGCCATCGGCACCTTGGAGCTGTCCAGGGGATGTTTGGCGGTGAAGCGTTGCAGTTCGACCTGCCCGCCGAACTTCTCGAAGTGCTTGACGAGAAAGTCCCGCTGGGCGACCATGGCAGGCGATCCGCTCCGCCGCGGCCCAAAATCGCAGAGTTTTTTCAGGTAGTCATACGCCCGCGGGCCGTCGATGGGATTTCGCCACCACTGCACAATGGGATTCTCCCGCCAGCGGACGTTGCTCAACAGCATGCCGCCGATCACCACCACGCAGAGGAGGACCACGGCCGCCAGGAACACCTTCTGGGCGGAGACGCGGCGTGCCGGTTTGGCTTTGGGGACGTGCTTCATTCCCGTATTGTACGCCAGGGCGGCGGCGGGGGGAAATGCCGGTTTTCCGCCGCGGGGCCTACATGAACGACTTCGAGCAGTCCTTGCACAGCGCGATTTCGCACTGCCGGGCGTCTTTGTGCCGCTGCCGGATCGCCTGGTAGGCGGCGCCCTGCCAGACGTCGCGGAGCGAGGTGCCCGCGTCGATGTGGCCCAGCAGGTGCTGGCCGTCGTAATCGAGGCAGCAGAGGGCGACGTCGCCGTTGGCCAGGACGGTGAGCGTTCGCCAGAGGCGGGCGCAGGGCTTGCGAATGCCGCGTTGCCCGGCGCCGGCTTCCGGCCCGGCCCAATTGTGGATCTTGCCGAACACCAGGCCGTCGACCGCCGCGGGGAGCATTCCCAGCGTGCCCCGCTTGTCGGAGGTGTTGCAGCAGGTGATGAAGATTTTCAGGTGCGAGCCCGCCCGGTCGCGCAACTCGATCAGCCGCTGGACGTTCTCCATGACGACGTCGAATTTCAGTGGGAAGCGGATGCGTTCGAATTCCTCCTTGCTGGCGCCGTCGACGCTGATCTTGATCTCGTCCAGCCCGGCGTCGATGAGTTCGCGGGCGTGCGGCTCGGTCAACAGCGACCCGTTGGAGAAGATCTTCACCGTGGCGATGCCGCGGTGTTTCGCGTAGCGGACGCGCTCGGCCAGGCAGTTATCCAGCAGCGGCTCGCCGAAATTGTGGAGGTGGATCTCGCGGCATCCCCAGGCGACGCATTCGTCGACGATCTGCGTGAACAGCGCCTGGTCCATTTGCCGGATGGGCCGCTGGATTTGGCAGTGGCGGCAGATGGTGCACTTCGAGTTGCAGGCGTTGGTCGTTTCGATGCGCACCAGGGGCGGGAAGCGGCCGGCCGCCAGGTCCATGGCGCCGCCGATCAAACGGCACACCGCCTTGGAGGAGAATTTCCCCAAGGTGGTCATGGCCGCCGAATTTTTCTTCGTGCCCGTTGTCATTCGAGTTCCGCCCAGAGGGCCGGATGGTCCGAGGCGCCGTTGTCGCGCACTCCCGCGCGAAGGGGCCGCATGCCGCGAGCGATGATCCAATCGATTCGCGGGCGGTCCTCGGCGCCGAGGATCTTTCCCACGGCGTCGGTCACTCCCGGCGTGGCCAGCAGCCGGTGGATTTGCGGATCGCCGGCGTTGGAGTTCAAGTCGCCCAGGAGGATGGCCGGTTCGCTCAGGGAAAGGTAAAGGGAAATCACGCTGCGAAGCTGCGCGGTGCGGCCCGCGTCGTTGCTGTGCGAAAGATGGGTCAGGAGCACGCGGACGGTGCGGTTGCCGTGGGGCAGGCCGACCAGCACGGCGTTGCGGAAGCCGCGGCCGCCGTGGCCCTCCAGGGGTATCCGCTGCCAGAACTGCAGCGGCCGCGCGCTGAGCAGGCCGTTGCCCGTGTCGCGGCAATACCATTGGCGCGAATCGGGGGCGAACAGCCAAGCCAGCCCCAGCCGCGTGCCCAGCTCGTGGGCCTGGTCGAGTCGCTGCCAGGGCCAGGGCCCGTGGACTTCCTGGAGGGCGACGAAATCGAGGTCTTCCAGGCACTCGGCCACGCGACCGGCGTCGCGCCGCCCGTCCGCGCCCTTGCAGCCGTCGATGTTGAAGGTGCCGATGCAGAGCGTCTGGCGGGCGGTCGCCCGGGGCGCCGCGCCTTCGATCGTCACGCCGTCGGCCGGGCCCAGCGCCACCGGCCGCGAGGCGTGCCACGCCACCGCGCCGAGGAAGACGATGGCCGCCAGGCAGGCCCAGCATCGCCGGCATTTCATTTTTTCCACAAGCGGCAGCATCATGGCACGGTTTGAGCGAGGGGGGAGCGGGAAAGGATTTGCCGGCAGGCGTCGCAGACGTCGGCCACACTGATGGCTTCCATATAGATGGGCGGCGCGCAGCGGCGCTGGCGCGTCGAGCCCTCCATGCGCATCTTCTGCACCACGACGTGCTGGGGACCAAAGGGGCCGTGTTTCTCGGCCGGCCACGGGCCGTAGAGCCCCACGCAAGGCGTGCCGACCGCGGCCGCCAGGTGGAGCGGACCCGTGTCGGAACCGAGGAAAATTCTTGCCCGCCGCGCCAGCGCCGCCAGTTGCGAGAGGGTCATCTTGGGGGCCAGTCGGGCATGTCCCTGGGAGCCGGCCACGACCTGCTCGGCCCGGCGGCTCTCCTCCTCGTTGCCCCAGACCACCAGGCTGGGCAGCGTCCAGGCGTCGCCCAGTTCGGCGGCCACCGCGGCGAAGCGCTCCGGCGGCCAGAGCTTCGAGGGCCAGCCGGCCCCCACGGTGATCATGGCAAACGCCTCGCCCAGACCCAGTTGCCCCAGCAGGGCCGCCGCCGTCTCGCGATCCGCCGCGCGCTGGGGGACCTGGAAGCGGACGGCCGGCGCGGAGATTCCCAACGGTTCCAGCAGGGCGAGGTTGCGCAGGACGGCGTGGCGGTCCGAGGCGTCGACCAATTCGGTATTGAGCCAGGGGCTCAGTTCCCGCCCCCATTGGCCGCCGAAGCCGATCCGCCGCTTGGCGCCGGAGAGCCAGGCGGCCGCGGCCGCCTTGGTCAATCCTTGGGCCTCCAAGGCAAGATCGAATCGCGCGGCCCGCAGCCGGCGACGCAACTGCCACACCAGGCGCGGCCGCCGCAGCCATCCCCGCGGCAGCACGATCAACTCGTCCAGGGCCTCATGCCCTTGGAGCAACTCGGCCGCCCGCTCTTCCACCACCCAAACCAACAGCGCCCGCGGAAACCGCTCCCGCAGGGCACAGGCGATCGGCATGCCGTGGATCACGTCACCGATCGCGCTGAGGCGAACGATGAGGATCCGGGGCTCGCTCCGTTGGTCCAAAGTTGGTGATGTCATGACGGTAGAGAAGTTAGGAGCTAGAAGTTAGGAGCTAGAAGTTAGGAGTTAGAAGTTAGAACCGCAGGGCGGAACACCTTCCCTAGCTCTAGCTCCTGACTCCTGACTCCTGACTCCTGACTCCTGACTCCTGACTCCTGACTCCTGACTCCTGACTCCTGACTCCTGACTCCTGACTCCTTATTCACGCCACCCTTCCGCGGATGGCACGGGCGAAGGCCGCTTCAATGCTGGGGGCCTGGCTCTCGGCGGTGAATCGCTCCTGCACCCGCCGTCGCCCCGCTTCGCCGAAACGCCGGCGGCGCTCGGGATTGCCGAGCAACTCGACGATCGCCTGTGCCAGCGGCGCGCTCTGGGCGGGCGGCACCAACAGGCCGGTCTCGCCGGCCACCACGCACTCGGGAATGCCCCCCACGGCCGCAGCCACCACCGGCAGGCCCGCGGCCATCGCCTCCAGGACCGACAGCGGCAGGCTCTCTTCCAGCGAGGGGAGCACGTAGAGGTCCAAGGCGGCCAGCAGCTCGTCGATGTCGCTACGATGGCCGGTCCAAATGATCGCGGCGCTTGCGCCGCACTGCTGGGCGGCCGCACGCACGCGGCCGGCATAACCGCCGCGGTCTTCCCCGCCCACGACCAGCAAGCGCGCCGTCGGCGCCGCGGCCAAAATCTCCGGCAGCGCGCGGACCAGGTAGAGCAATCCCTTCCGCGGGATGACGTTGCCGACGATCCCCAACAGCGGCGCCTCCGCCCCGATCCCCAGCGATCGGCGCACCCGCTGCCGCGCCTCCGGCGGCACGGCGGCCAAGCGCCCGTAGTCGATGAAATTGTGGATCGTCTCGATCCGCCCGGCGCGGACGAAATTGTGCATCCGCTGATAACGCCGCGTCGCCTCGGAAACGGCAATCACCCGGTCGTTGAACATCCAGTGCAACTGGATGTGGCGGCTGTGGGCGGTGGCCACGCTGGGCGCGCCGCTGAACCAACGCAAGAGGATGCCGAAGAAATGCGCCCGGCTGATGTGCGTGTGGATCACGTCGATGCGGCGCTGGCGAACCAGTTGGGCGATCCGCCGCAACTCGTCGGTTGGCCAGCGGTGCAAGTCGGAGCGGACCACGTCGATCCCGTTGCCGGCCGCTTGGCCGCCGATCCATGCCCCGGGGAGGCAAACCAGCGTGACCGCATGGCCCCGCCGCGCCAGCTCGCGGCTGAGCAACAGGCAATGGAGGATGGCGCCGTTGACCCGCGTGCCGGAGACGATCTCCATAATATTCATTGCCAGGCGCCCTCCAATCGGGGGCTAGATTAGCGAAGTTGTGGAATTCACGCAAGATGGAAAATGGAGGGCCGAGTTTGGGCAGTCTTCCAGCTTCTAAGCACTAAGTTCTAAGCACTAAGTTCTTTAGCTCTTAGAACTTAGTGCTTAGATCTTAGAACTTCCGCCGTAGCACAAACACCGTGTCGGAAAGCTCGTCGCTCAGCCGCAAGGGGTGGTCGATTTCATACCAGAAATCGTAGACGTCGCACAATTCCAGCCGCGGCACGCCGGCCAACAGCCGGCGGAACTGGCCGGCCGTATACATCCGCAGGGGAAACTCGTCGCGCAACCGCCAGAGCTTGCCGCCGCGGCGGACCAGCAAGGAGATCCGCAGCCGTTCGATGCGGCGGCGGCGGTCGGTCGAAAGTACGCGGAGCGTGACCGACAGCCGGGTGCGGCCGTGCCGGGCCGTCCACCGCTCGATACACTCTTCGGCGGCATCCGGCGGCAAGAGGTGAAAGCCGAGGAGGTAAATCCCGCCCGGACGCAGCGCGCCGGCCACGCACTCCAGGTGCCGGCGCGCCTGCCGCCCATCCAGCAGGTGGCGGAAGCTATCAAAGGTGCTGTAGGCGGCATCGACCGGTCGCGGCAAGGTGAAATCGGCCATGTCGGCCGCGAAGATCGTCGCCCCGAGGCCGCGCCGCCTCAAGCGGCGCCGCAAATAGGCCAGCGCCGGCCGGCTGAGATCGAAGCCGCTGAGGTGATAGCCGCGGGCGGCCAATTCCGCCGCCAGCCGGCCCGTACCGCAGGCCGGCTCCAGCAGCCTCCGCACGGGAAACGGGCAGTATTTCCGGCAGGCGGCCTCGATGAAGTCGGCCTCGGCGGGCGTTTCCGAGCGAAACGCCAGGTCGTAGCAGGCGGGGTAGCTGTACCAAGGGCCGGTGGCGCGGGCGGGGGTTGACATGGGGGAATTCTATCGCCAATCGACCGCCGCCGGAACAACGAAAACGGTTTTGTCAAGGGCGAATCTTCACGCCGCAATTTCCTCCGCACAACTGCTCTTTGTCCGCTTTGCCGAGCGTGGCTATAATAGACGTTGTGCACTGCGGCAGAGGGGAAAAGGTGACAGGCACCTTTTCCCCGGCCCGGGGCGGCATGTGTCCGTGATCCGATAAGGGCGAACAAGGAATCCACGTCGTGCTCACTGCTCGACCTAAAGTCGCTGAGTTGGTTTTCCAGCTTTATGGACGGCCGCTGCACCCGGAATTGTTCGAAGTCTATCATTCCCGCAAGGTCCAGCGCGAACATTACGACGCCAAGATCGACATCACCAGCGCCGGCCACGTGGTCACCTGGCACCATGGCGGCCTGACGCTGACGGAAGTCGCCGCCTCGGCCCAACATCCTTTGCCGGAAAAGCGGCGGCTGTTGTCCTACGGCCTGAAGGGGCAACGCAGCGACCGCGTCGAGTGCCGCGGCGGCGTCTGCTACCAGGTCAGTTTCCAGCTCGAACCGGTGACGCCCGAGGTCTTCTGGACCTTCCAGCAGGAATTGGCCGAGGACGGCCTCCGCCAGGGCATGTTGCACCGCTTCGACTCCAGCGGCAGACTGGCGCTGGGCGCGTTGAGCTACATCAACATCGAAAGCCGCAGCCGCAAGCTCCTCATCCAGGCCTTTCACACCTTCCCCGACGACTACGCCATCGTCAAGAGCCAGTCGGTCTTCCAGTTCTCGTAGGGCAGGAGAAGTTAGGAGCTAGAAGTTAGAAGTGTTGAACGCCCGCCGCCTCGCGATTCTAACTCCTAACTTCTAACTCCTGTCGGTCACGCCAGCACGACTTTGCTCGACCGGCCAGGCGTCTCGCAAACGTAGCGTGGCACCGCATAGCCGGGCAGCCGCCCGCGGAGCTGCTCGATCAATTCCCTTCCCCGTTGCGGGGCGACTTCAAAATGGGCCGCCCCCGCCACCCGGTCCAACTGGTGCAGGTAATAGGGCATCACGCGCAAATCCACCAGGCGGCCGAAAAGCCGGGCCAGCGTCTCCAGGTCGTCGTTGACCCCGCGAAGCAAAACGGCCTGGGCGAGGACCGGCACGCCGGCGTCGACCAGTCGCCCCAACGCGGCTGCCACCGCGGCGTCGATTTCCGCCGGGTGATTGACCTGCACCACCAGGATCGGCGTCAAGCGGCTGCCGCGGAGCCAGTCGAGCAACTCGCCGGTCACGCGCTGGGGGATCACGATCGGCAACCGGCTGTGGATCCGCAGACGCCGCAGGTGGGGGATCGCCGCCAGCCGCTTGGTAAAAGAGGAAAGCCGTGCATCCGGCAGAGTCAGCGGATCGCCCCCGCTGAGGATGATTTCCTCGATCGACGCTTCCGTCGCCGCCAACCGCAAGGCCGCTTCCCACGGGCCGTCGTCGTCGGCCAGATGTGCAAAAGGAAAGTGGCGGCGGAAGCAATATCGGCAATGGACGGCACACGTCCCTGCGGCCACGATCAAGAGCCTGCCCGGATATTTCCACAGCAGGCCGGAGGTGCCGCCGGAGACCGCCTCGCCCAACGGATCACGCTGGAAATGCGGCACGTCGGCCAGCTCCTCGGCCCGCGGGAGGACCTGCAAGAGCAGGGGATCGTGGGGGTCGCCTGGAACGATCCGGGCCAGCCAGGGGTGGGGGACCAGGAGGGGAAAGTCCCGGGCCGCCTGCCGGGCTGCGGCCGCCACCTCGGGGGGGAGACGGAGCAGCCGACACAATTCCCCCGCGTCGCGGACCGCCCGGGCCAGCACCATTTGCCACTCGGCCACCGGCGCTGATGACGCCGGCCGGCCCCCATTGGTTTCTGTCGCGGACATTGGCATAATAGTCTATCGTAACAGGTCATGTCCCCCTGAGAAAGTGAAACGGAACACCCAACGTGGCAACGTACAACTGCAGTGAATTTCGCAAGGGCCTGAAGGTCCAGATCGACGGCGACCCCTACCTGATGATCGAGTGCAACTTCGTCAAGCCGGGCAAGGGCCAGGCGCTGTACAAGTGCAAGCTGCGGAACCTGCTCCGCGGCACCGTACTGGACCGCACCTACAAGAGCGGCGATTCCATCGACGCCGCCGAAATCGACGAAATCGACGCCCAGTACCTCTACCGCCAGGCCGACCACTACGTCTTCATGGACAACGAGAGCTACGAGCAGTACGAGTTGACCGCCGACCAGGTGGGCGACGCCTGGCGGTATCTCAAGGAGGGGATGAATTGCAGCATGGTGCTCTTCAACGGCCGGCCCATCTCGATCACCCCGCCCAACCACGTGGTTTTGAAGGTCGAGTATTGCGAGCCCGGCGCCCGCGGCAACACGGCCACCAACGTCACCAAGCCCTGCAAGGTCGAGACGGGGGCCGAGTTCCCCTGTCCGTCGTTCGTCGAGATGGGCGAGTTGATCAAGATCGACACCCGCACCGGCGAGTACATCGAGCGCGTGAAGCAGTGAGCGGACGTTTCCCCTCTCCCTCCGGGAGAGGGCAAGGGTGAGGGCGAAGTTCGCTCGGCCAGACCCTTCGCGTCCGACGTTCGGGCTTACGCGGCAAGGGGTTGCGTTCTTGATGTCGCAAATTGCGACATCAAGATTTGGCCGGGCTCAGGGCACGTTGAGGCCGGGGGGCATCGCCCGGGAATCGCGGGGACTGACTATGGCACGAGTCATTCGCGTCGCAGCACTACCCGGCCATCGGCTTCACGTCGAGTTCGACGACGGGACCGCGGGCGAAATCGACCTGACCGACCGGCTGTTCGGCCCGGTGTTTGAGCCGTTGCGGGACGAAAACGAGTTCCAGAGGGTCGGAATCGACGAATTCGGCGCCATCTGCTGGCCCTGCGGCGCGGACCTGGCCCCTGATGCCTTGCACCGGCGGCTGGCGTCGGCCATCTCGGCATCCGGCAGTTAGCCGGGGGCATTTCCGGTTGACGGAAATGGGCCAACGTGTCACCCTATCCGTAACGCCTGCCTGGGGTTGGCGTCTTTACGCCGTCTTTCCCCGCCTAGAGGGTGGTGGCACCATCGGCAGGCGAGCGAGCCTGAGGAGGTTTTCTATGCACTTAACCGCAGTCGCCCTCGGTTGCCTGTTGCTGGGCCAGATGGCCGACACAGTTCCGCCCAGCGTGCCGCCCGCTGCCAAGCCGGCCGAGAAGGCCCCCTCAAACGGGTCGTTGCTGTCTGGGACCGTTGCGACCGCCCCCGGCGGTGCGCAGCATCGGCTGACGCCGCCGCGGATCGTGGCCCAGGCGCTCACGCTGCCCCCAGGCAGCAGTCTTTCCGGGCAACCACTGGCCCTGCTGACCGTGTTGTCCACCGGGCAGGATCGGCGGCAGCAACTCGAGTTGGCCCATGCCTACTGGCGGCTGGCAGAGGCGGTGGCCGATTATTGCTTCTGCGTCGAGGAGAAGAAGCAACTGGAGCAATTGCACCCGGCGGGCGAAGAGGCGGCGGAATGGCGATTGGCCCGCGCGTCGGCGGCGGCCGCCCTGCAAGAGGCGGAAGTCCGGGCGGTGGCCGCCCAGCACGAACTGGCGGCGCTGATGTCGTTGGCCCCCGCCGCCGCCCCACCCTTGCCGGCCGATCGGCCGCACGTCGGCTCCTATCACACCTATTTCAAGGAGCTGTTTGGCGCCGGGCCGGCGCCGGACCGGACGCGGCTGATCGACCGCACGCTGCCGCTTCGCACGGCGGCGATCGACGCCCACAGCGTCGCGCTGCAGGCGTCGGAGGACTCGCTGGCCGCGGCCCTGGAGGCCCAGGCCGCCGGCCAAGGCCCCTTGGCCCCCCTGCTTGCCTGCCTGGAAGAGCACCGTCGCCAGCAGGGGCAGTTCATGGCCTCGGTCTGCCGCTATAACCACGACATCGCCGATTATGCCCTCGCCGTGGCTGGTCCGCTGACCAACAATGAGGCGCTCACCGCCATGCTCATCCGATCCAATCCCGCGGCCATCCAGACGCCGGTCGAGACGCCGGCAGGCGGCGTTGTGCCGACCTCGGCCACCGAGCCCGCGCGCGAGCAGCCCACTGCCCAGGAGCCGACGCGGGCGGTGCGGCCGCCGCAGCGAACCGACGAGGATCCGCATCTTCAGCCGCCGCAGGCAGCCGACGCGAATTCGCATCTTCCGCTGCCCAGCACCCCGTGGGTCCCCTCCTCGTCGGAAGGCAAGAAAGAGCCGACCCTGGTCCCCCATAGCCTGTTGCGGCACGACGATCCCGACACGCCGACGCCGGCAGCTCAGCCGCCGACGACACGCCAGTCCAACCGGCCGATCAGCGATGCGGAAACGACCAAGCCGGCGTCCGCTTCCGCGGCGGCCTATGCGGCCCTGGTCCACGTTTCCGATCCCCAGCGCGCCGAGCAACTCACGCTTGCGCTCTGCGGCGACCGGTCTCTGCCCGCCGGGGCGGGACAGGCGATGAGCCTGGCCGAGTGTCTTCGCACGGTCGCCGCCCCGAATCGCCTCGGGGTGATCGAGGCCTATTGGCTCACCCGGCAACGGGTGGCGCAATACCAGGCGCTGGTCGAGCAAGGCCAGTGGCTGGACGCCCTGACGCCGCTGGTCTTGGAACAGGGCACGCCGGCGGCCGCCGCGATGCTCCAGTTGCGCCAGTCGCGGCTGGATTGCCGCGCTGCCCAGATCGAAGCCCAGTTGGCGCTGAAGGAGGCCCAGTTCACGCTGGCCACGGCGACGGGCCGCGCGGCCGACGCGCTCTGGCCGCTGCCCAGTTCGCTCCCGCGCGCGGACCAAGGGTTCGCCAGCGGCGATCTTCGCGCCGCGGCCATCCCCGAGAGCTGGGCGCTGCGGCGCTGGAAAACCACCCTGCCGCTGCTGGCCGGGGGCCTCCACAATCGCGCCGCCGCCGTGGTCGAAGCCGACGCGGCCCGCGCGGCGGCCACGCTGGGCTATCCGTCGGGCAAACCGTCGCTCGCCGACGTGCTCTCGACGATCGAAATGCAGCGGTCGCAAACCTTCACCTTCCTGCAAACGCTTGCGGACTACAATCAGGCGTGGGCCGGCTACACGCTGGCCGTTCTCCCCCCGGACGCTCCGGCCGAAGCGTTGGCGGCAGCGTTGTTGCCGCCGCAGCGGTAGGTTATACTACCGCGAAGTATCCCGCACACGCTGTGTGCGGAGAAACGGCACACGGCGTGTGGGCCGCTAAACACAGACTCGATTATACAGAAAACTGATCTTGGTGGTGAGGGCGATTTCTGTTCTCCTACGGTTTTTCGCAAACCTGGTTTTGTCGAGATTAACGTAAGGAGACGGTGATGGAAGTCGTCACGGAGGG
>JBKQVT010000051.1:0-18658 GCA_052139835.1 Thermoguttaceae bacterium
GGGACGGAGACAACGCCCAAGCGATGATGGCCCTGGCGTGCCTGGACGACAGCCGCATGTGGCGGACTTACTGGGCAACCCCAGAGCTCGCAAGGAATTAGCGGTGCCAGAGAATCTGGCCGCACACTTTTGCGCATCCCCCTTGCATCCCAGGGGGGAACGCGTATACTGTAACGTTTGCCTGTTGCCGACAACCTGGGCGTAGGGGAGAGTGCTTCGATGGGTCAAGCCTGTGACGTGTGTGGAAAAAAGCCTGCAAAAGGGAACAAAGTCACCCATCGTGGGAAGGCCAAGTACCTCGGAGGGGTTGGCACGAAGATCACCGGCATTTCGCCGCGGCGCTTCCGGCCCAATCTCCAGAAGGTGCACGTGAGCACGGCCCGCGGCACCAGCAAGACGCTGCGGGTGTGCACGCAGTGCATTCGCAGCGGGGCAGTGACCAAGAAGATTCACGCCGTGCCGTTCCGTCTTGCCAAGACCGTCGCGGCGGAAAAATAGGGCCGTACCTGATGGCCATCTCCCGCAAAGAGGTCGAAAAGGTCTCCCTGCTGGGGCGGTTGCTCTTGTCGGAGCAGGAGCTCGACACGATGACCAGCCAGATGGGCGACATTCTGGGCTACATGGAACTCTTGGGCGAGGTGGACACCGAGCAGGTGGAGCCGATGGCCCACGCCCTGGACGTGGCCAACGTCTTCCGCGAGGACGCGGTGCGGCCGAGTCTGGAACAGTCCGAGGCGTTGGCGAACGCGCCGAAGCGCGACGACGAGTGTTACCTGGTTCCCGCCGTGCTGGGCGAAGTGTGATGGCACTGATCGAGCTGAGGGCGACCGAGCTTTTGCAAGAGCTTGCCTCCGGCCGCGTGAAGGCGGTCGAAGTGACGCAGGCCTTTCTCGACCAGATCGCCAAGCACGACGCCGCCGTGGGGGCATTCCTGCGCGTCGATCCGTCGCGGGCGCTGGCGCGGGCGGAGGAGATCGACCGGCGGCGTGCGGCGGGCAAGCCGCTGGGGCGGCTGGCCGGCGTGCCGGTGGCGGTGAAGGACCTGCTCTGCACCAAGGGCGAACTGACCACCTGCGCGTCGCGGATGTTGGAGAACTTCCGCCCCCCCTATGATGCCACGGTGGTGGTGCGGCTGAAGGCGGCCGACGCCGTGCTCATCGGGCAGACGAACATGGACGAGTTCGCCATGGGGGGCTCGACGGAGAACTCGGCCTTCCAGTTGACGCACAACCCCTGGGACCTGGCGCGGATTCCCGGCGGGTCCAGCGGCGGCTCGGCGGCCTGCGTGGCGGCGGGCATGGCCCCGTTGGCCATCGGCACCGACACCGGCGGCTCGATCCGCTGCCCCGCCGCGCTGTGCGGCATCACCGGCCTGAAACCGACCTACGGCCGGGTGAGCCGCTACGGCCTGGTGGCCTTCGCCAGCAGCCTGGACCAGATCGGTCCCATGGGCGGCAGCGTCGAGGACATCGCCTTGCTGCTGGAAATTCTGGCCGGGCACGATCCGCACGACAGCACCTCGATCGATCGGCCCGTGCCGCCCTACAGCCAAACGCTCCGCCAGCCGCTGAAAGACCTGCGAATCGGCCTGGTCCGCGAGCATTTCGGCGCGGGGTTGGACACGGAGGTCGAATCGGCGGTCCGCGAGGCGGTCCGGGTGTACGAGTCGCTGGGGGCCAAGGTGAAGCAGGTCTCGCTGCCGCACAGCAAGTATGCCGTGGCCATCTATTACGTGATCGCCCCCTGCGAGGCCTCCAGCAACCTGGCCCGCTACGACGGCGTCCATTACGGCTATCGCACCGACGAGGGCGCGATGACCGCCGAGCTGGAGGCCCGCCGCGGGGAGTTGGAAAAGGCCGGCGACGCCGCGGCCCTGGAGGACCTCGACAACCCGCTGATCCGCATGTATCGCCGCAGCCGGGTGGAGGGGTTCGGCGCCGAGGTCAAGCGCCGCATCATGCTGGGCACCTACGCGCTGAGCGCCGGCTACTACGACGCCTACTACAAGAAGGCCCTCAAGGTGCGGCGCTTGATCCGCCAGGACTTCGACCGGGCCTTCGAGGAAGTGGACCTGATCGTCGGGCCCGTCACGCCCACGCCCGCCTTCAAGCTCGGCGAGAAGATCGACGACCCGTTGTCGATGTACCTCTTCGACCTGTACACGGTGAGCACGAACCTGGCGGGCATCGGGGCGATGTCGATACCCTGCGGGCTGAGTTCCGGGGGGCTGCCCATCGGCTTGCACCTGCAAGCGCCGCCCTTCGAGGAGGAGCGTTTGCTCCGCGGCGGCTGGATGTTTCAGCAGGCGACCGACTGGCACACGCGGCGGCCGGGGCTAGCTTAGGTGGACGAGGTTGATCAGCAATGCGGGCGCGAGAGAATACCGCCCGCCGCACGCCGTGCGGCGGCTTTCTCCAATCCCTAATCCCCAATCCCTAATCCCCCCTCCCATGTCCGACCCTTACACGATCGTCATCGGCCTGGAAGTCCACGTGCAGTTGCTCACCGAGAGCAAGATGTTTTGCGCGTGCAGCACGAAGTTTGGCGCCCCGCCCAACACGCAGACCTGCCCGGTGTGCATCGGCATGCCGGGCTCGCTGCCGGTGATGAACCGCCGGGCGGTCGAACTGGCGCTGCGGACGGCCGCGGCGCTGAACTGCCAGATCGCCCGCTTCACCAAGTGGGACCGCAAAAACTACTACTATCCCGACCTGCCCAAGGGCTACCAGATCAGCCAGTTCGACCTGCCGCTGAGCCACGACGGCTGGCTGGAGATCGGCGATCCCAAGGAGCGGTTTGCGCCCAAGCGGGTGGGCATCATCCGCGCCCACCTCGAAGAGGACGCCGGCAAGAGCATGCACGACGAGGTGGCGGGCAAGGCCGACAGCCGCATCGACTTGAACCGCTGCGGCGTGCCGCTTTTGGAAATCGTCAGCCAGCCCGACATGCGCTCGCCCGCCGAGGCCAAGGCCTATCTGACCGAGTTGAAGCTCTTGCTGAACTACCTCGAAGTCTCCGACTGCAACATGCAGGAGGGCAGCCTGCGGGTGGACGCCAACGTGAACCTGCACATCGACACGCCCCAGGGCCGCGTGGCCACGCCCATCGTGGAAGTGAAGAACATGAACAGCTTCCGGGCGGTGGAGCGGGCGCTCAGCTACGAGGCCCAGCGGCAATACCAGGCCTGGCAGCAGACGGGGCAAGTGCTGGGCCAGGTGCCCAAGACCACCCGCGGCTGGGACGAGGGCTCGCAAACCACCCGCCCCCAGCGCTCCAAGGAAGAATCCAGCGACTACCGCTATTTTCCCGATCCCGACCTGGTGCCGGTGACCACGACCGCGGCCGAGGCCGAGCGGATCCGTGCCGGGCTGGGGGAATTGCCGGCGGCCATCCGCACCCGCCTGGAACAGACCTACGGCATCACCCCCTACGACGCCGACGTGCTGGTGAACCAGGGCCGCGCGCTGGTGGATTACTACGTCGAGCTGGCCGGGCTCTGCGGCGACGCCAAGACGGCCGCCAATTGGGTGCAGCAGGACGTGCTGCGGACGCTCAACGAGCGGAAGCTCGGCATCGGCGAGTTTCCCCTGCGAGCGGCGGCCGTGGCGGAGGTGATCGAGGCCGTCCGCTCCGGGCGTTTGGACACCAGCCGCGGCCGCGACGTGCTCGCCGAGATGATCGCCTCCGGCCGCTCGCTGGCCCAGGCCATGGCGGCCATGGGCATCGTGGCCGTCGAGGATAAAGACCTCCTGGACCTCTGCCGCCAACTCCTGGCGGAGAACCCCAAGATCGTCGCCGAAGTGAAGGAAGGCAAGCTCAAGGGCATCGGGCAGTTGATCGGCCAGGCGAAGAAGAAGAATCCCAACATCAATCCCAACCGTGTTCGCGAAGTGTGCGTTCAGTTGATTGAGAAAACTTGAGCATCATCACCCTCACCACCGATTTCGGCGCCGGCAGCCCCTACGTGGCGGCGATGAAAGGCGTCATCCTCACGATCAACCCGGCGGCCACGCTGGTCGACGTCACCCACGCGGTGCCGGCACAGGACATTCGCCACGCGGCGGTGATCCTCGAGGAGGTGGCCGACCGCTTTCCCACCGACACGATCCACGTGGTGGTGGTCGATCCGGGGGTGGGTAGCGACCGCGAACTCGTCTACGTCCGCGTCGGCCGGCAGCAGTACATCGCCCCGGACAACGGCCTGCTGAGCCGGGTGATCGCGCGGATGCCGCCATCGAAGATCATCCGGCTGGCCGAGCCGCGCTTCTGGCTGGCCGACGTTTCCACGACCTTTCACGGCCGCGACATCATGGCGCCGGTGGCCGCCCGCGTGAGCCTGGGCCTGGCGCCGGAGCAGCTTGGCCCGGCGCTGGAGCGGCTGATCGTGCTGGAGTGGCCCCAGGCGCAACTGTCGGAGCGGCGGATCGCCGGCCACGTCATCGAGGTGGATTCCTTCGGCAACCTGGTGACCAACATCGCGGCGGAGCTGTTTGCCGGCCGGCCCACCGACAGCCGGGTGTGCATCGTGTGCAACATCTACGAGACCTGGGGCGTCTTCGGCAGCTACGCCGCGCAGCCGCCGGGGACACTGGTGGCCCTGGTGGGCTCCAGCGGCCGGCTCGAACTGGCCATCGTCGGCGACAACGCCGCCGCCCGCCTCGGCGTGACGGTCGGCACCCCGGTGGTCATGGCCTGGGAATGAATGATTCGATGAATCCCAAGCCTACCGCCGAGCAACTCAAGACCTGGGACCGCACCCTGGTCTGGCACGCCTTCACCCAGATGGCCGAATACGAGCCGCTGGTGATCGAACGGGCCGAAGGCTGCACGCTCTTCGACATCGACGGCAACGCGTACCTCGACGGCGTCAGCAGCCTGTGGTGCAATATCCACGGCCATCGCCATCCGCGGCTGGATGCCGCCCTGCGGGCGCAACTGGATCGAGTGGCCCACGTGACGAACCTGGGTTCCTCGAACCCGGCGGCCATCCGGTTGGCCCGGCGACTGGTCGATCTGGCCCCCGCGGGCCTGGGCCACGTGTTTTTCTCCGACGACGGCGCCACGGCGGTGGAAGTGGCCCTGAAAATGGCCTTCCAGTATTGGCGGCAGCGGCGCGATCCACGGCCGGAGAAGACCTGCTACCTGGCCCTGGGCGACGCCTATCACGGCGATACCCTGGGGAGCGTGAGCGTCGGCGGCGTCGAGCGCTTTCACGCCATGTTCCGCCCGCTGCTGTTCGAGACGCTGCGGCTGCCCATGCCGGACACGTATCGCACGCCCGCGGGCGTTTTGCCGGCGGAGCTGGCCGCGTATCACCTGGAGAAACTGGAGCAGGTGCTCCGCGCGGAACATCGCCGGATTGCCGCCATGGTCATCGAGCCCTTGGTCCAGGCCGCGGCCGGCATGGTGATGCACCCGGCCGGCTATCTCCGCGGCGTGAGGGAATTGACCCGCAAGTACGACGTGCTGCTGATTGCGGACGAGGTGGCCGTGGGCATGGGCCGCACGGGGCGGATGTTCGCCTGCGAGCACGAGCAAGTCGCGCCCGACCTGCTCTGCCTGGCCAAGGGGCTGACGGGCGGTTATTTGCCCCTGGCCGCCACGCTGGCCAGCGAGGAACTCTGGCAGGCGTTCCTGGGGGAATATGCCCAGAGCCGGACGTTCTTCCACGGTCACACCTACGGGGGCAACGCGCTGGGGGCAGCCGTGGCGCTGGCCACGCTGGAGGTCTTCGAGGAAGAGCAGACCCTGGCCCGGCTGCCGGCGAAGATCGACCGCCTCTCCGGGCACCTGCGGCGGATCGCCGCCTTGCCGCAGGTGGGCCACGTCCGCCAGTGCGGGCTGATCGCGGGGATCGAATTGGTCCGCCGCCGCGAGACCAAGGAGCCCTATCCCTGGGAGGAGCGGCGGGGGCAGCGCGTCTGCGACCATGCCCGCGGCGAGGGCGTCTTGCTGCGTCCGCTGGGCAACGTGCTGGTGGTCATGCCGCCGCTGGCGATCTCCTTGGACGAGCTCGACCGCATTGCCGCCGCGGTGGAGCGCGGCATCGCGGCGAGCACCTGAGGGCGGGCGCGGGGAATTGACGGGTCTTGCGCGGCAACCTAGAATACCCTGAAGACGGTAATTCACGCTGATTGGGTGAATCATGGAAAACGTGCTGGTGATCCACGGCATTTTTGCCAACAAGACGTTCGTCCCCGACAAGCCGGTTCCGGAAGTGCAGGGGCGTGCCGATCTTATTGTTTACCGGGGGTCGGCGCCGTCGCCGGCAAACGTTTCGGTGTTCGAGTTGTGCGGCAAGGCCCCGGTTTTGCGGTCGGGGGAGGACATCGACGCTCAAGTTGAAGAAGAGCGGCGCGCGTGGGACGATCCATGATCTACGTGGATTCCGGAATCATCATCCGCATGTTGGAGGGCGCGGGCAGCTCCGCTGGCACTTAGGATCGGGGAGTCAATGAGTGTCGCCTTTCGCTCCGCGAAAGTTGCGGCTTTCGCGGAGCGAAAGGCAACAAAGTCGGAGCTTATTGTTTCCCTGATCCTTACTCGGCGGCCGATTTGGTGCCTTCCGGCGAGAAGGCGATGGGCGTGTCCGGCATCAGCGGCCGGCCCGCCGTGGCAAAACCCAAACGGTAGAGCTGCTCTTTGAGGCGGCGAAAGGCGGCAAAGCCGTCCGGATAGGTCCAGATGGTGATCGTGGGGTGCTCGTCGGCATGTTCGGCCAGGGCGCGGCGAAGTTGCGAGCCGTCCCGCAGCGCCTCCTCGACCGGTTCCCCCAGGTCTTCGGAAACGGGGACCAGCGTGGCTTCCTTCAGCTTGCCGTAGAAGCCCATGCTGTGGTGTTCTCTGACTTCTTCCGGCGTGAAATCGTGTCGAGCGATGGTGTAGCGGAGGCAAAAGCCGTCGATCGGACCGATGGTCTCGGTGAACTCGGGGTGATGCTCGAGCCTGTCGATTTGGTGTCGCACGGCATCGCGAAAGGCCGCCACCAGGCGATCCATCGGCACCAGCGCCAGCCGGCCGTTGCGGAGGCGGAACTGTAGTTCCGGGCCGTCCACCGTGCGGCTCAGGGGCGTGGGATAACTGGCCACCTGGACCACTGCGGCGGGGGCCGTCTCTACGGCGATGCGCTGGCGGTTCATCTCGTTGAGTTGGCTCTGCGCCGCCGAGAGATCGCTGCGCAACGCGCGATCCTGGGGCGTGTCGGCCAGGGACGATTGGCCCGGCGTCTCGGCCTTGCGCTCCAGGAGCGAGACGGCCAGGGCGATGGCATCCCGCTGCCGGCCGCGGATGGCCACCTCTTGCTGGAGCCGCTGGACCTCGGCCGCCGTTTCGAGCACGTCCTTGCGCAACGATTGCTCCCTGCCCACGTCGGCGGCCATCGCGCCGCCGGCCGCGGTCCCCGGCCCCGCCGCCGCCAGGTCCACCGGCGTGTTCTTGATCCGCAGCCCGACCATCAACACCATCACGATCATGATGCTCACCACGCTGGCGACGATGTCGAGAAACGAATCGGCGTTGACGGCTTCGTTTTCGGCTTTGGCTGGCCGGGGCATGGCTAGGGCTTCCTCTGGAGGTTAAAGCCGCTGCCTTCCAGCAGGACCTTCAAGTCGTCGAAGCGGCGGTCGGCGCCGGGGGCGACGTAGACGTTCAGCACCGGGCGCCAATACATGTTTTCGCCGGCGATGCCCCAGGAGTCCATACGCTCCCAGAGGGCGGCCACGAGCTTGTCGACCGAGCCCGCGGTGCGTGGTCCCAGCGGGATTTGCTTGGGGCTGCCCATGCCCGCGTCGGGGGCCAAGATCAGCCGATCGGCATAGCAATCGACGCGAATGTTCCGCGTGAAGGGGGTTGATTTGCGGCCGGCGTCGCGGAGGGCCCAATCCTCGCCGCGGGTCTTGGCCAGGCTCTTGAGGTCCTTCTGTTTGTCCTTGTCGTCGGCCTTGTCTTCCGGCGGGGGATCGGGCGTCGGGCGCCACTCGCCGGGGCGCAAGGGCGCGGCTGGCTGTGTCCCCGCCGGCGGCGGCCGCTGTGACGCCGGGTCGGTCGCGGTCTGGGGTTGGCCGAAGACGAAGTCGTCGGGCCGTTTGACGCTGGCGCCGCCTTGATTTTGGGCGCTGGGGTCGCCAGCGAGGCCGGAAAACGCCGTGCCGCCGCCGGCCGCCGTGCCGCCGCTCAGCCCCATGCCGAGGCCATTGCCGCCCGGTCCGCCTGCGGTGCCGCTTGCGCCAGTTCCGCCGAGGCCGCCAAAGGGGCTGCCGCCGGACGCGCCGTCGCCGCTTCCGCTGCCGAGGCCGGGGCCGCTGGCCCAGCTCGACATAGTGCCGGAACCGCTGCCGCCCGTGCCGCCAAACCCGCCCAGGCCGCCGCTGCCCGGTGAACCGCCGCCGCTTCCGCTGCCGAAGATACTTCCGCCCGAACCGCCGGACATGGTGCCCGAGCCGCTTCCGCCGGTGCCGCCAAGCCCGCCCAGGCCGCCGTTGCCTGGGGCTCCGCCGCCGCTTCCGCTGCCGAAGATACTTCCGCCCGAACCGCCGGACATTGTACCCGAGCCGCTGCCGCCGGCGCCGCCAAACCCGCCCAAGCCGCCATTGCCCGGTGAGCCGCCGCCGCTTCCGCTGCCGAAGATACTTCCGCCCGAGTCGCCCGACATGGTGCCGGAGCCGCTGCCGCCCGAGCCGCCAAAGCCGCCAGTGCCCGGCGCCCCGCCGCCGCTTCCGCTGCCGAAACCGTTTCCGCCGGGACTGCCGCCGCCGGGACCGGTTGCGGCGCCCACTGCGTATCCGCCCGGCCCCGATGCGGCGCCGGTTCCATATCCGCCCCGCCCGCCGCCGCCCCTGCCGCCGCCGGCGCCGCCGTGCGTGCTGCCGCTGTCGCCGGAGGTGAAGCCGTCCTCGTCGCCTCCGCCGTAGGAGGCGAAGGCCGCCTGGCGTCTGGCGTGGTCCACGGCGGCCGCGGCCAGTTCGGCCCGCGGCTGGACAATCGCCCGGTCGACGACCTTGGCCAATTGCAGATCGGGGGCCGGGAAGTGCAGTTTCCAGTCGTCCTCGATGAGTTCGTAGCCGAAATCGGCGGCCCACCATTGCATGGCCGCGCGGGCGGCATAGTACGTCATGATGCCTTGCGGACGCACCAGCAGCAGTGGATAGGGCTCGCCGTCGGCGCGGGGGTCGAAGGCGCCGCGGTCCGCCAGGTACTCGCGGACTGCCCGCAACGCCGCGGCCAGCGGATTGTCCGGTCCCAACGAGCCAGCGAAATCGGACTCGTGGAAGGCGATGCCCTCAGGCTGGAGGACGACGGCGTCGGCGCGGCATTCGAGATAGATGGGGCGGCGATGGGTCTGGTTGGGCCCGTCGTAAGGAATGATGGAGTAGTCGTGGGGCCGCCGGATGGCTTGCTGGCGGGCATCGGTCAAGCGGCGATGGGCCTCGGCGAGTTCGCCTTCGACCCGTTGGAGTTCCTCCTGGGCGACGCGGCGTTGCCGGCCGCCATCGGCCGCGGTGAGGTCCAACCGCGCGCCCGCGGCCCGCAATTGGCCGATGCGGTCGCGGAGGCGGCGGGTATGGTCCTCGACGCAGCCCAAAGCGAGGCGGGCATCGGCCAGTTGCGACTGCGTGAGCTGGCGCGAGTTCTTCAATTGCTCGATCCGCCACTGGGCCATTTCGTGGGCCACCTTCCACTGCGCGGCTTGCGCGGACATCCGGGCCGTCGCGGCCCGCACCGCCTGCGCCCGCGCCGCCCGCGTCACCGCCACCAGCAAGGGCACCAGGGCGCCCATCGTGCAAATCAACACCGCCAAGAACGGAAACAGCGACACGCTGGGCGCTGCGCGGTGGCGATGCCGGCGTTGCAGGAGGGCGAGGGCTTTCATGCCATGTGGACCGCTCGATGTGGGGCGACGGTTTTCATGCCAGGTGGACAGCTCGATGCAAGGCCACCGTTTTCATGCCGCGTGGACCGCGCGACGGCCGGGATCGAGTTGAATCGAGGCCTTTTCCACGCCGGTCTCCGACAAGCGGGCGTTGAGCAAGTGCAGCGCCGCGGCCAGGCCGAGCACCGTCTGCTCGAAGTGCTTCGCCCCGGCCAGCGTCGCCAGGTTGCGATTCAAGGCGTCTTCCAGGCTGCTGACCTGGCCGCTGGCCTCGACGGCCCGGTGGAGGACCTCGGCCTGCCGGGTCATGGCAGCCTGCAAGCCGGCGATGGCCTGGACGCTCTGCGCCTGGCCCTGCTGGACCTGCGTCCAATAGCGGTGGCTCTGCTCCGCGGCGGCCTGCTCCGCGGCGGCCAGATGCTGGGCATGGCCCTGCAGGCCCTCGGTCAGGGCGGCGGTCAACCCCTTCTTCACCGCCTCGGCGGCGCCGTCGCCCAGGTGTGCCCAACGCTGGGCCGCACCGTCCAGCGACTGCTGCCACAACTCGGCCTGCCGCTGGACCAGCCGCTCGCTGGCCTGCAGCATGGTCTCGGCCATGAGGCGGACCGCCGTCAACTGGCCGTCGGCGCCGGAGGGGAGCTGCGGGAAGCGGCCCAGCAGGTCTTCCTCGACGCGCTCGTCCACCTCTTCCAACAACAGGTCCTGCCCCCGATCGACGAAGAAATGGACGAACATCAACACGATCGACATCGCCAAGGCCAGCGTGGTCGTGTCGAACTTCAATCCCAAGGCCTCCAGGACGTGCCACATCGACTGCTCCATGGCGTTCTTGTCGATGCCGTTCAGCGCCATGGTGATGCCGATGACGGTGCCCAGGAAGCCGGTGATGGGGACCGCCCAGACGATCACGCGGAAGAGGGCCAGGGCGGCGTGCGCGCGGCCGGCGTCGACGTCGGCGAGGTACTTCAGTTGATCGTCCAGGCCGTCGGCGGCGCCGCGGCGGCAGACATACTGGATGCCGGCCCGCAGACGCCGCAGGTAGTGGCCGTCCTGGGACTGCGGGGCATGATCGAGTTGATCCAACAGGTCGCGGCACTGGGCGTCGATGGATCGGCCGCCAGGGCCCGGTTTCGCGGCCGCCAGCGGCGAGCGGCCCAGTCCGACGTACTGGCCCACAATGTCCGCCAGCCGCAGCAGCAGGGCCGCCAGGCCGATGGCGAACAGCACGGTTTCGACAAATTCCACCGGATGGCTGGTGAAATAGCGTTTGATAAAGGGCGTGTCCAGCGGTCCGCCGTAGATCAGGGCGTAAAACCCGGCCGCGCCGAGGATACCCCACGCAATGGGTGAGCGGGTGATCGCTTGGGTCAGACTGGAAAACTTGGTCACGGGCAATTTCCTTTCCGTAGGGTGGGCATGGCCCACCGTGAGGTGCAAAATTGTGGTGGGCCATGCCCAACCTACGCATCGCCGTGTTAAGGGGCGCAAAATGCGCAGAAAGCGGACCCAGCGCGAAGCAGAGTTCGCCTCCTCCTCAAAATCGGCGTAATCGCTACATTTTTTGAGGAGAAAGGTCAAGGCGAATCTGGGTGGGGGGGAACTGCCCCCGTTGCCTGCCCGCTTGGGGACTGCCCGCGGGGTGCTTGGCGGAAAGGCCGGCACAGTTTCACTTCAGCCCAGACGGCCAATGGCCGATAACAGTGCAACCCTGTACGTCGGGGACAGGAAAAGGTGACAGGCACCTTTTGTGCGAAGCACCCGAAGGGCCGTTCCGGCAAAAGGTGCCTGTCACCTTTTCCCGTGCCCAGGCGAACGAGAATTTCCCAGGGGGGGAAAACAGTCCGGCGCAGGTCCGTCACGGACCGCCCGGACTGTTGTTTTTTCTTGCCGGCTCTTGCCGCACGAGGCGGAGCACTTCGGCGAAGATCAGGCCGTTGGTGGCCAGCGCCTGGCCGGAATGGATCGTGCGGCGCCCTTGCCAGTCGGTGAAGGCGCCGCCGGCCTCTTCGAGGATGGGCAACAAGGCCGCGACGTCCCAAAGGGCCACCACGGGATCGACCATCAACTCGGCCCGGCCCGTGGCCACCATCAGGTAGCCGTAGCAGTCGCCCCAGGAGCGGCTCAGCCGGGCGGCGGCCTGCAGGCGGTCGTAGACGTCGCGGCGGCCGATCTCGTCATAAGTGGCCACTTCGCTGGTGACGAAGAGGCCCTTGGCCAGCGGCGCGCGGGTGGAGACCCGCGCGGGGCGCGGGGGCCGGTCGCCCTGGAGATACCAGGCCCCGCAGCCGGCGGCCGCATAGACGGTTTCCGCCAGCGCCGGGATGTGGATCACTCCCGCCACCGACTCGCCGCCGCGTTCCAGGCCGACCAACGTGCCATAGAGCGGCACCCCGTGGATGAACGACTTGGTGCCGTCGATGGGATCGAGGATCCAGCGGAAGTCGCTCGTTCCCGGCCGCTCGGGCAATTCTTCGCCGAGGATGGCGTCGGCGGGAAAGGCCGCCGCGATGCGGCCGCGGAGCACTTCCTCCGCGCGGCGGTCGGCCACCGTCACCGGCGAATCGTCGCCCTTGCGCTCGACCACCAGGTCGTCGCGGCGGAAGTATTCCAGCGTGACTTGCCCGGCCTCGCGGGCCGCGGCCAGGGCCAGTTCCAATCGCGCGGTGAGTTCCGTTGCGGGCGTCGTCATGGGGATTGCGTTATGGAGGAACGCGCCGACTGGCCGCGAATTAGTTTCTGTTGCGGAAGGTCGCAAACGGGTTTTCGGGTGCCACTGCTGGCTTGCCCAGCAGTGTGGTGGGGCGACGCATCGGCACTGCTGGACAAGCCAGCAGTGGCACACGGCGTGGTCGCGAGCCCCACCAAAAACGCGCGATAACCGTCCGGCGGCGGATCAGCGCATCACGCCCATCGCCACCAGCAGCGCGAGGATGACGCCCATGATGCTTTCGCCGGCGATGCAGCCGGATGCGACGGGGATGGTGTACATTTCGTTTGTCTTGGCCGCCTTCCGTTCCAGGATCCAGACGATCAATGCGCCGAGGAACATGCCGAGGCCTTGATAGGCGGGGGTGGTCAAGGCGATGCCCAGGGCGGTCGGCGAGGGCGTGTAGGGCTTGAGATGGGGGAAGAGGTTGTCTACGACGACGATGACCACGCCCACCACGAAGGCGACGCCCATCGCCCACAGCGCGCTGGGGGGCAGGCTGCTGAGGCCCCTGGAGAGCACCTCGGCCACGCCTTTCCATACCAGCGCGGAGGGGGCCGGGAATTTCTCGCCGCCGAGGATGTTGACGTCGGGCACAAGGAGAAAGTATGCCGGCACGGCCAGCACGGCGCCGGCCAGGACTCCGAAGAGTTGGCTGATGAACTGCCGCCGGGGGTTGGCGCCGACCATGTGGCCCACCTTGAGGTTGCCCACCGTATCGCAGCAGCTACAGGCGGCGCCGGCGGTCACGCCGGCCGTCATGAGGTTGGCGGAGATATTGCCCCGCGCCAGGACTCCGAAGGTGAGCTGGGTCACTTTGCCCAGGGCGCCGATGGGATTGATACTGGTTTCCGCCCCGGCGCGGGCGGCGACCGCGGAGAGGAAGAAGGTCATCACCACGGCCAGCACGCCCATCCACCACGTCACGTGGAAAAACCAGGCCAGCATCACGATGGCGAGCATGCCTACGAAGATCACGCCGAAGAGGAACCAGCTCATGGGGATTTCGAGGTGATCCAGCGGGCCCTTGCGGGCGTTGCGCTGGCGGCCGAAGACAGCGAAGATGCTGGCGAAAGTCTGCCCCAGGGTCCGCCATTGGAAGGCCAAGGCCAGCAGCCCGCCGACCACCAGGACCGTAGCGCCCGGCCAGAGCGACCATTTGCAGATGTTAGGATAGCCGCCGATCGACGGCGAGGCCTTTTCTTCCCGGTCGTCTTTTTGATTTTTCAGGCGTTGGACAGCATCTTCTGCGGGGTGGGGGCCGAGTTGGAGCCCCAAGGCCGTGAGGATGCCCGCCGCCTGGTGGTCCGGGAGGGAGAGCTTGACTTCCCAATCGATGGCCTTGGGCGCCTCGAGGTAGAGCACGTGGTCCTGGAGGTCCGGGTCGGTGACTGAACTCACCGCAACGACGCCGTGCAGCGGATTGGGCGAACCATCCAGCAACTTCGGCGCGCTCAGGTCGCCGACCAGACCGGACATCTTGTGGTAGACCATGGGGCGCGTCCACGTGTAGCGGAGGATGCTGGTGCGCACGGCGGAGGAAAGCTTGGGATGGGCCTTAATCTCCTCCGGCGAAGGAAGCTCGGGACCGCCGACGGCCTCGTCAATCTGCACGGCAAACGTCTGCCCGGCCTTCAGCGCCAGCGGCAGTTGCGGCAGGGCCACCGCCGCGATGTGCGGCGGCGGGTGATGGATGACCTTGGCGTCGATCAAGCGCGGCGCGAGGATCCCGTAGTTGATAATCACCCCGAGCAACATGCTCAGTCCCACCTTGATGCCGAAGAGCCCGCCAATGCCGATGAAGATCAAGTTCGGTTCCAGGCTCAGGGTGAGGTTCGCCAGGCTGACGCGCTTGATGAACAAGGGGAGGGCAAAATGTCCGGGAAGCCACCACACGCGGCCGCGGAGTCCGCCGACGAGCATCCCGGCCAGGGCCGCGATGCCCAGCGACCCGGCCTTCTTCATCGCCTCGTCGCCGTGCGAATACATGACCTTGAGGGTTTCGCCGGTGGGAATGTTGCCGGGGAAGCGGAGCTTATCCACCTGGATCATCTGCCGCTTCAGCGGAATCGCCATGAACAACCCCAGGTACAAAATGACCGCGATGAACAGGGTGAGCTGCCACCAGACAAACTTATAGCCGGTGAGCATCGTCAGGGCGGGGACCGCGGAGACCAGCCCGGCCGACGAAATCCAGCTTGCCGCCACGGCCACGGTCATCATCATGGTGTTTTCCATGATGCCGAATGTCCGCCGCACGACGCCGATGGAGCGGAGGGCCTTGAAGACGGCGAAGATGACGATGACCGCGGCGATGTCCACGCCCAGCCCCCAGCCCGTCTTCAGGCCGACGTAGAGGTTCGACACCGACATCACGCCGCCGAAGATCATGCCGGCCAATACCGCCCGGACGGTGAGGTCCGGTTCCTTGTCGCCGCGATAGACGGTGGCGAGCCACTGGCGGTCGCGCTGTTCGACGGAGTCGAGTTCTGTTGGGGAATCTTCTGCTGTAGTCATCGTGGGAAAGGGCTTGTGGGGAGACGGGATTTTGTCCCTCCCAAGCTATCCCATTCCCGGCGATTCCGCAACAGATAATCCTGGTGAAACGGTGGATTTTCCGGGAAAAGAGGTGTTTCCGCCGCGGTCGGGACGCTGCCAGTGTAGTGTCTCACACAAATGGTGATTTGCGATTATGGGGGTGCCACTGCTGGCTTGTCCAGCAGTGTTGCGCCAGTGGTGGTTCGACACTGCTGGGCAAGCCAGCAGTGGCACCCACCTTGCCCAACTCCTGCAAGATACAGCACCTCAATTCTGAGACACTACGCTAGCCCTTCTTGTCGGGCTTGACTTGCACGCCCAGCTTCTCCGCCGTGAGGATGCTCAACAGGGCGCTGAGCATGTTGGGGCTCTGGCCGTCGCCTTGGCCGCCGAAGTTGATCAACTGCGAGGGCACCAGCGGCTGCTGGCTTTGGCGGAGGTGATCGGCTACGAGGGCGATGGCGTACAATCTCGGGTCGCGGTAGGACTCGATCTTGAGTTGCAGGACGGCCGCCTCGGCATTGCCGACGGCCAGCACGCGTTTGCCTTCGCCTTCACCGATCGAGGCGGCTTTCTTGCCTTCGCCCTCGCCGATCAGGGCGGCCTGCTTGGCCTGGGCCTCGGCCACGACCAGCAGCCGCCCGGCCTCGCCTTCCCCCTGCAACCTGGCCTGTTTGGCCGCGGCCTCGGCCTGGACCACGGTGGTTTCGGCCTGCTTGCGGGCCTTGGCCAGCTCGGCGTCGCCGGTGTTTTCCGAAATCTTGATCTGCACCTGCGACTTCGTCAGCTCGGCCTGCAACTGGGCCTGGGCCGTGGCCTCGTTGAGGGCCTTCTCCCGCACCGCCGCTTCCTGCCGCTTCTGGAAAGTCTCCACCTGCTCGATGGCGAATTGCCGCTGCCGCAACTGCTCCAGCAGGGTCTCGATCTTGCTGTCGCCCTCCTTGCTCTCCGGCCTGCCGATGAGCACGTCGACGCACTCGATGTCGAATTGCAGGAACTTCCTCCGCAATTCGTCGCGCGCCTGCTGCTGGATCTCGTCGCGATCGTGGATCAACTGCAACATGCTCTTCTTGTGGGCCACGTCGCGGAAATACGCCGAGAGCAAGGGATCGAGCGTCTGCGTGATCAATTGCTTCACGTCGCCGAACCGCTGGATCACCGACGGCGCCTTCTCGTAGTCGATATGGACGACCACGCTCAAGGGCAACATCGGCTCGTAGGCGTCACAGGTGATGAGCTCGATGGATTTCAGGGTCTCGTCGTAGTGATGCTGCTCCGTCCGGCCCGTGATCCAGTGCAGGACGAAGTTGGTGGTGGGCACCAGCACGATTTGTCCCGACGCCGTGTTGAAGGCGTACTTGCCGGGGCCGAGGGCCCTTTCCCAAACGCCCTTCTCGCCCTCGTGGACGCGCTCGCCGTGGCGGAATTCCTTGCCGGAGGTGTCGGCGCCCTTCTTGCCGTAAAAGCTGACCACCACGCCCACCTGGCCGATGGGAACGACTTGCTTGGGAATCAATTCGATCGTGCAGAACCAACGGTTGAGAAAATAGGTGCCGTCGATCAACGCCATGTATTGGACGCCGCGGCGACCGCCGGCGGCCAGGAAGGCCTCGATATCCTGATAGTTGTTGTGGAAGTTCGGCTGATCCTTGTCCGTGCCCACGGCGGGCGCAATCAGCTCGCCGGGCGGCAACGTCGGGCCTTCATGCACGGTCACGATGCCGATCTGATCGGTCTGGCCGCTGATGATCAGCGGGCTGAAGCCCTGCAATCCCTTGAGTTGGTGCTGCCACTCTTCCAGGCTCCTGGCCCACTCCAGCGTGAACACGCGATCCTCGGTAATCACGTTGAACAGCGCGATGTTGATGGCGTAGACGCCTTCGCGGAGGATGCCGCGCTGACGGCCTTTCTGCCCCTTGTTGCCCAGGAACTTCCGCGCGTCCTGGAAGTTGTTGCAGTCGATGACGCGGGCCAGGGTCTGGGAAGGCAGGAGCTGCTCGCCGCCGCGCGAAAAGACGTAGCCGATCTTGCCCTGCTTGATGGTCACCAAGGGGAACTTGTGGATCCTGTACTGCCACCGCCACAGTCCGAAGTGGATGCCGCCGCGAAGGATGTCGGCCTGGTAGCCCGCCTCGTCGTCCAGCGCGATGACCGCTCCTTCGGTCAGCGAGCCCTTGGGCGACCACAACTTCTCCACGATTCCGATGCGGTCGTTGGGGATGCACCGGACCGTGAGCCACAGCAGGAACAGCAGCAAAGACAACACGATTCCAACAACGATTAGCGCCGTATCCATGGGAGGTCCTCTTTCCAATGGGAGTGTGCCGGGATTACCGGAAAGTATAGCATTTGCACGGGAAAAAGGCGAGTGGCGCTAGATAGTTTCTCTCGCGGAACAGCTCCCGAGTGTCGCTGCGCGGGACGGAAACCGCGATCATGGCGCTGCAGCCCACTTCCAATTGCGAATCTCCGGCATGTCTTCGCCGTGCTTGTCGATATACTGCTTGTGCTCGACAAGCTTGTCCTTGAGCTGCTGCTTCAGGTAAACGCCCTTGTCGCCGGTCTGCGGCAGGCGGTCGATGGCGTCCATCACCAGGTGGAAGCGGTCCAACTCGTTGAGCACGGTCATGTCGAAGGGCGTGGTGATGGTGCCCTCTTCCTTGTAGCCGCGGACGTGGATGTTGTCGTGATTGGAGCGGCGGTAGGTCAGCCGGTGGATCAGCCACGGGTAGGCATGGAAGGCGAAGATGACCGGCTTGTCCTTGGTGAAGAGCCCGTCGAAATCCACGTCGCTCAACCCGTGCGGGTGCTCGCTTTGCGGTTGCAGCCGCATGAGGTCGACGACGTTGACCACGCGGATTCTCAGCTCCGGCAGGTGCTCGCGGAGGATGGAGACGGCGGCCAGCGTCTCCAGGGTGGGCACGTCGCCGCAGCAGGCCATGACCACGTCCGGCGCAAGGCCCTGGTCGTTGCTGGCCCACGACCAGATGCCGATGCCCTCCGTGCAGTGCTTCAGGGCGGCGTCCATCGTCAGCCACTGCGGCGACGGGTGCTTGCCCGCCACCACCACGTTGACGTAATGGCGACTGCGGAGGCAGTGGTCGATCACCGAGAGCAGGCAGTTGGCGTCCGGCGGCAGGTAAACCCGCACGACCTCGGCCTTTTTGTTGACGACGTGGTCAATGAAACCGGGGTCTTGATGCGTGAAGCCGTTGTGATCCTGCCGCCAGACATGCGAGGCGAGCAGATAGTTTAACGAGGCGATCTTCCGCCGCCAGGGCAGGTGCGACGTGACCTTCAGCCACTTGGCGTGCTGGTTGAACATGGAATCGACGATGTGGATAAACGCCTCGTAGCAATTGAAGAGCCCGTGCCGCCCGGTGAGCAGGTAGCCCTCCAGCCAGCCCTCGCATTGGTGCTCGCATTGCTGGCGGCGAATTTGACGCAGATTCGAAATCCGCGCGGGCAGGCTCACCGGGAGGAAAGCGGCAGCAAGCTGCCACTCTAAAGCTGCGCGCCAAGTGCTCGGAGGTTGGATTGTACGG
>JBKQVT010000052.1:0-60178 GCA_052139835.1 Thermoguttaceae bacterium
AATCACGGCAGCGGGACCCACGAGCCCAACAAGGCCGCCCAATCCGGCAAGGAGCATGAGCCCCAGGGCAACTCGGACAGCCAACTCCGGGAGGCCCATGAGATCCTGAAAACGGTGTTGGGGCAGATCAACGCCACCAAGCATCCCAAGGCCGCCGGCCACATCAAGGAGGCCATCCACGAGATCCGCCTGGCGCTGAAGATGAAGTAGAGACAAGGCGGAAGGGGGAAGGAAAGGAAGGGATTTGGGGATTTAGGGATTTGGGGACCGGACAAGGTCGGAAGTCCGGATTCCCCTTCCGAATTCCGCCTTCCGAATTCCGAATTGCTTCCGCCCTCCGCCCTCCCCCTTATTTTTCAGGTGATGTCCGAGGCGGCGCGGATCCCCGGGGGGACGCAGCAGAGCACGACCCAGCCATGGCCGTCGTGCCGGCCCATCTCCTCCAGCGCATGCGCGGCGTCGTCGAACATGCGGAAGATCTCTCCGGGCGGCACGGCGACGGGGCGAAACGGCTTGCCCAGCCGCTCCGCCTCGCTCCGCGCCGCGGCGGCCAGGTGCGTCATCACTCCGCGGAAGCCGCGCGCCAGCCGGCCGACAGCGGAGAAATCGAGGATGAAATCGCAGTAGTGCTCGCCGACGAAGCGATCGAACTGCCGCTGGACCGCCTGGCAGTGCTCGTCGCTGACGATATGGTCGCCCAGCTTCACGATCAAGACCTCGCCCACCTGGTCGAATTCCAGCGGGGCGTACCTGGCGCGGATTCCCGACGAGGCGATCCAGTCCAAGACGTCCACGAGCCAGCCGAGGACCACCAGCTCCCCGATGTAGAGCACGACGGCAACGGCCGAGAGCGCGAAGATCGTGCCGAAGATGAGGGTTCCCAAGGGGAATCTTTCGGCGGCTTTCAGCACCGCCACCCCGATGATTGCCAGCGCGATCAGGGCCACCGGCGCAAGCAGCCACGGCCGCCGGTCCGGCCGCAGGCGGCGGTCGCGGGCACGGCGTTGCGGGCGTTTTCCACTGTTCACAGCTTGTCTAACTCGGCCTGGCCGTCGGCCCGGACACCAGACGAAACGGCGTCGGGGGCGTTCTCTAATCCTTGATCCTGAGCATCTCAACCAGGGCGGGAATTGCAGGCTCGGCGTCGGGTCCAATCTTGCCCAGGACCTCGGCAGCAGTTGCACGCAACTGGGCGTCCTTAAGCCAATCAATGAGAACGGGGATGGCGGCCTTCGCCCCGGAACCCGTTTTTACCAGGGCCTCGGCGGCAGCACAACGAACCATGCCGTTGTCATCCTTGAGCAATTCCACGAGGGCTGGGATTGCCGGCTTAGCGTCGGAGCCCAGATTGCCCAGGGCTATCGCTGCGGAGCGCCGAACCTCCACTGCATCCTTGAGCAAATCCGTAATGCGGGGGACAGCGCCCTTGGCCGCGGGGCCCATGCGTCCCAAGACGTCGGCGGCGGTAGCACGAACCTGCCACTGTTTGTCCCTGAGCAACTCCGTGAGCAAGGGGATGGCCACGTTGGCATCCGGTCCCATTTGGCCGATGGCCGTGGCGGCGGTCTCCTGAACACTCCAGTCCTTGTCCTTTAGCAATTCCATGAGCGATGGAATCGCTTCCTTGGCCTTTGGCCCCATTCTCCCGAGGGCCCCGGCGGCGCATTGTCGGACGTAGAAATCCTCGTCCTTAAGCAACTCGATAAGCGCAGGTATAGCTGGCGGGCCGATTTTCCCGAGCGCGAGGAAAGCGCCCTGCCGAACCACGTTATCCCTGGACGTGAGGGCGTCTCTTAGCGACGCGGGGGCAGCGGAATCGATGCTCCCCAGGCTCTGAGCCGCTTCCCACCTGACCTCTTCCTTACTGTCCGTCAGCAATTCCGCGAGGGCCGGCCTCGCAGCTTTAGCCCCGGGACCGATCGACGCGAGGGCGCGAACCGCGCCCCGCCGAACCTCCCAATCGTCGTTCTTCAGCAACCGGATAATCGTTGGGATCGCTGCCGGGCCAATCTTCCCCAGGGTGGCTGCGGCGTCACCCCGGGTGAAACCCCGATTGGACCGGCTGAATTCCCCGAAGGGGGTCCCGGCAGCGGCCGCCGGAGCAGAATCGTGCTTCCCCTCGGCCACCTCTGCCAGAACCGGGATGGCAGCCTTGGCCTGGGTGCCAGCCGAACCGATGGCAAAAATGGCGGCCTGCTGAACCGCCCAGCTCTTGTCCTTGAGCAGTTCAGTGAGCGCTGGGACGGCTGCCGCCGGCCCGATCTGTCCTACGGCCCTTACAGCGTCGGCTCGCACGAACTGGCCCATGTTTGCGAAGAGGTCGACAAAACCCTTTAGGACGGCTGCGTCCTTGTTTTTAGCCAACTCCCCGAGGCCTGGCAGTTCGGCCTTCCGGACGACGCCATCCTTGCTCGTGGCCAATTCCATGAGGGCCGGCACGGCTGCCTTCGCCGCGGGGCCTATGCCGCCCAGGCCCCTGGCAGTTTCCAACCGAACGGTCGAATCCTCGTCTTTGAGCAATTCGATAAGGGCTGGAACGGCGCTGCTCGCCTCGGGGCCAATACGCCCCAGGGTCTGGGCGGCACACTGCCGGACCGCTGGATTCTTGTCTTTGAGCAGTTTTGTGAGGGCAGGGACAGCCACCTTGGCCTTTGGGCCCATGTTCCCAAGACTTATAGCAGCGGCCTGTTGGATCATGCCATCCTTGTCGTTGAGCAACTCCATGATCGTTGGGATGGCCTCTGGACCGATCTCCCCAAGGGCGGAGATTGCGGTATCCCGAATCCACTTGTCTTTGTCCTTGAGCAGTTCCGTAAGAGCTGGCATGGCTGCGGGCCCCATTCTCCCCAGCGTTTCCGCGCCGATCTGCCGCATCGCCTGATCCTTGTCCTTGAGCAATCCTATGACGGTCGGGAGGGCCTCAGGACCAATGTTCCCAAGGGCCAAGGCGGCAGCACGTCGAACCCTCCAATCGTTATCCTTCAGTGCTTCCCTCACGGCGGGGATGGATGCCGGACCGATCTTTCCGAGGGCCGAGGCGGCGGCGCACCGAAGCCCCCAGTCCTTGTCCTCATCGAAGCCTCCCAGGTGGATCCTGCCTGTCCGCCCGGACTTTCGGTTTCGAGTTTCAGACGCAGGCCCTCTTTCGGCCCCAAAAGATACGGCGGCAAGGGCGAAAGCCAGTAGTACACTGAACGCTCGCATGATCCATACCTCCTGCTTTATTGTTTTCATAAAGATACCCGGCACCGACCCGGGCGCCCCTCAGCCAACCACGCTGCGCCGTTAGGGCGCCACGCCCGGTAATTATAGTTACCGCCGGCCCCCCTCGCCCTCCGCCGCGACGATCGCCGCGACCAGGCCGGCCATCGTGTACTCGGCCGCCTCGGCGGATGGCTGGTAGCCCAGGCCGCGAAGCACCGCCGAGGTCACCGGGCTGATGCTGGCCAAGCGGCTCCGACCCAGGCCACGGCCGAATAGCGCGGCCAGCGACCGGGCAATCGCCGAGCTAGTCACCGTCACCCAGTCGATGCGGCCCTCCTCCAAGGCCGCCAGGACCTCCGCGTCGGCATGGGTCGCCTCGACCGTCGAATAGACCACGATCTGGTCCACCGCGGCGCCGGCGGCCGCCAACCGCTCGGGCAACACCTGCCGCCCGCGATCGGCGCGGGCCAAGAGAAAACGAGTTCCCGGCGCGCCGGCGTGCAAAAGCGACTCGGCCAGGGCCTCGGCGCGATACTCGGCCGGCACGAGGTCGGCCTTGAGGTGATAGGCGGCCAACTCGGCGGCCGTGCCGGGACCGATGGCCGCCAACTTCAGCCCGCCCAGCCGCCGCAAATCGCCCCCCAGGGCCAATAGCCGATCCAGCAGATAGCGGACGCCGTTGCCGCTGGAAAAGACCAGCCAATCGTAGCGGTCCAGCCGCCCAAGGGCCGCATCGACCGGCGCCCAATCCGGCGGCGGCCCGATCTCGATGCCCGGCTGCGCCAGCACCTCGGCCCCCAAGGCAGAGAGCCGATCGCGCAAATCGTGGACCTGTTCGCCGGGACGCGTGACCAGCACGCGGACGCCGCAGAGCGGCCGGGCGGCGAACCACGAGGTCGCCGGCGCCAGGTTGACCACCTCGCCGACGACGAAGATCGCCGGCGGGCGAATTTTTTGGGCCGCGACCGCCTCGGCCACCGTGGCCAGCGTCGAGCGGAACGTCTCCTGGTCGGCCCAGGTGCAGCGGCGGACGATGGCCACGGGCGTGTCGGCGGCGCGGCCGCCGGCGATCAAGGCCGCGCTCCACTCGGCCGCGCTGGTCACTCCCATGTAGAAAATCAGCGTGCCGGGAAAGGCGGCCAGCGCCGCGTAATCCAGCGGCGGCTGGGCCTTTTCTCGGCGCTGATGGCCGGTGACCAGGGCCACGGCCGAGGCCGACTGGCCGTGGGTGATGGGAATCTCGGCGTAGCCGGCCACGGCCAGGCCAGCCGTCACGCCGGGAATGATCTCCAGGGGAATGCCGGCCGCGCCCAAGGCGCCCACTTCCTCGGCCAGGCAGCCGAAGACGCACGGGTCGCCCGCCTTCAAGCGGACCACCGTCTTGCCCTGCCGGGCGGCTTCGATCATCTGGGCGTTGATCTCGTCCTGGGAGACGTGGCGGCCGGTGCCGTGATGGCCCAGGCAAACCCGTTGGGCCGCGGCCGGGGCGTGTTCCAGGACCAACGGGTTGACCAGGTAGTCATAGAGCACCACGTCGGCCTGACTCAGGCACTCGGCCGCCCGGAGGGTCAGCAGGCCCGGATCGCCGGGGCCGGCGCCCACCAGGTAGACTTTGCCGGGTTTTTCCTTGCCGCTGCTCATCGTGTGGCTCGTAGGTTATGCTTCAGCATAACATTTTTCACGATCGTGCGTTATGCCGAAGAATAAGCCGACGCTGGCCGGGCAAGTCCGCGGCCGCCCGCCGGGCATTTCTTAGCGTTGCGGCCGGTCGAACTCGAATCCCGGCAGGAAGACTTCCTTTCCGTTGAACTGATAGGGCGGTTTGTAGTCGGCCGGGGGCTCGACGACGTATTCCAACCAGCCGCCATCGGCTTCCACAAGCCGCTTCTGGTCGAAATTGTAGAACGGGCCCGTTGTCGGCCGGTCCCATGCAAACGGGTGAGCCGGATCATAGGAAAATCCCGTGAGTTCCGTCGATCGCGGGGTTCTACGCATACCGCCCAGCCAGAAGACCAGCGCGCGGCTGTCATTCACCTTCGCGAGGTCCAGGCCCGCCGCCTTAAAGTCCGCGCGGTAGTCGCGCCATTGCGGAAAGACCTTGGCAATACCCCGCTCGAACTCCCGGGGATCGCCTCCAGGCGGATAGGTTCCGAACCGGTCCCGAAAGGCGTCCATGGCCTGACTGAGCCCTCCCACCTCCCTCCTGACCACCGAACGGGCAGGGGTTACCATGATCCACTCGCGTAGATGAACAGCAAGCTCGACCCCCAAGACGAGCATGACCAGTACCACGAGGGACCATCCGATACAGGAGAACTTCCGCGGGCGATTGTGCGGGGCAACATTGCTTGGTTCCATCGGCACCCGTCCTTTCGTTCCAGGAGGACTCCACGTGACTAAGAACCGCGATTGTGCGGATCACACGTCCATTCCCAGAAAGCCGCCGCGGGCCTCGGTCTCCTTTTGCAGCCGCTCCATGCGGGCAATCGTCTTCTGCAAATCGCCGGCGGCGATGTAACGGTCGAATTCCACTTGCACCGCCCGCGAGACGGACTGGCCGAGCCACTGGACCGCCGGGGCGGTGAGCCAATCGCAGACCTCCCGCTGGAGGCGGACCTCCAGGTCGCACTGGCGGGTCTTCAGGTCGTCGGTGTCGGTCAAGACGGTGCCTTCAAAGGCGAACTCGACCATGCCCGCTTCGGCGTCGTTGGTCAGATGGAAAATGCAGGTAGCCCGATAGAGGTAATAGGAGTTGTGCAGGCCGTGTTTGGCGGCCGCGCGGCGGAGGCGGTCGTGGAACTCGACCACGTCGGCGGCGGCGTCGATGGGCGGATCGAAGCGGCCCACCGACCGCAACGGGAGGCAATCGAACATCACGTCCACGTAGTGCTGCATGACAGTCATTGTAAAGGATGAAGGAGGAAGGATAAAGGAGGAAGGGGGAGGGGGGAGGCGGAAGGGGTGTCAGACAAGAGGTGCAGGCGGCGGGGGGCTCGTCTTGCGGTTTCGCCGTGGGCGAAAGGCCAGCAATCGGGGCCACGCCGCCCAGAGCACTGGCAAGGTCAGTGGCACGCCGCATTTTGCCCGCGTTGCTTTGCCCGCAAGCCTGAACCTCTCCAATAGTCCAACCAAGGCGCTGCGACGTAAGTATATAGACAGTAATACTTTATGCGTTGGTGTGGCAGCACACGATAGCCGCATGTTAGAATCGATTGGGGAGCCGCGCTGGTCAGGCGTTCTTGACACGGAAACTGCGGCCTGTTAGTTATTCCACACATCCTTGGTGGCTGCTGAAGCGAATCACCGCCTTTGAGTGAGATAATTCATGGGGAAAGTTAGGGAAGGCAACGACGTGCGATTGGATTTGCGGGCGGTGATTTACCGCCATCAAAGGTGGTGGATCGCCCATTGCCTCGAATTGGACCTGGTGGCAGAGGGGCCGACGCCCGCAAGCGCGTTTCAAGACCTCAGGGAGCTTTCCACGTCTCAAATCGAGGCTGCCAAGAAAATGGGGAATCTCGAATCAATCTTTCGTGCGGCGCCGCCGGAGATATGGGCGATGTTTTTCCGCGCGCGTCGTGCGTCGCTGCCAGTGAAAAGGAAACAGACCTCAGGGTCCGTTGAGAGTTTCGAGGCTCGCGAGGCCATCTTGGCGTAAGCCCTCTCCTGGCATGAAGAAGCCGCTAAAGTATCGCGATCTCCGCAAGCGGCTGAAGAAATACGGGATCGTCGAAAAGACAGGCCGAGGCAAGGGATCCGAGAGGATGTTCGTGGGGCATGTCGATGGCCGACCGACAACCTATCCAACGAAGTGCCACAATGAGGGAGACGAAAAGCCTACGCCCGTGATCGAAGCGATCCGGCGGCACTTTCACCTCACAGAAGAGCACGGAATCACGGACAAGGAATTCTACGGGGGTTGAGCCGGCACGGGCCGCTGTTTGGCTGTCGTCCTTGGGCCACCCTCGGTCCGGCCACCCTTGAATTCCCCGGCGATCCGCCGTATGCTAAACTGTTTACAGCAATCAACTTGTGCAATCCCCTCCGGGAGGGCCGCAGGGGACAGGCACTTTTTTTGGCCCCCGACCATGCTTCGCATGGTGCCCGGGCCGAAAAACGAGCCAGTCCCCGGCCCGTGAACGGTTAGATAACCGCGGATAACGAGCGTGGCAGCCAAGAGCAAAAACGCGAACCACGCGGCCAAGCGGCCGGCCGCCGCCGAGCCGCACGAGGCCGGCATGACCAGCGGCGCCGATATCGTCGTGCAATCGCTGGTCAACCACGGCGTGGATACGATTTTCGCCTATCCCGGCGGGACCACCATCCCGCTGCACCAGGCCCTCACCCGCTTCCGCGACCGGGTCCGCGTCATTTTGCCCCGCCACGAGCAGGGCGGCGGGTTCGCCGCCCAGGGCTACGCCCGCAGCACCGGCAAGATCGGCGTCTGCATGGCCACCAGCGGGCCCGGCGCCACCAACCTGGTCACCTCGATCGCCGACGCCAAGCTCGATAGCGTCCCCCTGCTGGCGATTACCGGCCAGGTGGGCACCGCGGTCATCGGCACCGACGCCTTTCAGGAGACGCCCATCGTCGAGGTGTGCCGCAGCGTGACCAAGCATCATTACCTGGTGACCGACGTCCACGACCTGGCCCGCGTGATGCGCGAGGCCTTTTACGTGGCCACCACGGGCCGGCCCGGCCCGGTGCTGGTCGATCTGCCCAAGAACGTGCAGCTTGCCCGGACCGTGCCCGACTACGACGCCCCCATGAACCTGCCGGGCTATCACGTCGAGGACCTGCGGGCCACGCCCGCCGAGGTCGCCGCGCTGGCCGCCATGATCCGCCGCGCCAAGCGGCCGGTGATCTATGCCGGCGGCGGTATTATCGGTTCCGGCGCGCACGAGGAACTCCGCGCCCTGGCCGGCAAGATGGGCATTCCCGTGGCCATGACCCTGACCGGCCTGGGCGGATTTCCCGGCGACGATCCGCTCTCGCTGGACATGCTCGGCATGCACGGCAGTGTCTATGCCAACTACGCCGTGGACAACGCCGACTTGCTGCTGGCCTTCGGCGTCCGCTTCGACGATCGCGTGACCGGCAAGGTGAGCGAGTTCGCCGCCCACGGCGCCATTGTCCACGTGGACATCGACCCCTCGGAAATCGACAAGATCAAGAAGTGCGACCTGGCGATCGTCAGCGACCTGAAAGACCTGCTGGGCGAGTTGAACAAGCTGCTCACGGAGCCGCTGGAGCTGCGGGAGTGGCACCGCAAGATCGCCGCCTGGAAGCACGCCGACCCGCTGGACTACGACCACGATTTCGAGGGCATTTTGCCGCAGCACGCCATCCGCGAGCTCTACCGGCTGACGGCCCAGCGGCCGACAATCATCGCCACGGGCGTGGGCCAGCACCAGATGTGGACCGCCCAGCACTACAAGTTTCGCCAGCCGCGGCGGTGGCTTTCCAGTTCCGGGCTGGGGACGATGGGTTTCGGCCTGCCGGCGGCGCTGGGGGCGCAGGCGGCCCACCCCGAGATGCTCGTCGTCGACATCGACGGCGACGGCAGCCTGCTGATGAACATCCAGGAGATGGCGACCTGCTACTGCGAAAAGTTGCCGGTGAAGGTGATGCTGCTCAACAACATGCACCTGGGCATGGTGGTGCAGTGGGAAGACCGCTTCCACGCCGCCAATCGCGCCCACACCTATTTGGGCCCGATCGATCATCCGGAGGCCATCGGCCTGGGCAACGGCATCACGCCCGAGGTCCGCTACCCCGACTTCGCGGCCATCGCCCGCGGCTTCCAGTGGGGCGGCCGCCGGGTGGCCGAGAAGGGCGAGTTGACCGCCGCGGTGCAAGAGATGATCGACTCCGCCGGGCCGTTTCTCCTGGACGTGCAGATTCCCTACCAGGAGCACGTGTTGCCGATGATCCCCTCGGGGATGACCGTGCGGGACGTGATTAAGGAGTAGCGAGTCATGATGATGAAATGGCTGCTCTTAGGGGCGCTGCTTTTCGCCGGCATCCTGACCTTGGCGGGCTGCTGACCGCAGCGTGAAGGGGCCGTGCCGGTCCCTCGAACACGCGCCGGCCAGGCGGTTTCCGGCACGGTTGCTGTGGCGGAAACGTGCCGATAGCGGCAGGGGAAGTGGCGGCTATCCGTCTGCGACCGGGTCGTGACAATGAGAACGCTCCGATTGGCGGCCGCGCGGCGTCGGATTGCTCGTCATGCCCCCTTGATGTGGGGCCGGTACTTTGCACTGCGATTATTGTATAATAGGGCGGTTGGTCTGCAACTCGCCGCCTTTACTGAGGAGGAGCCGTGTTCTCGGAAGAATCAAGAGCAGTGGCCGAGAAGGCAGTGAGTCTCTACGACTCCCGGTTACGCGAGGAACTCGAACAGAAGCATTCGGGCCAATACGTGTGCATCGAGCCAGTGTCCGGCCGCTATTTCCTCGGAGAGACCTTTGACCAGGCAGTCAACGCAGCCATCGACGCATTCCCGGAACGATTGACGCACACATTGCGGATTGGGCACACCGCGGCCCTCCACCTGGGAGTATTGGTTCCGTGAACGGGGTCGTCGATGAGTCCACGCGAGCCTTGCTCAGCGTTCGCGTGGCCGCAGTCAAGGGCGCTGAGAAACAAACGATAACGGCGTGGATTGACACGGCTTTCAACGGCGGCCTGGTAATCCCGCGCAAGATTATCCAACGCCTGGGTTTGAAACAGGCGTCAACCACGCAAGCACTCCTTGCTGACGGCCGCGTGGCTAATCTGGAGACATTTACCTGCCATGTCGAGTGGTTCGGCGACGAGTATCGAACACAGGTTGTCGCCAACGATGGGGAGTTTTCCCTGCTCGGAACGCTGCTGTTGGCCGGTCGGAAGCTGACAATCGACTTCAAGGCGAAGACGGTGGTGCTCGATTAGTGGGCGCAACGGGCGGCCGGGAGCCAGCGTGCTCGATTCGTAACTGAGGGAACGTCTGACCGCGTGCCACGGCTGTGTCGGGCGTGTTGTTGCGTCCGCGGAGCGGTTTGCACGGCTGACACAGCCGTGGCACGGCGCTCGCCTTCCTTGCGGCTTTGCGCCTTTGCGTGAGACCCTTTCCGGCGTGTCCACCGCCGGGGCAGGAGGCCTTCTTATCCGGAGCCCGACGGCCCCGGCCCGGTGCTCCCGGGGCAGCGGCAGAACATCCTATCGTCAAAGAACTTAGGACGCCGTTTTTCTGCCCGCAGGCGTTGTCGGCCGGGGGCCGAAATGTTATAATCCGGGTTTTGACACCCGTCGCGGGGAATCGCCCTTGGCTACCGACTCGAATTTGCCGCCGGAAGGACCCGACGCGGATGATTTCCCGCCCGAGGAATCCCCCGCCGACGCCCTGGCCGACATGACCGGCCGGATCATCCAGCAGCCCATCGAAGACGAGCTGAAGCAGAGCTACCTGACGTACGCCATGAGCGTGATCGTCAGCCGCGCGCTGCCCGACGTGCGCGACGGCCTGAAGCCCTCGCAGCGCCGCATCCTGGTCGCCATGAACGACCTGAACCTCACGCCGGGGGCCGGCCGGGTGAAGTGCGCCAAAATCTCCGGCGACACCAGCGGCAACTACCATCCCCACGGCGAAAGCGTCATCTATCCCACCCTCGTGCGTATGGCCCAGGAATGGAACATGCGCCACGTGCTGGTCGATAAGCAGGGCAACTTCGGCTCGATCGCGGGCCTGCCGCCGGCGGCCATGCGGTATACCGAGGCCCGCCTCTCGCCCATCGCCGCGCTCATGCTGGAGGACCTCAAGCTCGACACGGTCGACTATATCCCCACCTACGACGAGCGGCGGCTGGAGCCCACGGTGCTGCCGTCGAAGTTCCCCAACCTGCTGGTCAACGGGGCCAACGGCATCGCGGTGGGCATGGCCACGTCGATCCCGCCGCACAACCTGGGCGAGATCTGCGACGCCCTGATCCGCGTGATCGACGACCCGGACGTGTCGATCGACGAGTTGATGGAGATCGTGCCCGGCCCCGACTTCCCCACCGGCGGCGTGATTTGCGGCCGCAGCGGCATCCGCCGCGGCTATCACACGGGCCGCAGCACGGTGGTCGTCCGGGCGCGGACGCGGATCGAGGAGTACGGCAAGAATCGCTTCCGCATCGTGGTCAGCGAGATCCCCTTCCAGCAGGCCCGCGACCGCGTCGAAGAGCGGATCGCCGCCCTGGTCAACGAGGGGCGGATCACCGGCATCTCGGCCACCCGCAACGAAAGCGACCTGAAAGAGCCGGTCCGCCTCATCCTCGAGCTGAAGCGCGACGCCGATCCGGAGATCGTGCTCAACCAGCTCTATCAGTTCTCGCCCTTGCAGGACAGTTTCTCGCTGATCTTCCTGGCGCTGGTCGACGGCAAGCCGCGGGTGCTGCCGCTGAAGGACCTGCTGGAGGAATTCATCCGCCACCGCGAGCTGGTGATTCGCCGCCGCACCCAGTTCCTCCTCGCCCGCGCCCGGCAGCGGAAGCACATGGTCGAGGGCCTCCTGCTGGCCTACGCCAACATCGACGAGGTGATCCGCGTCATCCGCGCATCGAAGACCCAGGAAGAGGCCAAACAGCGGCTCATGGAGATCGCCACGCCGGCGGCCATCCTCCACCGCGCCCTGGGCGACGAGGGCTTCGCCATCTTCGAAACGGAACGCGGCCGCCAGGAAACCTACCACCTTACGCCCGTGCAGGCCGACGGCATCCTCCGCATGGCCCTGGGCCAGTTGGTCAACCTCGAACAGGAAAAACTCGCCGGCGAGCACCGCGAGTTGCTGGAAAAGATCGTCGAGTATCAGCGTCTCCTCTCCGACCGGAAAAACGTGCTGGACTTGATCCGCGAAGACCTCCGCGAGCTGCGGCGAAAACACGCCGAGCCCCGCCGCACCGAGATCAGCGGCGAAGAAATCGGCGATCTGAACCTCGAAGACCTCATCACCGAAGAGACCATGGTGGTCTCCATCAGCAGCAACGGCTACATCAAGCGGACTCCCGCTTCGGCCTACCGGGCACAGCACCGCGGCGGCAAGGGCCTCACCGGCGCCAAGACCGAAGAGGAAGACCCCATCCAGCACCTCTTCGTCGCCAGCACGCACGCCTACCTGCTCTTCTTCACCACCAAGGGCAAGGTCCACTGGCGCAAGGTCTACGACCTGCCGCAATTGGCCCGCGACAGCCGCGGCCGGGCCGTGGTCAACCTGCTGAACCTCGCCGAGGGGGAGCAGATCACCGACTGCCGCGCCGTCCGCGACTTCGACGTCAGCGACCACTTCCTCGTCATGGCCACCGCGCGGGGGCTGGTGAAGAAGACCCCCTTGGAGGCATACAGCCGGCCCATGAAGGCTGGAATCATCGCCATCAAGCTCCGCGAGGGCGACGAGCTGGTCGACGTGGTGGTGACCAAGCCGGGCGACGAGTTGGTACTCTCGACGGCCCGCGGCATGGCCATCCGCTTCCAGGAGTCCGACGCCCGGCCCATGGGCCGCAACTCCAGCGGCGTGAAGGGCATCCGCCTCATCGGTGACGACCACGTGGTGGGCATGGTCGTGGCCGATCCCGAGGCCTCGCTCTTGACCGTCTGTGCCCACGGCTACGGCAAGCGGACCCCCTTCGGTCCCAATCTCGCCGACAAGGCCGAGGGCGAGCTGCCCCCCGACGACCAGGAAACGGACGATGCGCCCGAGCCCGCCGAGGCCGAAACGGAAGCCGAGCCCGAGGCCGAATCGGCCGAGGGCGGCGAAAACGGCGAGGGCGGCGACGGCGAGGAACTCTCTTCACAGCGGAGCTACCGCACCCAGCGCCGCGGCGGCAAGGGGCTGCACGACATCAAGACCACGCCGCGGAACGGCCCGGTGATCGGCGTGGTGCGGGTGAGCGACGACGACGAGTTGTTGATGATGACCGCCCGCGGCAAGCTGCAGCGCATCCGCGCCGCCGACGTCAGCATCATCGGCCGCAACACGCAGGGCGTGAAGATCATGAGCCTGGAGGAGGACGACGCCCTGGTGGCCGTCAAGCGCGTGCCGCAGGAAGAAGGCGAGCAGAAGGACGAGGGGTAGGGACAAATCCCCCCGTCGCATGTCTTGCCCTTCCGGTTCCGCCTTCCCCCTTCCACCATCCGCCCTCCGCCTTTTTTCCCGCTTGACCCGGATAGGATACAGATGTACACTATCTGGAGAGGCCCGGCCCATGGACCAATCGCAATGCCCTTGCCCCAGTTCCGCCGCCGTCCAGACGCTTCGCCGGCAGATCGCCCGCATCGAGACGCTCCGCCGCCGCCCGGACGAGCCGCCGGTCTCCAGCGGCTGCCCGCCCCTCGACGGGATCCTTCCCGAGGGGGGATTCCATCGCGGCACGCTCACGGAGTGGCTGGCCGACGGCGACGGGGCAGGGGCGACGACCCTGGCCGTGTTGGCCGCCCGCGAGGCCTGCCGCCAGGGCGGGACGCTGGTCGTGGTGGACGCCGACGGCGGTTTCTATCCGCCCGCGGCGGTGCGGCTGGGGATCGCGCCGGGGCAATTGCTCGTGGTGCGGGCGGAGCAGCGGGCCGATCACGATTGGGCGTTGGACCAGGCGTTGCGGTGCCCGGCCGTCGCCGCGGTCCTGGCCTGGCCGGAATCGCCGGCCGGGCGCCTCGACGACCGGACCTTCCGGCGGCTGCAACTGGCCGCCGAGGCGGGCGGGAGTTTGGGTTTGCTCGTGCGGCCGGCCGAGTCGCGGCATGCGCCCTCCTGGGCCGACGTGCGGCTGCTGGTCCAGCCGCAGCCGGCCGAATCGCATCGCCGCCGCCTGCGGATCGTGCTCTTGCGGTGTCGCGGCAGCCGCGAAGGCCGCGGTATCCAAGTGAAACTGGACGATGAATCGCATCCTCTGTTTACGACTGCCCCAGAATCGCGAGACCAATGCCGCCGGCAATTCCGGGCCTGACCCGTCCTTGGAATCGCTGGCCGCCTGGTGCCAGCGTTTCAGCCCCCTGGTCGGCATCGAGCGGACCGTCGAGCCGGCGAGCCTGCTGCTGGATATTACCGGGCTGGCCCACCTCTTCGGCGGCGAGGCCGCGCTGGCGGAGCAGGTCCTCGGCGATTTTGCCGCCCGCGGCCTGCGGGTCCAACTGGCCGTCGCCGACACGCTCGGCGCCGCCTGGGCAGTCGTGCACTATAAGGATGAAGGAGAAAGGATGAAGGATGAAGGAGAGACACCCTTTCTTCATTCTTCATCCTTCATCCTTGATCCTTCATCCTTGATTACCGCCGCGTTGGCCCCGCTGCCGGTCGAGGCCCTGCGGCTGCCGGCGGAGACGGTGGAACTGCTGCACTCGTTGGGCATCTGGCGGATCGGCCAATTGGAACCGCTGCCGCGCGAGGAGTTGGCGGCGCGTTTCGGGCCGCGGCTTGCCCAACGCTGGGACCAGGCCACGGGGAAGCTTGCCGAGCCGCTGCCGGCCTATGGCCCGCCGCCGCGATTTCGCGCCGACTGGTCGTCGGAGTATGCGGCGGCCCGCCGCGAGCGGATCGAGGCGGTGCTAGAGCGGCTGATCGGCCGGCTGTCGGCGATGTTGGCCCGCTGCGGCCGGGGGGCGTTGCGATTGCAATGCCGGCTGTGGTCTTCCGCGGCGGGGCCGCCGTTGGAGATGGCCGTCGGCCTGTTCGAGGCCACCGCCCGCCGGGAACGCTTGTTCCCCTTGGTCCAATTGCAATTGGAACGCCTGCGGCTCCCCGGTCCGGTGCGGGCGATGTCGGTCGAGGCCACGCTCACGGCGCCGTTGGAGTGCCGACAGCAGGAACTCTTTCCCGACGACACGCTCCGCTGGCAACCACGGCATCTGGCCGGGCTGATCGAGCGGCTCAGCAACCGGCTGGGGGCGAAGGCCGTGGTGCGGGTGCGCTTGCGGCCGGAGGCCCAACCGGAGTTGGCCTGCCGCTACGAGCCGCTGGTTGACGGTGGGGGGCGTCGCCGCACATCGCGGGCGCGGAAGCCGTTGCCGGAATTGCCGCCGCGGCCCTTGCGGTTGCTGGCCCGGCCGCGGCAAGTAGCAGTCACGTCATTCGTGCCCGATGGCCCGCTGGGGACTGTCCCGATTTTTGTGGCCGGGCACCCGCCGCAGCGGATCGCCCGCTGTTGGGGGCCGGAGCGGATCGAGACCGGCTGGTGGCGCGGGCAGGCCGTCGGCCGCGATTATTATCGGGTGGAAACGGCGGCCGGCCACCGCTGGTGGCTCTTTCGCCGCCTCCGCGACGGCCGCTGGTTCTTGCACGGAATGTTTGATTGAGAGGAGTATTGAAAGGAGTTAGAAGTTAGGAGTTAGGAGTTAGAAGCATCGACGGCTCAGCACTCCGCCATTCTAACTCCTAACTCCTAACTTCTAACTCCTACTTCTAACTCCTACTTCTAACCATGCCCTACGCCGAGCTGCACGCCAAGACGAATTTTTCCTTCCTCGAAGGGGCCTCGCATCCGGACGAACTGGTCGGCCGGGCGGCCGAGCTGGGCTATGCGGCCTTGGCGGTCACCGACCGCAACAGCCTGGCCGGCGTGGTGCGGGCCCATCAGGCCGCCAAGGAGGCGGGCTTGAAGCTCCTCGTCGGCGCCGAGATCACGCCCGAGGATGCACCGCCGGTGGTCCTTTGGGCGACCGATCGGGCCGCCTACGGCCGACTGGCCCGCTTGATCACGCGGGGATGCCGCCGCGCCGAGAAGGGCCAATGCCGGCTGACGCTGGACGACGTGGCCCAGCACGCCGCCGGGTTGCTGGCGGGAGTAAAGACAGAATTCGGAAGTCGGAAGTCGGAAGTCGGAAACGGGGGGCAACCCGCTCATTTTCCGAATTCCGCCTTCCGAATTCCGAATTACCGCGAGGCGTTTGGCGACCGCTGCTACCTGCTGGCCGAGTTGCATTGCGGGCCGGACGACCAGGGGAAGCTGGACCGGCTGCGGGAACTCTCCTGGCAAAGCGGTGTGCCCTTGGTGGCCGCCGGCGACGTGCATTATCACGTCCCCGAGCGCCAGGCGCTGTGCGACGTGCTGACGGCCATCCGCTGCGGCTCGACGGTGGCCACCGCCGGGGCGCGGCTCTTTGCCAATGCCCAGCGGCACCTGCAATCGCCGGCGGCCATGGCGGCGCGGTTCGCCCGCGCGCCGGAAGTGATCCGGAGGACGCTGGAGATTGCCGAGCGTTGCACGTTTTCGTTGGATGAACTGCGTTACGAGTATCCGGAGGAGTTGGCCCCGCCGGGCCAGACGCCCGCCGAGCACCTCGCCCGGCTGACCTGGGCCGGGGCGGGGCGGCGCTGGCCGGGGGAAATTCCCCCGCGGGTGCGGCAGCTTCTGGAGCACGAGTTGCGGCTGATCGAGGAATTGCACTACGAGGCCTATTTCCTCACGGTTTGGGACCTGGTGCGATTCGCCCGGCGGCGCGGCATCCTCTGCCAGGGCCGCGGCTCGGCGGCCAATTCCGCCGTCTGCTATTGCCTGGGCATCACCGCTGTCGATCCCGCGCGGATGGACGTGCTCTTCGAGCGCTTCGTCAGCCGCGAGCGCAACGAGGCCCCCGACATCGACGTCGATTTCGAGCACGAGCGCCGCGAGGAGGTGCTGCAATATCTCTATCGCAAGTACGGCCGCAGCCGCGCCGGCATGACCGCCGAGGTGATCACCTACCGCCAGCGTTCGGCGATCCGCGACGTGGGCAAGGCCCTGGGCTTCCCGCTAGAAGAGATCGAGCGGCTGGCGAAGCAAGCGGGAGACAAGGCCGAAGAGGACCAACGGGAAGGCGGAGGGCGGAGGGCGGAGGGCGGAAGGAAACAGAACGCCTGCGACAGCGATGTCTTCCTTCCGCCTTCCACTTTCCGCCCTCCGCCTTTCTTTCCGCCCTCCGCCCTCCGCCTTGTTTCCGAGCTGATCGGCTTTCCCCGCCACCTCTCGCAGCACACCGGCGGCATGGTCATCACCCGCGGACCGCTGTGCGAGCTGGTGCCCATCGAAAACGCCGCCATGCCCGGCCGCACCGTCATCCAGTGGAACAAGGACGACCTCGACGCCCTGGGCATCCTCAAGGTGGATTGCCTGGCGCTGGGCATGTTGACGGCCATCCACAAGTGTTTCGACCTGGTGCGGAAACATTCGGGCCGGCGGCTCACGCTCTCCGGCATCCCCGCCGACGATCCGGGCGTTTACGCCATGATCCGCCGGGCCGACACGATGGGAGTGTTTCAGATCGAGAGCCGGGCGCAGATGAGCATGTTGCCGCGGCTGCGGCCGCAGTGTTTCTACGACCTGGTCATCGAGGTGGCCATCGTGCGGCCGGGGCCGATCCAGGGGAACATGGTCCATCCCTACCTCCGCCGCCGCAACGGCGAAGAAGCAGTGACGTATCCCAACGAAGTGGTCCGCCGCGTGCTGGAGAAGACCCTGGGCGTGCCGCTGTTTCAAGAGCAGGCGATGCGGCTGGCGGTCGAGGCGGCCGGCTTCACCCCCGGCGAGGCCGACCAGCTCCGCCGCGCCATGGGGGCCTGGCGGCGGCCGGGGCTGATCGACCAGTTCCACAAGAAGCTGGTGGCCGGCATGGCGGCCAAGGGGTTCACGGCGGAATATGCCGAGGCGGTCTTCGCCCAGATTCGCGGCTTCGGCGACTACGGCTTTCCCGAATCGCACGCCGCCAGTTTCGCCCTGCTGGTCTACGTGGCGGCCTGGTTGAAGCATCACTATCCGGCGGCGCTGCTGGCTGCCTTGTTGAACAGCCAGCCGATGGGATTTTATGCCCCGGCGCAACTGGTCCGCGACGGCCGGGAACATGGCGTCGAGGTGCTGCCGGTCGACGTAAACCGGAGCGATTGGGACTGCACGCTAGAAAAAGGCGGAGGGCGGAGGGCGGGAAGAAAGGCGGAGGGCGGAGGGCGGAAGGGGGAAGGGAGTGAATTCTCTGTCCGCCTTGGTCTGCGCATGCTCAACGGCTTGGCCCATGCGCACGCGGGGCGGATCGTCGAGGCCCGCGGTGGGAGGACATTTCAATCGCTGGAAGAATTCGCCCGGCGGACCGGGTTGAGCCGGGCCGTGCTGGCGCGGCTGGCCAAGGCCGGGGCCTTCGGCTCCTTGGGGCTGGACCGCCGCGGGGCCTTGTGGCACGCCCTGGCCCAAGATCAACACAAACTGCCCCTTTTCGATGCGGTCGAAGGGGACAGGCACCTTTTTCGGACTGAAGGCCAAAAAACGAGCCAGTCCCCCACTTCCCCCTTCCCCCCTCCGCCCTCCGCCCTCCGCCTTCCCCCCATGTCTCCGGCCGAGGAGGTGTTGGCCGATTATCGGGCCGTCGGGCTGTCGTTGCGGGGGCACCCGATGGAGTTCCTCCGCGCCGGCCTGGATGCCATCCGCGTCGCTGCGGCGGCGGCCTTGAAGACCTGGCCCGACGGCCGGCCGGTGGCCGTGGCGGGAATCGTCCTGGTGCGGCAACGCCCCTCGACCGCCAAGGGCATCACCTTTGTCACCTTGGAAGACGAGACGGGCACGGCCAACCTGATTGTCCGGCCGGGGGTGTGGCGGCGCTGGCGCACGGCCGCCGCGGGGGCCACCGTGCTTTTGGCCCGCGGCCAGTTGCAGCACCAGGGGGAAATCATCCACGTCCTGGTCGAGCGCCTGGAAGACCTTTCCCCGCGGCTGCGGGCGTTGGGGCCGCAATCGCGGGATTTCTGCTGAGAGAAAAGGGATTTGGGGATTTAGGGATTCGCACGCTTGCGGTTTCGCAAAACCCGCGGGAAAACCGGGATCGCCCCGATTCTTGTTCTGGGCCGTTGACAGATCGGGCGCCGTCGGTTAACAATTTGTACCTGTACCGTGGCTCCCCAAGACCAGGTTTCCCGTTCTCTTAACGCTTGAGGTGCTGTTATGTCCCTGTCCCTGCCGTGGACCGACCTGCCGCTTCAGCCCTTGGATCGCCCTTGGACCCGTGAGCCCTATGGCACGGTGGCCGCGCCGGCCGTGGCGGTGGCCGAGGACGAAGAGGGCGAAGAAGGCGAAGATTTCGAAGACGACGACTTCGACGATGATTTCGACGACGATTTTGAGGAGGACTTCGACGACGACTTCGGCGACCTGGACGAGGACCTCGACGAAGACGAGTTCGAGGACGAAGACGGGTCGGAGGAAGACGCCGACGGGCCCGGCGAAGAGGGGAAGAAATAGCCCATGGAAGAACTAGCCGCACGGATCCAGCAGGCTGCCGATGCGATCCGCCGTCATTGGTCCGGCCGGCCGCGCGTGGGGATCATCCTGGGCACGGGCCTGGGCAGCCTCGCCGGCGAGATTGCCGCGGAAGCGACGATCGATTATGCCGCCATCCCGCACTTCCCCCGCGCCACGGCCATCGGCCACGCCGGCCAACTGGTCTGCGGCAAGCTGCTGGGAGTGACCGTGGTGGCCATGGAGGGACGCTTCCACACCTACGAAGGCTACAGCTTCCAGGAGGTCACTTTTCCGGTCCGCGTCATGCGGGCCCTGGGCGCGGAGCTGCTCATCGTCTCCAACGCCTGCGGCGGCATGAATCCGCACTACAGGGCCGGCGACATCGTGGTCATCGAGGACCACGTCAACCTGATGAACGGCAACCCCTTGATCGGGCCCAACGACGACGCCCTGGGGCCGCGGTTTCCCGACATGTCGGCCCCTTACGACCGCGTGCTGATCGACCGGGCGCTGGAGATTGCGCGGCGGGAGAACTTCGTCGCCCACCGCGGCGTCTACGTAGCCGTCAGCGGCCCGAACCTGGAAACGCGGGCCGAATATCGCTTCCTCCGCATGATCGGGGCCGACGTGGTGGGCATGTCCACCGTGCCCGAGGTGCTGGTGGCGGTCCACGCGGGGATGCAGGTCTTGGGGCTGTCGATCGTGACCGACCTGTGTCTCCCCGACGCCTTGCGGCCGGCCGCCATCGCCGACATCCTGGCCACGGCCGCGGCGGCCGAGCCGAAGTTGCGGAAGATCGTGCTGGGCATCCTCGCCCACGAGGCCGGCAAGGCGGCGTAAGGAAAGGCGGAGGGCGGAAGGGGGCATTCTCCAAGCCCACCGGCTGCGGCCGGTGGGAACGGAACGAAGCATTAGGGGCTTGACATTTCAGAAACGCCAACTCAAACTCACGTCTGTGCGAGGCGTCGATGGATAGAGCTTTAACGGCTGGGTTCCCCTAACCTTACTCGGAGGTGGCCACGTATGAAGTTCCCCAAAGCGTGCGTTTCGATTCTTTCGGCGGCTTTTGCCCTGGGCACCATTCTCTTTCCCGTAATGGCATTGGCGGCGGCGGGACCAGCGCGGCCCCTTAATCCCGATGAGCAGGCCGCGGCGGGTGCGGCGGCTTGCGCAGGGTGCGGTGGCTGCGGCCTCGTCGCCCTGCTCCTTGTCGTCGCCATTGCTGTCCTTCACATTGCCCTCCTGGTATGGGTGGCACGCGATGCGAAGGCACGAGGGATGGACAGCGCGGTCATGTGGATGATCCTGGTCATCTTTACGGGCCTCATTGGACTGATCATCTACATTTTCGCCAGGCCGCAAGGCACCTTAGTGGCGTGCCCGCAATGCCATAACAAGCGACTTAAGGCAAGCGCCAAGTGTCCACACTGCGGAAATCCTTGACGAAGCCGCACTTCTGGCTTGCGCTGGTTCTGGTTCTGGCTGCGGCCATAACCTGGGATAGTTTTCGTGCCCCATCGCGGCAGACGAGCGCACGCGTCTATGTCGCGTTGGTGCGTGGATACCAGCGCCTGGTCCGCCCGTACCTGCGGGGCCACGTCTGCTGCCGCTTCCGCCCGACCTGCTCCGAGTACTCGATCGAGGCGGTCCAGCAGCATGGTATTGCGACGGGCTTGCGGCTTACTGTTTGCCGGCTATGCCGCTGCACTGGGAGCGTGCCGGCCGGCACGAATGATCCCGTTCCCGTGACACCGTGATGATGCCGGGCCGGTGGTAGTCGTTTCTTCCAAGCCCCCCGGGCAGCAGCCCGGGGGCCTTTTCATGTTCCCTTCCGCCCTCCGCCTTCCCCCTTCCGCCTTGCCGCCCGTCATGCTCTATTGGTGGTTTCCGTCTCCCGCCCCGGTCCACGCAACCGTCCACCATGTTTGACCCGGTCGAAAGCTCGGTTTCCCTGCCAAAACTGGAAGAGAAGATCATCCGGTTCTGGAAAACCGGACAAATCTACGAAAAAACTCTTGCCGCCCGCGCCCGTGCCCCCGCCTTCGTCTTCTATGAAGGCCCGCCGACGGCCAACGGCCTGCCCCATCCCGGCCATTGCCTCACCCGCGCGATCAAAGACCTCTTCCCCCGCTACAAGACGATGCGGGGCTTCCGCTGCGATCGCAAGGCCGGCTGGGACACCCACGGCCTGCCGGTCGAGGTCGAGGTCTGCAAGGAGCTGGGCATCCACGCCAAGGAGGAGATCGAGGCCTACGGCGTCGAACGCTTCATCCACAAGTGCGTGGAAAGCGTCTTCCGCTACACCCGGCAATGGGAGCATCTCACCGAGCGACTGGGCTTCTGGATCCACCTCGACGAGGCCTACGTCACCTTCCACCAAAGCTACGTGGAGAGCGTGTGGTGGGCGCTGAAGAACCTCTTCGACCGCGGACTGCTCTACCAGGGGCACAAGATCGTCTGGTGGTGGGCGCAGGGGGGCACCGCGCTTTCGAGCGGCGAAGTCGGCCAGGGCTACCGCGAGGTGGCCGACCCGAGCGTTTTTGTGCGATTCCCGTTGGTCAATCCGCCGGCCGGCCCGCTGGCCGACGCCGATCTGCTGGTCTGGACGACCACGCCCTGGACGCTGCCGGGCAACCAGTTCGTCGCGGGGAAGCCGGACTTGGAATACGCGGTCGTTTCGTTCGAGGGCGAATCGCGGAAGCTGGTGATGGCCGCGGCCCTGGTCGAGCAGGTCGCGAAGAAGGCCGGCCGCGAGCATGAGGTCGTTGCCACGCTGCCGGGCGCGGACCTGGTCGGGCTACGCTACAGGCCGCCGTTTGATTATTACTACCAAGGCTTCGACGACGGCAAGGCCGAGGGTCGGCTCAAGGATGGCGGCACGGAGGTGCTTTATTGGCGGGTCGTTGCCGCCGATTTCGTGACGACTGACACCGGCAGCGGCATCGTCCATCAGGCCCCGGCCTTCGGCGAAGTCGATTTCGATCTGCTGAACCAGCAGCGGGCGAGGTTCGACGTGGAACTCGATCTGTTCTGCCCGGTCGCCCCGGACGGCACATTCACGGCCGAGGCCCCCGACTATCAGGGCCGCTGGGTCAAGGAGTGCGACCGCGACATCATCCGCCGCCTGAAGGACCAGGGCGTCTTGTTCCACCAGGAGCAGTGCGTCCACGAATATCCCTTCTGCTGGCGGGCCGAAGAGGACCCGCTCATCCAGTATCCGCGGCGGAGCTGGTTCGTTCGCACCACGCAGTACCGCGACCGCATGCTGGCCAACAACCGCCTCATCAACTGGCTGCCCGAGCACATCCGCGACGGACGGTTTGGCAATTTCCTGGAGAGCAACGTCGATTGGGCCCTCTCGCGGGAACGCTATTGGGGCACGCCGCTGCCCATCTGGGTCTGCGATAAGACTGGAAAGGCCGAGGCGGTGGCCTCCTATGAAGAACTGCTGGCCAAGCCGGGCGTGTCGGGGGTGGAGGTCTGGCAACAGGCGAAACGGCAGAACCCCGGCCTCTCCGACCACCTCCGCGTCCACAAGCCGTATATCGACGCCATCGAGTATGATTCGCCCTATGCGGCCGGCGGGCGGATGCGGCGCGTGCCCGACGTGATCGACTGCTGGTTCGACAGCGGGGCGATGCCCTTTGCCCAATGGGGATATCCGCACCAGGCCGGCTCGCCGGCGCGGTTTGCCCAGCAGTTTCCCGCCGACTTCATCAGCGAGGCGCTCGACCAGACGCGGGGCTGGTTCTATAGTTTGCTGGCGATCAGCACGCTGCTGTTCAGCGAAGAAGACGTTGCGAAACCGCAAGCGGCGGGCCGCGCCACGCCGTATCCCCACCCCTTCAGAAATTGCATCGTGCTGGGGCTGATGCTGGGCGAAGACGGCGGCAAGATGTCCAAGAGCAAGCGGAACTACCGCGAGCCGACCGAAATCTTCGACCGCTACGGCGCCGACGCCCTCCGCTGGTACTTCTTCTCGAACCAGCCGCCGTGGACCTCGATCCGCTATAGCGAACAGGCGATCAAGGACACGATTCCCGAGTTCCTCCTGCGGCTGTGGAACGTTTATAGCTTCTTCGTGATCTACGCCAATATCGACGGCTTCGACCCGGCGGCGGCGCTGCCGGGGGCGGCGGGGCAACTCACTCCCGAGACCCTGGCCGCGGCCAAGGGATATCGTCCCGTCGAGGAGCGGGGCGAGCTGGATCGCTGGGTCCTCGGCGAGCTGGCCCGCACGTCCGCGGGCGTGGTCGCGCAGATGGACGCCTACGACAACTACGACGCCTGTGCGCAATTGGCCGACTTCGTCGACGCCCTGAGCAACTGGTACGTTCGCCGCAGCCGAGACCGTTTTTGGGCCGCGGGGCAGTCGGCCGACAAGAGCGACGCCCATTGGACGCTCTACGAGTGCCTGCTGACCACCTGCAAGCTGATCGCGCCGTTCGTGCCGTTTTTGGCCGAGGCGATGTGGCAGAACCTGGCCGTGGCGGCCTTCAAGAGAGTTCCGCAGGGCCGGCAGCCGGTCGAAAGCGTCCACCTCTGCGACTACCCCGGCGGCGACCTTCGGACTGTCGATCCGAAGCTTTCCGAGCGGATGGCCGTGGTCCGCGACATCGTCTCGCTGGGCCGCAGCGCCCGGATGGGGGCGAAACTCAAGGTCCGCCAGCCCCTCTCCCGCGTCGAGGTGATCCTGGCCGATCCGCAGCACCAGGCCTGGCTGGAGGAGCACGCCGCCTTGATCTGCGACGAATTGAACGTCAAGCGGGTCGAGTTCGCCCAGCGGGCCGACCAGTACGTCAGCTACACCGTGCTGCCGGACCTGAAGCGGCTGGGCCCGCGGCTGGGCAAGCGTCTGCCGGCCTTGCGGAAACTGTTGGCTGCGGCCGACGCCGGCCGGCTGCTGGCCGAGTTGGGCGCCGCCGGCGTCGTCACGTTCGAGTTGCCCGATGGCCCCATCACTCTCGACGCCGAGGACTTGCAGGTCCGCTTGCAGGCCAAGGCGGGCTGGGCCGCCGCCCAGGGCCGCTGGTGCGTGGTGGTGCTCTCCACCGAGTTGACCGACGATTTGATCCGCGAGGGTTGGGCCCGCGAGTTGGCCCGCATCATCAACGATCGCCGCAAGGAGATGGGCTGCCAGTTTACCGATCGGATCGCCGTGGGCGTGGTCACGGAATCCGCCGACTTGCAGGCGGCCGTCGGGCAGTTCCGCGACTACATCATGCAAGAGACGCTGGCGACGGAGCTAGGGTTCGACGAAATCCCAGGCGCCGAGCCGACTGACATCGAGGTCGGCGAGCACTGCGCAAAGCTGTACGTGAAGGTAGTATGACTTCCACCGAGAAGAAGCCGTTTCGCCTGGCCGTGCTCATCTCCGGCGGGGGGACCACGCTGGCGAATCTCATCGAAAAGATCCGCGGCGGCCGGCTCAGGGCGGAAATCGCCCTGGTCGTCTCCAGCAACGCGGAGGCCGGCGGACTGCGGTTCGCCCGCCAGGCCGACATCCCCACCGCCGCGGTCGATCCCAAAGACTTCCGCGGCCAGGAGGATTTCAGCCGGGCCGTCTTCGATCACTGCCGCCAGGCCGCGGTGGATCTCGTCGTGATGGGCGGATTCCTCAAGCGGGTGACCATCCCGGAGGATTTCACCAACCGCGTGACCAACATCCACCCGGCGCTGGTGCCCGCCTTCTGTGGACGCGGCTACTACGGCCATCGCGTCCACGAGGCCGTGCTGGAGTACGGCGCGAAGCTCAGCGGCTGCACGGTCCATTTCGCCGACAATCAGTACGACCACGGCCCGGTGATCCTCCAGAAGGCCGTGCCGGTGCTTGATGACGACACGCCGGAGAGCCTGGCTGCCCGCGTCTTCGAGGCCGAATGCGCAGCCTATCCCGAGGCGATCCAGTTGATCGCCGATGGCCGGGTGCGGGTCGAGGGCCGCCGCGTGCGGATCCTGCCGGCCTCGTCATCCTCCTCTCCCTCCGGGAGAGGGACGGGGTGAGGGCTTGAGCCGGGAAGGCCGTCGATCTCCGGAAACGGCCTCTTCGGCAATTCCCCTCACCCTAACCCTCTCCCAGAGGGAGAGGGGACCTCCATCTACCATCGCCACGCCCGTCATGGCATAAAATGGCACAAATACTCCATTTTCGTGAAAGAAAAGGACATCTAATGCTTGCTTTCCTTCACGAATTCCGTCATACTCCAGTAGAGGCGGTGTTTCGCCGCCTGAGGAGACGCTTCCCATGCTCGCCGAAGAGCGCCGCAGTCGCCTGTTGGAATTGGTGCGGGTCCACCGATTCGCCTCGCTGCCGCAGTTGGCCGAACAACTGGCCGTCTCGGAGTCGACCGTCCGCCGCGACGTGGAATACCTGGAGCAGCAGGGTTCCGCCCGGCGAATCCACGGCGGCGTCCTTTATGCGGGCAATTCGCCCAAGTTGCCGCATTTCGACGATCGGCAGCCGGCCCAATGGCGGCTGAAGCGGGCGGTCGCCCGCGAGGCCGTCAATCTCATCCAGGAAGGCGATACGGTCCTTCTGGATGGGGGCAGCTCCACCTATGAAGTTGCCCTGCTTATGAGGGGACGCTCGCTCCACGTCGTCACCACCTCGCTGCCGGTGGCCAACTTGTTCGCCACGGATGCCAACAGCGATCTAGTATTGATCGGCGGCAATGTCTGTCCGCGCACCGGGGTGACTCGGGGCCCCTACGCCGACCAGATGTTGGCCAAGGTGCGGGTGCGGAAGGCGATCATCAGCACGGCCGCGGTGAGCGAAGAGGGTTTGTTCAACAATAACCTGCTTCTGGTGGAGACGGAGCAGGCCATGATGCGGGCGGCCACCGAAGTGATCGCCGTGGCCGACAGCACCAAGTTCGGCCACCAAAGCCTGGGCCACGTGTGTCCCTTGGCGGCCGTGCACCATTTGGTGGTCGATAGCGGCCTGAGTCAGCATTGGCGAGAGAAGGTCGTCGCCGCGGGCGTTCACTTGCTCGTGGCGGAGGCCGGCGAAGACCTCGAAACCGAGCAATCACCATGAGCATTGCCGCAACGATGGATCGAAGCCTGGTCGAGCGGATCGTCCGCGAGATCGTGCTTGCGCAGGTGGGCGGTCCGCCGGGCAATCCGAACCTCGTCGTCAGCGTCTCCGCCCGCCACCTCCACCTCAGCCAGGCCGACACGGAAACCCTCTTCGGCGCCGGACACAAGCTCACCATCGCCAAGGACCTTTATCAAACGGGCTACTACGCGGCGGAAGAGACGGTGATGGTCGTCGGGCCGCGGCGGCGCATGCTGCCCTCGGTCCGCATCTTGGGGCCCACGCGGCCGGAAACCCAGGTTGAGTTGGCCTTTACCGACGGCATCTCGCTGGGCATCGACCTGCCGGTCCGCCTCAGCGGCAACGTCGCCGGCACGCCCGGCTGCGTGCTGGTGGGGCCCAAGGGCGTGGTGGAACTCCGCCAGGGCGTGATCCGCGCCTTGCGTCACGTCCACATGGCCCCGGCGGAGGCCGATTTTTACGGCGTCGCCCACGGCGACCACATGAACCTGCGGGTCGAGTCGTCCTGCACGACGGTCTTCGAGGGCCTCTTGGTGCGGGTGGAGAAGAACCTCCGCCTGGAGGTGCACCTCGACACCGACGAGGGCAACGCCTGCGACATCGACCACGCGGAACGAGTGGAATTGTTGAAACCCTGAACATTGGCAAATTCCTCCCCTCTCCCTTTGGGAGAGGGGTAGGGGGTGAGGGCATAGAAGACACGCACCGACAAGGCAAGGCACGTGCCGAGCCAAAGCCCTCACCCTAACCCTCTCCCGAAGGGAGAGGGGACCTTAAAACCCTGAACCCTACACCGACTTACTTCTGAGGTTCCTCACACACGGAGATTTCTATCATGGCAAAATCGATGGAAGCGTTGGGGATGATCGAGACCAAGGGCTTCGTGGTCCTGGTCGAGGCCACCGACGCGATGCTCAAGGCCGCGAACGTCAAGTTCATCGGCTGGGACAAGATCGGCAGCGGGCTGGTCACGGTGTTCGTCGTCGGCGACGTGGCCGCGGTCAAGGCCGCCACCGACGCCGGCGCGGCTGCCGGCGGACGCCTCGGCGAAATCGTCAGCGTCCAGGTCATTCCCCGGCCGCACGAAGACCTCGGCATCGTGTTGCCGCCCGATGCGGCGCCGAAGCCGGCCGCCGCCAGTTGACCGCATCCGCCCACTGAATTCACACGTTTACTGTAAAGAAGGGAAAACATCACGATGCAAGACGCCATTGGACTATTGGAAACCAAGGGCCTCGTGGCGCTGGTTGAAGCGACCGACGCCATGGCCAAGGCCGCCAACGTGCAAATCATCAAACGCGTGCAGATCGGCGCCGGACTGGTCACGACCATCGTCCGCGGCGACGTGGGGAGCGTGCGGGCCGCCGTCGAGGCGGGCGCCACGGCCGCCACGGCCGTCGGCGAGCTGGTGGCCAGCCACATCATCCCCCGGCCGGCCGAAGGCGTCATCCAGGCCTACCTGTCGTAAGACGCCGTCGGAAGGCAACTGTGCTCGCTGACGGCTAGGAGCCCTCACCCCCGGCCCCTCTCCCAAAGGGAGAGGGGAGTAACATGAAGATCCTCGTGGCCAATCTTGGTTCGACGAGCTTCAAGTACCGGCTGTTCGACATGGACGGCCAGCGGCAGCTCGCCTGCGGCGCCATCGAGCGGATCGGCGCCGCGAAGAGCCGATGCACGGTCCAGATCGGCCCGCACTGCGGGGAGCGGATGCTCCGCGCGGCCGATCACGCCGAGGCCGTACACCACTGCCTGGCCCAACTGACCGACCCCAAGTCGGGCTGCCTCCGCAACGCGGGCGAGGTGGCGGCCATCGCGTTGAAGACGGTCCACGGCGGCGCCGCCGCCGGCGTCCAGCGTGTCACCCCCGAAGTGCTCGCCGCCATGGAGCAAGTCCGGCAGGTGGCCCCGGCCCACAACGGGCCGTACATCCACGTCATGCGGCTGCTGGCGGAAAAACTGCCCCACATCCCCCTGGTCGCCGCCTTCGAGACCGATTTCCACGCCGCCATTCCCGACTGCAACCGCTTCTACGCCGTGCCTTACGAGTGGGCGGCCGCGGGCCTGGTACGCCGCTGGGGCTTCCACGGCGCCAGCCATCGCTACATCGCCGGCCGCATGGCCGAGCTGCTCGGCCGCAGCGATGCCCGGATCATCTCCTGCCACCTGGGCGGCTCCAGCTCACTTTGCGCCATTCACAGCGGCCGCAGCGTCGCCACCAGCATGGGTATGAGCCCGCAAAGCGGCCTGCCCCAGGGCAACCGCTGCGGCGATTTCGACCCCTTCGCCATCCCGCTGGTCATGCAACAGACGGGCAAGTCGCTGGCCGAAGTGCTCGACGCCCTGGCCAACCAGAGCGGCCTGCTGGGCCTCAGCGGCGTCAGCGCCGACTATCGCGACGTCCAACAGGCGGCCGCGGCCGGCAACGCCCGCGCCCAGTTGGCCCTGGATGTCTTCGCCAGCGCCGTGCGCCACTACCTGGGGGCGTACCTGGTCGAGTTGGGCGGGGCCGAGGCGATCGTCTTTACCGGCGGCATCGGCGAGAACTGCCCCGAGCTCCGCGCCGCCGTCTGCGGCGGGCTCGAAGAGCTGGGCATCGTTTTGGACGCCGCCGCCAACGCCCGCGCCCAGGGAGAAACCCGCATCAACGCGGCCGCCAGCCGCGTGCAGCTTTGGGTGGTGCCCACCAACGAGGAGTTGGTCGTCGCCCGCCAGGCCGCAGAATTGCTCAAGGGGGAATGAGCCATGTTTATCGCTCGAGTTACCGGCTCGCTGGTCGCCACGCAGAAAGTCGACTCGATGGTCGGCCGCAAGCTGCTGGTGGTGGAACCCTACCGCCTGGATGCGAAGACCGGCAACGCCCTGGCGCCCACCGGCCGCTCGCTGGTGGCCGTCGACACCGTGGGCGCCGGCGACGGCGAATTCGTGCTGATTACCCAGGGCTCCAGCGCCCGGCTGACCCCGGAAACCAAGAACCTGCCCGTGGACACGGTGATCATCGGCATCATCGACACCGTCCACGTGGACCACGACTGCGTCTACGAGAAGAAGGCCAACCAACCATGAGTGCTCCCGTGCAAATCGACGAAACCCTGGTTCGCAACGTCGTGCAACAAGTGCTGGCGCGGCTGGGCCCGGCGGCGGGCGCGCCCGCGGCGTCCAACGGCCGGCAAGGCCATCGCGGACTGTTCACCTCGGTCGACGCCGCCGTGGCGGCCGCCGCCGAGGCCTTCGACCGCCTCTCCGCCATGACCCTGGCCGACCGCCGCCGCATCATCGGCCACATCCGCCGCATCTCCATCGACCAGTGCGTCGAGCTCGGCACCATGGAGATGGAAGAGACCAAGATCGGCCGGCTGGAACACAAGATCGAAAAGCTCAAGACCCTCGGCGAGCGCTCCCTGGGCGTGGAATTCCTCACGAGCGAGGTCTTCAGCGGCGACCACGGCCTGGCGGTCATCGAACATGCCCCCTTCGGCGTCATCGGCGCCATCACCCCCGTGACCCATTCGCTGCCCACCATCACCGGCAACGCGGTGAGCATGATCGCCGCCGGCAACACGGTGGTGTTCAATCCGCACCCCGGCGGGCGGCGGGTGGCGGCCGAGGGTGTCCGCCGCTTCAACGAGGCCATCTACGCCGACCTGGGAATCGACAACCTCCTCTGCCTCATCACCGAACCCACCCTGGAGACCGCCGACGCGATCTTCAAGCACCGCGACGTGGCGCTCCTGTGCGTCACCGGCGGGCCGGGCGTGGCCCGCGCCGCCATGCGGCAGGCGAAGCGGGCGATCGTCGCCGGGCCGGGAAATCCCCCCGTGGTCGTCGATGAAACCGCCGACCTCGACCGCGCCGCCCGCGCCATCATCCTCGGCGGAGCCTACGACAATAACCTCCTTTGCATCGCCGAGAAGGAAGTGTTCGTCGTCAACACGGTGTTCGACGCCATGCTGGCCGCCATGGACCGCGCCGGCGCCGTGCGGCTCTCGGCCCGCGAGGTCGAGGCACTGACCAAGGTGGCCATCAGCCAGACCGGCGAAGGCCCCGACAAGCACGACGTCCCGGCCCGCGACTTTCTCGGCAAGGACGCGGCCGTGTTGGCCCGCGGCATCGGCAAGAGCGTCCCCGACGGCGTCGAGCTGCTCTTCGGCGAGACCGACGAGGCCAACCCCTTCGTCCCCGTCGAGCAGATGATGCCCTTCCTCCCCTTCGTCCGCTGCCGCGACATCGACGAGGGCATCGCCATGGCCAGGCGGGCCGAGCACGGCTACCGCCATACCGCCATGATCCACTCGACCAACGTCCGCAACATGACCAAGATGGGCAAGGCGATGGACACCACGCTGTTTGTCAAAAACGGGCCGAGCTTCGCCGGACTGGGGATCGGCGGCGAGGGATATACGTCTTACTCGATCGCCACGCCCACCGGCGAAGGCGTGACCACGCCGCTGACGTTCACCCGCCAGAGGCGCTGCACGATGGTCGACGACCTGCGGATCCTGGGGAAATAAACGATTGCTCCCCTCTCCCTCCGGGAGAGGGGAAGGGGGTGAGGGGAATTGACGCTGAACAGAACTTCCCCTCACCCTAACCCTCTCCCGGAGGGAGAGGGGAGGAGATGAAAATGCAGCTTGCCCGCATCGTGGGTCGCGCGATTTCGACCATCAAGCATCCTTCCCTGGAGGGCGCCACGCTGCTGTTGGCCCTGCCCCTGCAGGCCGACGGCCGCAGCATCGACGGCGACCCGATCCTGGTGGTCGATACGCTGGATGCGGGCCGGGCGGAGAAAGTAATCATCACCAGCGACGGCAAGGGCACGCGCGAGCTTTTGCACAGCGAGAACACCCCGGCGCGCTGGGCGGTACTGGGAATCCCTGACTAATGGCTACCGCAGCGACGGAAATTGAACGGCTGGTGCGCGAGGTGTTGGCCGAATTGGCCGCCGGCCCCGCAATCAATTCCCCTCTCCCTCCGGGAGAGGGTCAGGGTGAGGGCGCAGTGGCCCCGACGTCTAGCCAAAGGGCGGCAGCCGCCTCGCTGCCCTCCGTGCCTGTCCCCATTTGCCCGGACAGCGAGCTGACTGTCGCCGCGCGGGTGGTGACGATGACCGAACTTCTGGGCCGGCTGGACGGATTGCGGCGTCTGGTGGTGCTGCCTGATGCGGTGGTCACGCCGGCCGTACACGATGAATTGCGGCGGCGCGGCGTGGCCCTGGTCCGCTCCGCGCCGGCCCGCCGAGCGGCGGGCGGGGAACTGCGGCTGGTCCTGGTCGCCTCCGGCAAGGGCTTCGAGCTTGCGCCCTGGATCGACGGCCTGCGCCGCGAAGGGGTCACGGTCGAGCATCAGGCCATCGACTGCCTGATCGCCGCCACGGACCGCCTGGCCGCCGAGGTCACGAAGCCCGGCACGCTGGGCGTGCTGCTCACGCCCCACTGGGCCGCCGGCCTCTGCCTGGCCAACCGGCGGCCGGGCGTCCGCGCCGTCGTAGGGCTCGACCTGCCCGCCGCCGCGGCCGCCACGGCCGCCGTCGGCGCCAACCTCCTGGTGATCGACCCCGACGCCGGCGCCATGTATCAAGGGAAGCAGATGCTCGCCGAGTTCTGCCGCGGCGGCGTCCGCCCCTGTCCGCCCGTCTTTCAGAAGCAACTCGGATAGCAAAATGCGCATCGGCAAGGTGATCGGCTCGGTAACGCTCAACCGCTGGCACCCCAGCGTCTCCGGGGCCGTCTGGAAACTCGTCACCCCGCTGAGCTGGGACAACCTGGTCGGCCGCTCGGACGCACCGGGCGAGGAGTTCGCCGTCTTCGACGACCTGGGGGCGGGCCTGGGCCACCGCATCGCCATCAGCGAAGGCCGCGAGGCCGCCATGCCCTTCCATCCCGGCGAAAAACCCATCGACGCCTACAACGCGGCGATCCTCGACCACCTGGTGATCGAATCGCCCGACATCCCCAGTTCATCGCAATGAAGAACATCATGAACATTCAAAACGTCAAGTTGGAAATTTGCGACATCGGCGAGCGCCTCTATAAGCGGGGGTTCGCCGCCGCCAACGACGGCAACATCAGCTACCGCGTCGATGAGAAGACGGTGGTCTGCACGCCGACGCTGATCTGCAAGGGCTTCATGAAGCCCGATGACCTGTGCGTCGTCGACATGGAGGGCAAGCAGCAGAGCGGCCGGCGGAAGCGCACCAGCGAGATCATGCTGCACTTGGCGATCATGAAGGAGCGGCCGGAGGTGAAGGCCGTGGTCCACTGCCATCCGCCGCACGCCACGGCCTTCGGCATCGCGCGGGAGCCCATCCCGCAGTGCGTGCTGCCGGAGGTCGAGATCTTCCTGGGTGAGGTGCCGATCACGAAATACGAGATTCCTGGCGGCAAGGAATTTGCCGACACGATCTTGCCCTTCGTCCACAAGGCCAACGTCATCATCCTGGCCAACCACGGCACGGTCAGCTTCGCCGAGACGGTGGAGAAGGCATATTGGTCGACCGAGATCCTCGACGGCTATTGCCGCATGTTGATGCTGGCCCGCGGCCTGGGCCGGGTGAACTATTTCACCGAGCCCGAGGCCCGTGCCCTGTTGGACCTCAAGGAGAAGTGGGGTTTTCAGGACCCGCGGACCGAGATGAAGAACTGCGACATCTGCGCCAACGACGTCTTTCGGTCGAGTTGGGCGCAGACGGGCGTCGAGCCCTTGGCCTTTCCGCCGCCGAAGCGCGACGCCGCCGCCTGTCCCGCGCCGGGCGCCGCCGCGGACCAAGAGGCCCTCATCCAGGCCATCACCGACAAGGTGATGGCAACGCTGAGAGGGTAAGGCGGAGGGCGGAAGGCCCGGCAGTTCGCCCAGCCCATGGGCACCGCCCTGGAGACACTACCTACGGCATATCGCTTTTCAGCGTGGCCCCCTTGATGAAGTTGGTCACGTCGTCGTAATTGTCCACGTTGTAGTCGCTCCCGGAGGGGTAATCCCTGCCGGTTCCGAACCTGCCGTCCCGGCCGGGACTGAGAATCTGGAACGTCGCCGGGTTCACATAGCCCTTGCCCATCCATGTGTAAGGCCGGCAGTGGCCCCACTGGGACAGGTTCGAGTACGTGCCGCTACGGGCGGCAAAGTAGACCAACGGCTGATTGCTGGCCGGGTCGGCGGAAAGGCCGTTCGCGGGGTAAAAGGTGTAGGTGCCCGCCGGCAGACGCGACGAATCGAAGGAAAAGAATGGGCCGATCCGCCGGGGTTGAATCTTATTGTTCTCGAAGGGGTGCAGCGGGTTCGTGCTGAAGCCGCACAGACAGCCAGTTGGCCTTCCAGTACCCGGGTCCACCTCCGGCACGCCGCCGAGCCAGAAGGCCAGGGCCGTCGACGGATCGACGGTGATTGGCGGGGCGTCTTTGGTTTGCGGGAAGGCGCGGGCGAGGTGCCGCGTCACGGCCGCCGGGTCGCCGCCGTCGGGCGGATACTCGCCGAACTGCTCCTTGTAGGCGTTGAGCGCCTGGTCGAGCGACGCCACCTCATTCTTCATAATGTCAGGCCGCCTTAGGCGATGAGTCGTCACGGCTGCACTGATAAGGCAGCACGCCGCAAGTCCGACGAAGATGATCCCCAGGACTAGCGTCACCTTGGCGTCGGAGCTCATTCCGGCGCGTCGCGGCGGGGCGGCCCGCGCGGGGCCCATTTCAGGTTGGCTGGACGACATTGCCCGGTTCCTCGTATTTACAGAGCCCTGCCCCCACCTCCAACATAATCCCGCTGCAGGGAAATACAAGACCTGCCGAATCGGGACGCTAGAAGCGTCGGCGGGCCGCAGGCCCGGCCGCCGGCCCGGCCCATGGGCAACGCCCTCGTTATTGCTTTCCCTCCGTCCCGCCGCGCCCGATCACCGTGGAATGTCCTCGATGAACTGCACGGGGATGACGGGCCGACCGCTCTGGCGCGACACATAACGCACCGTGGCCACTTCCTTCTGCAACTTGGCGCCGCCGCTCTCGCCATCCGTCCGCCACTGGGAACCGTCCTTGAAAACAATCACGTGCCGCGGAAGATCCCGGTCCTCAAAACGGGCGTGGTACTTCCGGGCGAAATAAATATCGCGAACGTCCGTATAAAGGTGCTCCGTGGGAACCCCCAGCGAGCCGAACGAACTGTCAAAGACGGCCTTCTCCGTGAATGCCGTGAACATGGTGGCACGCAGCACGCACAGGACCCCCAATGCCGGAAACAACACCAGGAAGAACCATAGGAACACCTTTCCCGCATGGATTTGCCGTTGTGCGCGACGCGCGCCGTAAGCCATGTAGATGGCATATTCCTCGCGCCCCAGGAACGCCCGCAGGGCCAGGCAGCCAAAGAAGCCCGTGCTTGCCAGGCTCAGAAACAGGCCCATGAGGATGTATTCCAGTTCCATGGGATGATGCAGGAACTTGGCGTCGGCGAAGCGCCGCGTGGCCGCCTGGGCCAGCCAGGAAATGAAAAGATAGTAGATCGCCGCCACGGCGATGAAGGCCAGGAGGCCCAGGAAGTTGCCCCACCGATCCCGCGACTTGTACTTCTGGCGGAGCGACTCGAACGACTCCGAGGTCAGTTCTTCCAGGGGCGGCGCGGGAAACAGCCAGCCGAGCAACCGGAAGCTCGCCAAGATCGCGCCGGGATGGACCGTCATCGTTCGCGCTGCTCCCTGTATGATGTCAAAATGCGTGGCGTGGGCCACCAAATGCACGGAAATCGGCGGGCCAGGCCCACCCTACCCCCTACCTCTTGACCGGCGCGCGGGGGCAATTCCGGCAGCAACCGCAAACCGACGGGCCGCGCCGCCGCAGGGCACGGAGCAGCCGCCAGGCCACATACGCGGCCGCCAACATGACAATCGCCAGCGAGCAAAGGTTCTGCCAATCGACGGTCATTTTATCCTTCCCCTCAACGCGGGACGCAGCCCTCACCCCGACCCTCTCCCGAAGGGAGAGGGGAGAATCGTCATCCGCCCCACCAGGTCCCCACTTGATACGTGAGGAAGGCCCCAATATAGGCCAACACCGTCATATAGGCAAAGGTGAAGGCGGGCCAGCGCCAACTGTTCGTCTCGCGGCGAATCACCGCCAAGGTCGCCGCACATTGGGCACATAAGGCAAAAAAGACCATCACCGACAGGGCCACGGGGATCGTGAAGAGCGGCCGGCTGCCGCCCTCCCAGCGGGCGTGCTGCAACTGGGCCCGCAGCCGGCCTTGCCCCGCGGCCGACTCGACGTCGACGCGCTGGCCGCCGTTGAACATCACGCCCAGCGTGGCCACGACCACTTCCCGCTGCGGAAAGGAGGCCAGCACCGCACAGCCGATCCGCCAGTCCCAGCCCAGTGGGCGGACGGCCGGCTCGATCACCCGGCCCAGCCGCCCCAAGAGACTCTGCCGCTGGTCGCCGTGGGGATCGTGCGGATAGTAGAGGGCCGCCCAGACGACGATCGAGATGGCCAGGATCACCGTGCCGGCAGAGCGGAGGAAGACCCAGCCGCGGTCGAGCATCCGTGCCAGCACCGCCCGCGGCGAAGGCCACTGGAAGCCGGGCAGTTCCATCAGCAGCGGCGGCGACGGCCCGCGCAAGAGCGTCCGTTTCAACACCATGGCGACCGCCACCGCGGCCACAATGCCCAAGGCGTAAAACCCCGCCAGCACCAGCGCCGGCAGGGTGAGAAACCCGAAACAGTATTCCCGCGCGGGAATGAAGGCGGCGATCAACAGGACATAGACCTGCAACCGCGCCGAGCAGGTCATCAGCGGGGCCACCAGGATCGTGGTCAGCCGGTCGCGCTCGTTCTCGATCACCCTGGCGGCCATGACGCCCGGCACGGCGCAGGCACAGGAGGAGAGCATAGGAATGAAGGAGCGGCCGCTCAGGCCCACTCGAGACATGAGCCGGTCCATCAAGCAAGCCGCCCGGGCCATGTAGCCGCAATCCTCCAGTACCGCGATGAAGAAGAAGAGGAGGAGGATTTGCGGCAGGAAGGCCAGCACGCTGCCCACGCCGCCGATGACGCCGTCGACCAGCAGGCTCCGCAGCGGTCCTTCGCTCATCGCCCCGGAGACCCAGCCGCCGACGCCGGCGGCGGCCAGGTTGATCGCGTCGCTGGCCGGCTGGGCCCAGACGAAGATGGCCTGGAACACCGCCAGCATGAGCAGGGCGAAGACCACCAGGCCCCAAACGCGGTGCGTGAGCAGGCGGTCGGCACGGTCGCCGGCCGTGAGCTGGAAGCGGCGCGGCTCGGTCATGACCCCGTCCAACGTGGCGCGGGCCCAGCGGTAGCGGACCTCGGTCTCGACCGCCGGCACGCAGCAACCGGCGCGGGCCAGCCGCCCGCGAGCTTCGCTCAATCGCCGCTGGGCCTCGTCGTCGTCCGAGAGCAGCGCCCGCTGGAGATAGCCATTGGAATCCAGCAGCAGCCGGCGCACAAGGGAGCGGGGCAGGGGCCCGTCCGCGCCGGCCGCCAGTGGCACGGCCTCCAGGCGGGCGACCTCCTGCTCAAAAGCCTCGGGGAAGAGGCTGCGCGGGCCGGGCGAAGAACCGGGAGAAGGGGACAGTCCCCCACTGCGCGGACCGTCCTGGACCGCTTCCACCAGCGCCGCCTTGAGTTCATCGAGGCCGACGCGATGGTTGGCCTCCGTGGGCACGACCGCCACGGCCAGGCGCTCTTGGAGCCGGGGAAAGTCGATGCTGATGCCGCGGCGGGCGGCCACGTCGACCATGTTGACGGCCACGACGGTGGGCAGCCCCAGTTCCAGGACCTGGCTGAGGAGGTAGAAATTGCGCTGGAGGTTGGCGGCATCGACCACGCAGACGACCGCATCCACGGCGGCCGTTTCTTCGCGCCGCCCCAGGAGGACGTCCACCGCCACCATCTCGTCGCGGGACCGCGGGGCGAGGCTATAGAGCCCCGGCAGGTCGATCACCTCGAAGCGGCAACCCTGCTGCTCCAGGCGGCCGAGCTTCTTCTCGACCGTCACGCCCGGATAGTTGCCCACGTGCTGATGGACGCCCACCAGGGCGCTGAAGAGCGTCGATTTGCCCGTGTTCGGGTTTCCGATCAGGGCGATGGTGAAGGGGGTGGGCCGCTGGGGCATGGCTCAATCGGGCCCGGCGGCGGGAAGCACGAGCACATGGAGCGACTCGCCGGCGCGGAGGCAGATCTTGTTGCCGGCCACGCGGAAGATGCAGGGGGTGCCGGGGCGAAACATCTCGACCTGCACGCCGTCGCAGAGTCCGAATTCCTGCAGGCGATGGACGTCGTCGGGGCGTCCGACGATGCGGTTGATGCGGGCCCGCTGGCCGGGTTCGAGGAGGTGGATGGGGACGGTGGCGGCGGGGAGGGCGGGGCCTTGCATCCCAGTGGGTGGCATGTATATCTACCGGTGGACGGGGTGCGGGATGGATTGAGAATCAGTCTCAAAATCAACTCTAGCACATATTCCCGCGAAGAGCAAGGGCGTTTTCGCGACGGGCGGGTGCCACCCACCGTGTTCCTACGGCAGCTTGACGGCCAAAATGCCCCACACCACCAGCGGCTGCGTCCCCTTGTAACCCGCCAGGTTCTTGGCCGGGTCGCGCACCAGGTGGCCGAGAATCAGCACCTTGTCGTCCTTGTTGACCGAGAGCGACTGACCGCTGAGCACGCTCACCGGCTTGGCCTGGCCGGCGATCCGCACGGCCGCGCCGTGGAGCTTCTCCTGAACGCCGACGAAGGTGACCGTGCCGGTCAGGAGGATGCCGCCGCTGGCATCCGGGCTGGCCAACAGGGCCGCGGCGGACTGGGCGATTTTGTCGGTTCGGGCTGCCGTGGCAGTGGCCCCCCGCAGCAGCTCATGGATCGCCCGCTGCTGCTCCGCGGGCAGGGCCCCGCCGGAGGGGCGCTTCACCAGCGTGAGCACCTCGGCCACGCGGCGGAGCTTCTCATAGGCCGCCGGCGTGATGTCCGTGGACGGATGGCCGAAATTGTCGCGCGCGGCCTCCAGGGCCGTGTCCAAGTCGGCCGGATTGTACGGCGCCGGATGAAGCGGCCCGACAACATCGGCTGGCGGCGTTTGCACGCCCGCCGCCGCGGTTGTCTCCGGCTTGGCCGGCGGCGTCACTGCCGGACTGGGCGCCACGGGCTCCGGCGGCGCCGGCTCCTCCGGCGCGGCAGGAGTTTCCGGCGCGGGGGAGGCCGGCTTCTCCGCCTTCTCCGTCTTCGCTGACGTCTGGGGCTTCTCGACCTTCGGGGAAGATGCCTTGGGGTTTTCCGGCGGCTGGGGGCTGACCGGGGCGGGAGCGGCATCGGGCCCGGCCTGTCCAGGCTTCGGCCCGATGTCGGGCATGGCCGGCATCCCGTCGTCGGCGTCCGCCGGCGCGGCCTTCGGCTCCTCCTTCGCCGGCGGCTCCGTCGCCTTGTTGGCCGGAGGCTTCGGCGCCGCTTCCTTGGGCTCCGCCGCCGGCGGCTGTTCTTTCGGCGACTTCGCCTCAGGCGATCTTTCTCCCGGCTTGGCGCTGTTCGGCTTCTCTTTCGGCTTCTCCAGCGGCTTCGAGGGGATGGTCGGCGTTACCGTCTGGATCGGCTTCACCGCGATGTCGGGCATATCGTTGGCAGGGGTCTTGGACTTCTTCGGGTCAACAACCGGCTTGGAATTGGTGGGGGCCGGTTGCGTGGAGTTGGCGGCCGGTTGGGCAGGAGTGACGGCCGCCTTTGCATTGCTGATGGTCCGCAGGGCGTTGGCGACGACCGCCTTGGGCTGCGCCGCGGCCGGCGGCGCCTGCCAGTGCCACGGCGTCCACCAGCACCAATACTGGTAGGTGTGCGAGCAGAAGGGGAGCCGGATCTTCAGCATGTCGTTTTTCGCGCCGCCGAAGAAGTTCACGCCCCAGTAGGCCACGGCGCCGGCCAAGAGCGCGGAAATGATGCAGCCGAAGAAGACCCGTATGGGATGCTCTTGGCGGGGGCGACGCCGGCGCCGCCGCAACGGCTCCGCCGCTTCGCCCCCTTCCACGCCAGGGAGCCTGGGCGGCAGGCTCACGCCGTCGCCCCCCTCGGCGGGCGGCAACTTGCCGGTGATGGCGCCGAAGACCGCCGCATCGCTCTCCCCCTCGGCGTGCTCTCCCTCGGCGTGCTCCGCCACGGCCGTCTCGTCGGCCGACGCCCAGCCGGCGGCCCAGCGGTCGTCGTCGGAGAGGTCCGCAGCCGCGGGCTGGGCCTCGGCCAGGGCCATTTCGGCCCCCACCGGCACCGGCACCGGCACCATCGGCTGGCCGTCGTCGGTCCTGGCCTCGATGACCACCAGCGCCGGCGGTCCCATCGCCTCGCGCAACTCGAACTCCACTTCGCACAACGGACATCGCACCAGCGACGCGGCGCCGACGCCGTCGGGAACCGTCACCGGCTTCTGACACTTTGGACAACTGGACGTAAAGGGCATGGCATCTTCTCTGTAGGAAAGGTATCCCCACTAGTCTAATCCGCAAACGCGGCCAAAACTACTCCCCGAGCGGAAAAATAGGCCGTCCCAGCGGCGGAAACGGCGCTTTTTGCCACCGTAGCGGGGGGAGGAGGAGGGATTAGGGATTGGGGATTAGGGAAGGGGGAGGGCGGAGGGCGGAGGGGGGAAGGTGGAAGCCAACGGCGCCGCCGCTTGCGGTTTCGCAATGCCCCCTACGGCGTCACTCCGTAGAGCGTGCCGAGTTTGCTCCACAGGTGCCGCATGAGCGGCCCGGATTCCAGCGCCCGGCCGGTGACGCGGCGGACCAGCTCGGCCGCCGTCCAGCGCTGCCCGTGGCAGTGGATCTTTTCGGCCAGCCATCGCCGCAGGGGCTGGAACTCGCCACGGGCGAACTGCCGGGCCAGCCCGCCCAAGTCGGCCTCCGCCTGGTCGAAGAATTGCGCCGCGTAGAGATTGCCCAGCGTATAAGTTGGAAAGTAACCCACCAGGCCCGCGCTCCAATGGACGTCCTGGAGGACGCCCTGGGCGTTGTTGGGCGGTCGCACGCCCAGGTACTTGTCGTACTTCTCGTTCCACGCCCCCGGCAGCTCGGCCGGCGGCAACTGGCCGTCCAGCAGGGCCTGCTCCAACTCGAAACGGATGAGGATGTGCAGGTTGTAGGTGGCCTCGTCGGCCTCGATGCGGATCAACGACGGCCGCACCTCGTTCAGCGCGAAGTGGAAGGCGTCCAGGCCCACGTCGCCCAGTGCGGCGGGGAAGCGCCGCTGCGCCTCGGGGAAGAAATGCTCCCAGAAGGCATGGCTGCGGCCGACCATGTTCTCCCACATTCGCGACTGCGACTCGTGGATGCCCAGCGAGACCGCTTCGCCCAGCGGCAGGCCGTAGTGCTCGGCCGGGAGCCCCTGTTCGTAGAGTCCGTGCCCGGCCTCGTGCAGGATGCTGAAGAAGGCGGCGTTGAAGAAGTGCTCGTCGAAATGGGTGGTGATGCGGCAGTCGTGCGGGCCCAGCGTGGTGCAGAAGGGATGGGCCGTCACGTCCAACCGCCCGCGGTTGAAGTCGAAGCCGATGGCGCTGCCCGCCCGGCGGCCGAAGGCCTCTTGCTCGGCGACCGGATAGCCGCGGGCCAAGATCGCGGTGTCCGGGCGTCGCGGGCTGTGGCGAATCGCCGCCACCAGCGGCACCAACTGCCCGCGCAACTCGGCCAGCACCCGGCTGACGTTGGCCGTCCGCTCCTCCGGCTCGTAGTCGTCCAGCAAGGCGTCGTAGGGACATTGCTCATAACCGATCGCCTGCGCCTCCTCGCGCTTCAGGCCGACCATCGTTTCCAGCAGCGGCCGGAAGGACGGGAAGTCGTCGCTTTTGCGGGCTTCCTGCCAGGCCTGCTGGCCCAGCACGGCGGCGCGGGCCAACTCCTCGACCAGCCGCTGCGGCAGCTTCACCTTGCGGTCCACGCGGCGCTTCAAGCGGCGGATCACCACGGCCGCGTCCGAGTCGGCCTCGCGAGCCGGCGGACTCTCGGCCAGTTGGCCCACGTCGGCGACGAATTGCCGATCGGTCCAGCGGTGATGGAGCAGGCCGGAGATGGCCGTGAGTTGCTCGGCCCGATACTCGCCGGCCGCCGGCGGCAATTGCGTCCGCTCGTCCCAGCCCAGGGCCGCCTCGACCGCGGTCCAGACGGCGGTCTGGCGGGCGTATTGGCAGACGCGATCGTAAAGCGTATCCAAGTGGAACCCCCTTCAAAAGAAATAAGGAGTTAGAAGTTAGGAGTTAGAATCGCGGAGTGGTGGGCGTTTGCTACCTTCTAACTTCTAACTCCTAAATTCTGTTGCTACTGCACTCCCAGGTCTTTCTCGATCTGCTGCGACTTGCTGCTCACGCCGTCGAAGCCCGCGTCGGAGTCGGGCTTTCGATAGCCGCGGACTTGATCGCCCAGGCTGTTGTCGGTGTAGCCCGCCCCCATCAGGCTGGAACTGCTCGAACTATTGGAACTGCCGGAAGTTGGCGCACTGGCGCAGCCGGTCAGTGCCAGGCCCAGCAACAGGGCAACTGCGGCAGCGCATGGCCAAAACGGCCCGCGGCGCGTCCCGGAGGCGAACCCCTCTGGCACCATCATACAACCTTGGACGGGTTTGTGAAGAGGCAGCGAGCCGCCGGGCTCATCCGGCGGAACGGGGCGGGATTGTCCCAGGAGGGACCCCGTGCGTCCAGCCCAATTTGTGGGGGTAGGTCCACCGATGTGGTAGGGGTCCTGGTTGCCGGCCGATGCCCACGGAAGCTTCCCTATTTTACCAAAAACAGAAGGTCCCCTTTTTCTTCAGCCACGCCTCGGCGGTTTGAAATGTGCCAACAGGCTCTTTGGCACCGCTCGACACGCGCAGTGCTCCTGATGTTTTCGATGCCAATCAATCCTCTGCTGAAGGGTCGCCTTGGGCGGCATTTTGTTCTTGGAGTGCCAGAGCTTGTTCATCGTTGGTCACCGGAATTCTGGCCGGCCAGGGGTTGCCGGCGGTCATGGGACGAAGCTAGTCTGCGATAGCCCAGTTTGCCAATACTAGCTGCGTCCCCGTTTCGGACCCCGTCATGCTTTCACCGGGTAGTCGTTCGTGGCCGCCTGCATACCTGCTCAGGAATGCACACAGGAGAAGCGTGCACACAGGGTCCCAGCCAGTTTCCGGCAGCCCAGTTTGCCGACACTAGGTGCGCCCTCGTTCTGGCTCGGTTTCGACTTCCCGGACCGCCTTCCTCTGTTTTCTTCGGTCACGCATGACTTGGTAGGACAACAGGCAAACCCCAACAATCCACACCGGCAAGCCGATAGAGTGGGGCAAATTGACTTGCAGTTCATCAGCGTAGAGGGCACGGGAATCGCCGCCCTTCTCATCCCACATTGCAGCCTTCATCGCCTCACTGGGCGGCAATACGGCCGTCAGTGCATTGGCATTGGCATCGCACGGGAGCATAAACAGCATGTCGCCATCGACAAGCAGCGCGTTGACCGCGGGCGTGCCGTGGTAGAAATACCCGTTGTTGCGTAGATGCGGGGCGTTGGCAGCCAACGAACGTAAGGCTTCGAGGTCGCTAAAGTTAATGTCCTTCGGTTCCGTCCATTGTATTTTAGAATTCGCCATCTCGGTGACAAGAAATGTATCTGCGCTTCGCTCTTGCTTATCGCGGTCCTCGCGCGCCACGTTCTCGTCCCACCTCCAAGCGGCTCTCCTGCCGAGAACAGCCACGTAACTCGTGGTGGTGGACCGAGGCGGCCAGCCCTGGTCCGTCGGGCAAGAGTACACACATTCGCAGTGTGCCGTAAGTTCTTTGTTGCGAGGCCCATCCCACGGTTCATTGAAATTCCACTGGTTATAGGTGAGGTCGCAAGTCATGAATGGCAGGATGAGCAGACGCCAGCTGCGCATTGGTCGGCCCGCCTTGTCATAAGTGCAGGGCGGTGGATAACATCCATAGGTCACGTGGTAACACTGCAAGGCAAGGCCAATCTGTTTCAAGTTGTTCCTGCAAACCCAACAATGGGCATCCTCTCGCGCGGCCTTCATCGCTGGCACCAGCAAACAGGCCAGCGCCAGTAACCAGAGCGTGGCTGTCGCAAATTGAAAGGACCGCCGCCAACGGAACTTACGCCCACAGATGCGAATTGCCAGTGCCAATAAGACAAACGAGGCAGCCATTCCGCCGCCCGCCCCAAACGCAGCCCACGACGCGCAGGCAACAACAAGCGTAAGCAGGAGAATGTACACGCGGAGAAACATGACAACCGTCCTTCTCCGGAAAGCCAAATCAAGTCGGGCGTCGATGCACCTTTTATGCCGCGCGCGTCGGAATTCCCCGCCGCTCCCTCATAGCACGAACTTGCTCAAATCCTCATCTTCCGCCAAGTCGTGCAGCCGCTGGCGGACGTAGGCCGCGTCGATCTCCACCCGCCCACGCTTCCGGTCCGGGGCCTCGAAACTCAACTCCTCCAAGAGCCGCTCCATGATCGTGTAGAGCCGCCGGGCGCCGATGTTCTGCGTCCGCTGATTCACCTGAAAGGCCACTTCGGCCAAGGCCTCGACGGCCTCCCGCGTAAAGGCCAGCTCCAGCCCCTCGGTCGCCAAGAGGGCCTCGTACTGCTTCGTCAACGAACTCTTCGGCTCGGTCAAGATGCGGATGAAATCGTCGCGGTCGAGGTCCTTCAGCTCCACGCGGATGGGGAAGCGGCCTTGCAGCTCGGGCATCAGGTCGCTGGGCTTGGCGCGGTGAAAGGCCCCGGCCGCCACGAACAAAATGTGGTCGGTCTTCACGTAGCCGTAGCGGGTCTGCACCGTGGTCCCCTCGACGATCGGCAGCAGGTCGCGCTGCACGCCCTGCCGCGACACGTCGGCCCCGTGCGTCTGCTCGCTGGCCACCACCTTGTCCATCTCGTCGATGAAGATGATGCCCAGGTTCTCGGCCAGGTCGATGGCCTGGGCGTGGACCTTCTCCTGGTTGATCAGGGCGTCGCACTCCTCCTCGAAGAGCACGCGGCGGGCCTCGGTCACGGTCATCTCGCGGCGGACGCTGTTCTTAGGCAGGATCTTCTCGAACATGCCCTGGAGGTCGAAATCCATCTGCTCCATGCCCATGCCGCTGAACATCACGGGCGCGGCGCGCCTCTCCAGGACGAGTTCCACGCGGCGCTCGTCCAACTCGCCGGAGGCCAGCATCGCCCGCATCTTGTCGCGGGTGCGCTGATAGCGGTCGGGCGAATCGGGGCTGTCGGGGGCGGCGTCCAGCGAGGGCGGGGCCGGGGCCAGCAGGTCCAAGAGCCGCTCGTCGACGCGGCGGTGGGCCTCCTCGCGGACCGCCTCCCGCTCCTTCTGCCGCACCAGTCCGATGGCGTTGTCGACCAGCTCGCGGACCATGCTCTCGACGTCGCGGCCGTAGTAGCCCACCTCGGTGTAACGCGTGGCCTCGACCTTGATGAACGGGGCGCCGGTGAGCTTGGCCAATCGGCGGGCGATCTCCGTCTTGCCCACGCCGGTGGGGCCGATCATGAGGATGTTCTTCGGCGCCACCTCCTGCCGCATGTCTTCGGCAAGGTGCTGCCGCCGCCAGCGGTTGCGGATGGCCACCGCCACCGCCCGCTTCGCCTCGTCCTGGCCGACGATGTGCCGGTCCAAGGCGGCCACGATCTCCCGCGGTGTCAACTCTGGCACGGAAGCTCCTCCACCACGATATTGGTATTCGTATACACGTCGATCTCCGCGGCGATCTCCAAGGCCGTGCGGACGATCGCGACCGCCCCCAGGTCGCTATGGGCCATCAGCGCGCGTGCCGCGGCCAGGGCGTAACTGCCGCCGGAGCCGATCCCCAGCACGCCGTCGGTCGGCTGGATCACGTCGCCGTTGCCGGTGACCAGCAGCGTGTGCTGGGCGTCGACCACGGCCAGCATCGCCTCCAGGCGCCGCAGCGCGCGATCGGTGCGCCACTCCTTGGCCAATTCGATCGCCGCGCGGACAATGTTGGCTCGGTGGTCCTTCAGCTTGGCCTCGAAGCGCTCCAACAGCGCGAAGGCGTCGGCGCTGGAGCCGGCGAAGCCGGTGATGACCTGGTCGTCCAACAGGCGGCGGATTTTCACGGCGTCGGCCTTCATGATCGAATTGCCGACGGTCACCTGGCCGTCGCCGCCCAGGGCCACCACGCCCTTATGGCGGACGGTCAACACAGTGGTCGAGTGAGTCTTCATAAGGAGGAAAAATAAAGGGGGAGGGCGGACGACCAAGCTGCGCTCGGTGCCCGAGGGGGGAAGGATTTCGTACGCTTGCGGTTTCGCATTGTCTTTCCCCTTCCCCTGGATAGTATGGTGGAAAGGGCCCGGCGGCACCAGCGGCCCGGGGCATCGTCGAGGGAGAGACTGTGGCCCCCCCTCCTTTCGGAGGGAAGTCGTGCGGCCTGTTTTGCCGACTTTATCGCTTGGATTGCCTGGCTTGCAGCGAAATTGTGGCCCGTCACGCCGGCGCGAGGTAGTTTCGTCCAGTAAGGGGGTAAATTTTTGAGATGAAGGTAATTGCATAGCCGGGGAAGAATGGGTAAGATAGTGGGGCGTCTTGCGTCGCGTGGCGAGAAGTCCGCACTTCTCATTCCTTGGCCGGTTGGCAGAGAGACTACGAACCGTTTTTTTCCTTTTTCGGACGGGAGGACCTTTGACATGGGACGACGATTGGGATGGATGGCCGCGGCTTTGCTTGCGGCCTCGTTTGTCGCGACCGATGTAGCTTCGGCGTGCTGCTTTGACGGCCTGTTTTGCCGCTGCGGCGCCCACTGCGGTTGCGTATCAAGATGCTGTGCGCCCTGCTGTGCGCCGTGCTGGGTGCGGCCCTGCTGTACGCCGTGCTGCGAGCGGCCCTGCTGCGGGCCGTGCTGCGGCCAGAGTTGTTGCGGGCCCTGCGGGCCGACGTGCTCGGGGCCGATGCCCATGCCGCCAGGGTTTGTGCCGGGCGGACCGATGGCCATGCCGCCGGGAATGGTGGTGCCGGGTCCGGCGATGATGCCGCCGGCCGGCCCCCCCTCGATGGCGCCGCCGTCGTTGGGAACGCCGCCTGCGGCTCCCTCTGTAACCCCGCCGACTCCGACACCGACAGCAACGCCGCCGGCTGCCAAGCCGCCGGTGGAAAAGGCTGTCGAAAAGCCGGCAGCGAAACCAGCAGAGAAGCCGGCGGAGAAGCCCGCAGAGAAGCCGGCGGAGAAGCCCGCTCCGGGGCCCGTGGCTCCGGCGCCCAAGAACATGGAGCCCCAGAAGCCGGTCGTTCCGGCAGTTCCGGCCGGTCCCGCTGCCCCGGCTGCCCCGGCTGCCCCCGCCGCTCCGGGCGCTCCGGCTGCCCCGGCTGCCCCGGCCAATCCTGCCGCTCCGGCTGCCCCGGCTAAGCCCGAGGGCAATCCGTTCGGCATGAACCATAGCGGCGGCCTGCGGATTTGGTCCGACGCGACGGGCCAGTATCAGCTCGAGGCCCGCTTGATCAGCGTCCAGGACGACATGGTCCGCCTGTGCAATGCCCAGGGCAAGTACTTCCGCATTGCCCTCGACCAACTGAGCGCGGCCGATCAGCAGTTTGTCCACAACCAGACCCCGGCGGTAGCCACGGCCTGGTAGGCCAGCGAATCCTTGCGGCTGGCGGCCAGTGCCACCAGGCAGCGAAACGCCGACGAGGCCCCGGCGCGGGCGATATCCCGCCGGGGCCTCGCTTTTTTTCCAGCCTGTTCCAGAGCGGGCAAGGGGGACAGTCCCATTTTTGTCGCGACCACGCTCCGCGTGGTGCCCGCCCCAAAAATTGGGACAGTCCCCACTGGCCCCTGGCCATATCGCCTGCCTTCCGCTATCCTGCCTCTTATGAGCCAGAGCAGCCCTGAGGAGCCGATTCTTCCCCGCAGCCCCGAGTTGATGTCGGCCGGCGATACCGCCTTGCTGGTGGTCGACGTGCAGGAGAAACTCGTCCCGGCCATTGGCGACCATGCGCGCGTGGTGTGGAACATCCGGCGGCTGATCGACGGGGCGACGATTCTCGGCCTGCCGGTGGCGGCCACGGAGCAATATCCGCAGGGGTTGGGGCCGACGGTGCCCGAGTTGGCCGCGCGCTTGGCGGCCCGCGCGGCGAAGCTCACTTTCAGTTGCGGGGGCTGTCCGGGGATTTTCGCCGACTTCCGCGGCCGCGGCATCCACAAGCTGCTGGTCTGCGGCATCGAGGCCCACGTCTGCGTGGCGCAGACCGTCTTGGACCTGCTGGCCGACGGTTGGCTGACCTTTGTGGCGGTCGACGCCGTCGGGTCGCGGTTCGAGATCGACTATCGCACGGCGCTGGGGCGGATGGATTCGGCGGGGGCGACGTTGACGACCACCGAGGCGGCGCTGTTCGAGTGGTGCCAGGCGGCCGGCACGGCGGCGTTCAAAGAGATCAGCCGTTTGGCGCGGGAGGCGGGGCCCGCGTAGCGGCGGCGCGTGGGTCGCAAGGCGCTGGTGCCGGTTCCCTTGTCCCCGTTCTTTTCTTTGTTCCTCCCGCGTGTTGCTGCGCGACTGGCGGCAGTCGAGCGTCGCCGATAAAATGGTTGTGGCGATCCTTTCTGACGGCCCTGCCTCCATTCTCAGTTCCCATGAGCGGCGACCGCGACTGTCGAGAAACCTTGGAACCGGGCGACGCCTCGGACGTGTCGCTGTCGCGTCGCGAGCGCCGCTGGGCGTGGGCCGTCTCGATCGCCCTGGTGCTGGCCGTCTTCGCAGTCTTCGGCCAGACCGTGCGGTTCGATTTCGTGAATTTCGACGACGACGTCTGCGTCTCCGAAAATCCCCATGTTTCCAAGGGGCTGACGACGCAAGACATCAAGTGGGCGTTTACCCAAAAGCATGAGTGTCTATGGCAGCCGCTGACGTGGCTTTCTTTCATGGTGGACCGCGAGGTCTTCGGCCTCCGCCCCGGCGGGTTTCATTTCACCAACGTGTTGCTGCACGCCCTCACGGCGGTCTTGTTGTTCCTGGTGTTGCGGCAAATGACCGGCCGGCTCTGGCCCTCTGCGTTTGTGGCCGCGGTGTTCGCCGTGCACCCCTTGCGCGCCGAATCGGTGGCCTGGGTCACGGAGCGCAAGGACGTCTTGAGCGGCGTCTTTTTCATGCTCGTGCTGGGAGCGTACGTGGTTTACGCCCGGCGGCCGTTTTCCATCTTCCGCTACGCGGCAGTGGTGATCCTCCTGGCCCTGGGATTGATGGCCAAGCCGATCCTAGTGACGGCCCCGTGCCTGCTGCTTTTGCTGGATTTTTGGCCGCTGGGGCGGATGGCGTTATCGAGCCCGTCGGCCGGGCCGCGCGACATCCTCAAAAACCTCGCCTGTCTGGTCCTGGAGAAGATTCCGCTTTTCGCCCTGGCCGGTGTTTCCTGCGCCGTCACGGTTTGGGCGCAAGGCGAGGCCATAGTCCCGGCCGATCAGAGTCCCTGGCCGTGGCGCGTGGGCAACGCCCTGTTATCGTATGTCGGATACTTGGGGCATTTCTTTTACCCGGTGCATTTGGCCGCCGCTTATCCGCGTCGCGACATGCCCTTGCCGCTGTGGCAGGTCCTTGGGGCCGCGGTGCTTATGGCCGGCGTGACGGCGGCGGTCGTCGCTGCCTGGCGAAAACATCCCTACGGGATCGTCGGCTGGCTTTGGTACCTCGGAATGATGCTGCCGGTGATTGGGGGCATTCAATTTGGCGTCCAAGCGGAGGCCGATCGCTTCACCTATCTGCCGCAGATCGGCATCGGTATTGTGTTGGCGTGGGGCGCGGCCGATTGCACCCGGAGATGGCCGTCTCAAGGCAAGATTTGCGGCCTGGTCTCGGCTGTGGTCTTGTTGGCGTTGGCGGCGTGCGCAGGGTGGCAGACTTCCTATTGGCGCGACAGCAAGACGTTGTGGCGCCACGCCCTGCGTTGCATGCCGCGGAATGCCCTCGCCCACGGCAGCTTCGGCGGGGTCCTGGCCGGCCTGGGGCGGTTCGACGAGGCGATCGCCGAGTACCGGACGGCGCTGGACATCAACCCCAACGACGCTGGGACCCACGGCAACCTGGGCCTGGCCCTGACCGCCCTGGGGCGGGTCGGCGAAGCCGTCGCTGAGTTCCGGGAGGTGGTGAAAATCATTCCCAATGACGCCACCGGCCACGGCAACCTCGGCATGGCCCTGGCCGGCCTGGGGCGCTTCGACGAAGCCATCATCGAGTACCATAGAGCGCTAGAAATCGATCCCAACAGCGCCGGCGCCCACTGCAACCTCGGCGTGGCCCTGGCCGGCCAGGGGCGCTTCGACGAAGCCATCGCCGAGCACCGGGCGGCGTTGAGAATCAATCCCAACGACGCCGGCGCCCACGGCAACCTCGGCGTGGCCCTGGCCGGTCACGGGCAAGTCGACGCAGCCATCGCCGAGTACCAGAGATCGCTAGAAATCAATCCCCACAACGCCACGGTCCACCGCAACCTCGGCCTGGCCCTGGCCAGCGCGGGGCGACCCGACGAGGCGGCGGCCGAGTACCGGAAGGCGCTGAAAATCGATCCCAACGAGGCCGTCGCCCACGGCGCCCTCGGCATGGCCCTGGCCGGCCTGGGGCGGCTCGACGAAGCCGTGGCCGAGTACCGGAAGGCGCTGAAGATCAATCCCAATGATGCCATCGCCTATAACAAACTGGCCTGGATTCGCGCGACGCATCCCGACCCCAGGTTCCGTGACGGGGCAGAAGCCGTGACCCTCGCCCGGCGCGCCGTCGAGATCTCGCCTGGTGATCCCACGGCGCTGGGCACGCTGGCCGCCGCCTACGCCGAGGCGGGCCGGTTTTCCGAGGCCGCTGCCACGGCCCGCGATGCCCTGGAACTTGCAAGGCGGCAAGACAACCCCGTCCTGGCCGCTACGCTGCAAAGGCAACTGGCGCTCTATCGGGCCGGCAAGCCGTTTCGTGAGTCATTGCCCGCGGCTGGCAGCCGCCCGCCGCCGCCGGTAAAATGAGTGCGCAACTCTCATGAGTGGAATCGGCGACTGTCGAGAAACCTTGGAACCGGACGACGCCTCGGACGCGTCGCTCCTGCGTCGGGAACGCCGTTGGGCGTGGGCCGTGTGCATCGCCCTGGTGCTGGCTGTCTTCGCGGTCTTCGGTCAGACCGTGCGGTTCGATTTTGTGAATTTTGACGACGACGCCTGCGTCTACGAAAATCCCCATGTCTCCGACGGGCTGACGACGCAAGACATCAAGTGGGCGTTCACCCAAAAGCAGGGGTGTTTATGGCAGCCGCAGCCGCTAACGTGGCTGTCGTTCATGGTAGACCGCGAGATTTTCGGCCTCCGCCCCGGCGGGTTTCATTTCACCAACGTGCTGCTGCACGCCCTGACGGCGGTCTTGCTGTTCCTCGTCTTGCGGCAAATGACCGGCCGGCTCTGGCCCTGTGCCTTTGCCGCCGCGGTGTTCGCCGTGCACCCCTTGCGCGCCGAATCGGTGGCCTGGGTCACCGAGCGCAAGGACGTCTTGAGCGGCGTTTTTTTCATGCTCATGCTGGGGGCGTATGTCGCGTACGCCCGGCGGCCGTTTTCCGTGCTTCGCTACGCGGCGGTGATGACATTGCTGGCCCTGGGATTGATGGCCAAACAGATCCTAGTGACGGCGCCGTGCGTGCTGCTTTTGTTGGATTTTTGGCCGCTCGGGCGGATGTCGCTATCGAGCTCCTCGGCGGCCGCTGCGCCTCGCGACGTGCTTAAAAACCTCGCTTGGCTGGTCCTGGAGAAGATACCGCTTCTTGGCATCGCCGGGGTTTATGGCGCCGTCACTCTCTGGGCGCGGCACGCCGCCTTAATCCTCACCGATCAGAGCCCCTGGTCGTGGTGCGTGGGCAACGCCATGTTATCGTATGTCGAGTACCTGGGACGTCTTTTCTATCCGGTGCATTTGGCTGTTCCATATCCGCACCGCGACACGCACCTGCCGGTGTGGGAGGTTCTTGGGGCCGCGGTGCTTTTGGCCGGAGTGACGGCGGCGGCCGTCGCTGCCTGGCGAAAATATCCTTATGGGACCGTCGGCTGGCTTTGGTACCTCGGAATGATGGTGCCGGTAATTGGGCTCATTGAACTTGGCGCGGAGGCGGAACCCGATCGCTTCACCTATCTGCCGCAGATCGGCATCGGCATGGCGTTGGCGTGGGGCATAGCCGATGCGAGCCGGAGATGGCCGTATCAACGCACCATCTGCGGCCTGGCCTCGGCCGTTGTCCTGTTGGCGTTGGCGGCCTGCGCGTGGCGGCAGACTTCCTATTGGCGCAACAGCAAGACGTTGTGGGACCACGCCCTGCTTTGCACGTCGAGGAATGCCATCGCCCACGGCAACCTCGGTCTGTTCCTGGCCGGCCAGGGGCGGCGCGACGAAGCCATCGCCCAGTATCGAGAGGCACTAGAAATCAATCCCGACTACGTCCAGGCCCACGGCAACCTCGGCGCGGCCCTGGCCCAGCAGGGACGGGTCGACGAGGCCATCGCCGAGTACCGGGAGCTGCTGAAAATAAGTCCCCGCGACGCGGAGGCCTACTGCAATCTCGGTCTGGCCCTGGCCAGCGCGGGGCGGCTCGACGAGGCGGCGGCCGAGTACCGGGAAGCGATCAAGATCGATCCCAATGAGGCCGTCGCCCACGGCGCCCTCGGCATTGCCCTGGCCAGCGTAGGGCGGCTCGATGAGGCCGTGGCCGAGTACGAGTCGGCGCTGAAGATCAACCCGAATGACGCCATTGCCCAACGCAACCTCGCCTGGATTCGCGCGACGCATCCCGACCCCAGGTTCCGCGACGGGGCGGAAGCCCTGACCCTCGCGCGGCGCGCCGTCCAGATCTCGCCCAGCGATCCCATCGCGCTGGGCACGCTGGCCGCCGCCTACGCCGAGGCGGGCCGCTTTCCCGAGGCCGTGCGGACCGCCCAGCAAGCCATCCAGTCGGCTGCTGCCGCCGGCAACCGCCCGCTTGCCGAGCAGATCGGTGCCTACCTGGAGCTTTACAGGAAGGGAAAACCCTATCGTCAACCGCCGGTCCGCCCTCACCCTGACCCTCTCTCGGAGGGAGAGGGGACGGCCGCGCCGCGCGTAAGCCGGGTGGTAGAATTGAGGAATAGACGCCTCCACCCGGCCCGGCCCTCGCCATGATTCACGTGCACGCCTTGACGAAGCACTACCCCGACCTGCGGCGCGGCCGTTTGGTTGCCCTGGGGGGGATCAGCTTCCACGCCCGGCCCGGTGAAATCTACGGCCTGCTGGGTCCCAACGGGGCGGGCAAGACCACCGCCCTGCGAATCCTCAGCACGGTGCTGCGCCCCACCGCCGGCGGCGCCACCGTCAACGGCTACGACGTCCTCACCCAGCCTTCGCGGGTGCGGCGCCAGATCGGCTTCATGTCGGCCAACACGGCCGTCTACGATCGCATGACCGGCTGGGAGATGGTCGAGTATTTCGGCCGCCTCTACGGCATCGCCGACGAGGAACTGCGGGCGCGGATGGAGACCCTCTTCCAGCGGCTGACGATGAACGACTTCCGCGACGTGCTGGGAGCAAAGATGTCCACCGGCATGAAGCAGAAGGTGTCGGTGGCCAGGGCGCTGGTCCATGACCCGCCCGTGCTGATCTTCGACGAGGCCACCGCCGGCTTGGACGTGCTGGTGGCTCGGGCTTTGCTGGACACGGTGGCCCACCTCCGCGACCACGGCAAGTGCATCCTCTTCTCCACCCACATCATGCGCGAGGCCGAACGGCTCTGCGACCGCCTGGCGATCATTCACCGCGGGCAGATCCTGGCCGAGGGGACCTTGGAGGAGTTGCGCCAGCAGCATCACCAGCACGACCTGGAGGAGTTGTTCTTCCAGTTGATCTCGCGGCACGACCGGGACCGCGCGGAATGAACCTGCACAACGTCAAGCTGATCCTGTTGCGCGAGATCCGCGACCAGTTGCGCGACCGGCGGACGTTGTTCATGATCTTCGTGCTGCCGCTACTGTTATATCCGTTGCTGGGGATGAGCCTTTCCACGGTGGTGCAATTTCGCCGCGCGCAGCCGACCGAGGTGCTGGTGATCGGGATGCCGCCGCCGGAGCCGGGGCCGAGCCTGATTCGCAACGGCGCTATTGATCCGCGGTTTCTTCCCGAGAGCGGGCGCGACCCGAGGCCGCTGGTGCTGACAGAGTGGCCGGCCCATGGCGCGGCGGCGAAGGGCCGCGGCGATGCCTTCCGCGACGTGGAGGCGGGCAAGTACGACGTGGCCCTCTATTTTCCCCCTGATTTCGCCGCGCGCCTGGCGGCCTTCCGGCGGGCCGTGGAGCGCGGCGCCGGGCACGGGACCGCTTCCGCCGCTTCGGCGGCGGCCAAGACCGTGCCGCCGGTCCCCGCTCCGGAACTCATCTACACCACGGCCAACGAGCGCTCCTACGATGCCCACAACCGCCTCTCCGCCGTGCTGGAGCGGTGGCGCGACGAATTGGGCAAGAGCGACCTGGTCGCCGCCGGGGTGCCGGTGGCCGCCGCCCGGCCGTTCGAACTGCAAAGCACCGACGTCGCCGAAGACACCGCCTATCACAAGGCGGCCCTGTGGTCCAAAATCCTGCCGGTGATGCTGCTGCTCTGGGCCATGACCGGGGCCTTCTATCCCGCGGTGGACCTCTGCGCCGGCGAGAAGGAGCGCGGCACGCTGGAAACCCTGCTGAGCAGCCCCGCCGAGCGGAGCGAGATCGTGCTGGGCAAGTTGCTCACTGTGATGATCTTCAGCATGGCCACCGCGGTGCTGAACCTGGTGAGCATGGGGGTGGCGGGTTGGTTGATCCTGGGGCATTCGCCGGAATTCGGGCCGCCCCCGCCGCTGGCCCCGCTCTGGCTGGCCCTGGCGCTGGTGCCGATTGCGGCCCTCTACAGCGCCCTGTGCCTGGCCCTGGCCGCCTTCGCCCGCAGCACCCGCGAGGGACAATATTACCTCGTCCCCTTGCTCCTGGTGACCATGCCGCTGGCCGTGCTCCCCATGACGCCGGGCGTCGAGCTGACGCTGGGAAACGCCCTCATCCCGGTGACCGGCCTGGTGCTCCTGCTGCGCGACATGATCGAGGGATCGTACTGGCAGGCGTTGCGGTATCTGCCGGTGGTGCTGGGCGTGACCTTGACCGCCTGCGTCCTGGCGGTCCGCTGGGCGGTGGACCAGTTCAACTCCGAGTCGGTCCTCTTCCACGAGAGCGAGCGGCTGGACGTGGGCCTGTGGCTGCGGCACCTGCTGCGCGACCGGCAGCCCACTCCCGCCGCGGCCGCCGCCGTCTTCTGCGGCGTTCTCATCCTGATACTCCGTTTCTTCATGCAGGCGGCTGCCGGGGAAACACATAGCGATGAGGAATTCCTCCGCCAAATATTCGTCTTTACGTCCGTCTTGCAACTGGCGGGGATCTTTGCCCCCGCCCTGATCATGGCGGTCATGTTGACCAGCAGCCCGCGGCAGACGCTGCTGTTGCGGCTTCCCCGCTGGTCGGCGATCCCGGCGGCAGTGCTGCTGGCCGTGGCGCTAAACCCGGTGGTCAATTTCCTTCAGACCGTCGTGGAGCGGCTGTACCCCCTGGCGCCCGAGGCCCAAGAGGTCCTGGCAAGAGTCGACCGGCTCCTGGCCGCGGCGCCCCTGTGGAAAGTGCTCCTGCTGCTGACCTTGGCGCCGGCCGTCTGCGAGGAACTGGCCTTCCGCGGCTTCATCCTCTCCGGCTTCCGGCACCTCGGGCACCGCTGGCGGGCCATCGCCCTGAGCGCCGTCTTCTTCGGCCTCGCTCATACTGTCATCCTCCAGCAGTCGCTGCTGGCCTGTCTGCTGGGCGTCGTCCTCGGTCTGCTGGCGGTGCAGACGGGCAGCCTGTTGCCGGGCGTCCTCTTCCACCTCGTCCATAATTCGCTGGTGCTGGTGCTGTCGCGCTGTGCGCCCCTGTGGGTGGATCGTTGGCCCATCCTGCGGAAGTGCGTCTCTATCGATCCGGAGGGCGGCGTGTCCTATTCCTGGCCGGTGATCGTCGCCGGCTCCCTGGTGGCCGCCTTGCTGTTGGCCTGGTTTCTCCGTCTCCCTTCGCCCAAGTCGCCGGAGGAAGAGTTGGAAGAGGCGATCCATCGCGGGAGCCAAAACCCGGAACCCGAACCATAAACGATGACGTCCGACGGCGTTATTGCGAAACCGCAAGCGTGCCGCCCGGCGATTCCCAGTCCCCAGCCCCTAGCCCCTAGCCCCTTCTCCTGACCCCCGAACCCTTCACCCTTCGTGCCCGTTATGTCTTCCCGGTCAGCGGTCCGCCGCGGGCCGACGGCGCGGTGACGATTTCTGCAGAGCGGATCGCGGCCGTCGGCGCGGTCCCGGCCCGCGGCAAGGTCGTGGACCTGGGCAACGCGGCCATCCTGCCGGGCTTGATCAACGCCCATGCACACCTCGATCTGAGCGACGTGCCGGCGCCGCTGGGCCAGCGGGGGATCGGATTGGTCGAGTGGATCGGCCGGGTCGTCGACTTTCGCCGCTGCCGGCCGGCCGGGAGCCGGGACCCGGTCGAGTTGGGATTGGAGGAGTGCACATTTCAGGGCACGACGGGGCTGGGCGAAATCGCCCAGCCGGATTGGCCCACTGCGGCGCTGGCGCACGCGGCGTTGGATTGCACGGTCTTTCAGGAGTTGATTGGCCCGACGGCGGAGCGCGTGGCGCCGTGTATGGAGTTGGCCCGGCGGCATTTGGCGGCCGGCGGGGGTAAGGCATGGCGCGCCGGTCTTGCCCCGCACGCCCCGTATAGCGTCCATCCGGAGCTGCTCCGCGGCGTGGTGAGGCTGGCCGCCGCCGCGCAGGCGCCGGTGGCGTTTCATTTGGCCGAATCGCGGGAAGAAATCGAGTTTTTGCAAACCGGCGGCGGCCCCTTGCGTCAATTGTTGGAGGCCCTGGGGGCCTGGCAGCCCGGCGCCATCCGCCCCGGCACGCGGCCCTTGGAATACCTCCGCGTGCTCTCCGAGTCGCCGCGGGCGCTGGTGATCCACGGCAACTACCTGGACGACGAAGAGATGGCCTTTCTCGCGGAACATGCGTGGCGGATGGCGGCCATCTATTGCCCGCGGACCCACGCCTGGTTCGACCATCCCCGCTGGCCACTGGAGAAGATGCTGTCCCTGGGGGTTGCGGTGGCGTTGGGGACCGACAGCCGGGCGTCGTCGCCTGACCTGAGCCTCTTGGCCGAGTTGCGGACGCTCGCCGCCCGGCACCCTGCCGTGGAGCCCCGCGTGGTGCTACAATTGGGCACCAGCCGGGCGGCCGCGGCGTTGGGCTATGGGCACGAGGCGGGTACCCTCGAAGCGGGAAAGTTCGCCAACCTGACGGTGGTTGCCCTGCCCGATCGCGACGCGGCCGATCCGCACGAGTTGTTGTTCGACTCGGACCGGCCGGTGGTGGCGCGTTATTACCGTGGCACGAGGTCGTAAGAACGCGTGGATTTTGCAACCGATGGTTGGTTTCTGACCGGCCCGACGGCCGCGGGCAAGACGGCGGTCGGCGTCGAGCTGGCGCGGCGGATCGGCGCCGAGATCATTTCCATGGACTCGATGGCGCTGTACCGCGGCATGGACATCGGCACCGCCAAGCCGACGGCCGCCGAGCGTGCCGCCGTGCCGCACCACCTGCTGGACATGCTGCCGCCGGAAGAGGAGTGCAGCGTGGCGCAATACCTCGACGCGGCGGGCCGGGCGGCGGCCGACATCCGCGGCCGGCAGCGGGCGGTGTTGTTCGTGGGCGGGACGCCGCTCTATTTGAAGGCCCTGTTGCGGGGGATTTTCCAGGGCCCGGCGGCCGATTGGCAACTGCGGCGCCAACTCGACGAGCATGCCTGCCAGCAGGGCGGCGCCTGGCTGCACCGCCGCCTGGCCGAGGTGGACCCGGAGGCCGCCCGCCGCCTGCACCCCAACGACACGCGGCGATTGATCCGGGCGATCGAGGTCTTCGAGAAGACCGGCCAGCCCATCAGCCGCTTGCAGCGGCAATTCGCCGTGGGTCGGCCGGCCGGCCAATGCCGCGTCTTCGTACTCGACCCGCCGCGGACGGAGTTGGCCGCCCGCATCGACCGCCGCGTCGAGGCGATGTTTTCCGCCGGCCTGGTCGAGGAAGTACGCACTCTGCTCTGCGGCCCGCGCCCCTTGAGCAAGACCGCCCGGCAGGCCGTCGGGTATCGCGAAGTGATCCAACACCTGGCGGGCGGGCGGACCTTGCCCGAGACCGTCGAATTGGTGAAGCTCCACACCCGGCAGCTTGCCAAGCGGCAGGGGACGTGGTTTCGCAGCCTGAGCGAATGCCGGCTTTTAGCGTTGCGGGGCGCGATTGACCCCGCCGTGGTAGCGGAGCAATTGGCGGCGCTGGGAAGAGGGACTGGGGGCTAGGGGCTGGGGACTAGAGGGCGGCGGGCGCGTCGCTTGCGGTTTCGCAAGAAGACGTTACTCCCGAGCGCCGCTTACTTCTCGCCGGAAGGCGCGGAAAGTCCGGGGTCGAGCAGCCGTTGCAGTGCGTTGGCCTGCTTATCGGCGACGAACAGGTAATCGCCGCACCGCAGCTTGTAGTTGGTGGCGTTGTCGCCGTGGCCAATGGCGTGCCAATCGACCCTGAGGAGTTCGCTGCCCACCACCTTGCTGGTCCGGCCGGGCCGGTTGACCCAGATCACCTTGTCTCCCAGTTGCGATTGGACCGGCTGGAGGGCGTCCTTGACCGTGACGCCGTCGCTGAGCGCGACGCGGACGACTTTTTTCACCTCGTCGTCTTTCGCCCGCACCAGGTAGTACTCGTAGGGCGTCAGCTCCATCGTCTGCATGGCATAGGGGAGCGACAACATGCCGCGGAGCATCTGGCGGGCCTCGTCGAGCGTCTTGCCGGCCACCTGCACGTGGCCCTCGCCGCGGAGAGTGATCCTGCCGTCCTCGGCCACCTGGTAGAGCCCGTTGATGGGCGCCGCCGGCTCGTCGGGCAGGCGGAATTGCAGCATGTCGCCCGGTTTGATCTTCTCCGTGGCCTGCTTGATGTGCACGGTTTCCTGCGGCGGGCCGACGGGGGGAAGGTCCGCTTGACGCATCATCGGCGTCGTGCAGCCAGCCAAGCTGGCCGCCACGCTGAGGAACAAGACTGCCGTGGAAGTTGTCCGGCCGTGGGTCGGCATAGTCCGGCCTTTCGACATCAGGGGTGAGAAGTTCAGCGAGACGAGGCGCGGAGGGTAGCAAATCGGCTGCCGCAGGTCAACGGCGACTGGAGAGACAGTCCCACTTGCCTAATTGTGCGGATTATGCAGATTGCCCCGTCGTCGCCCTCACCCTAACCCTCTCCCGGAGGGAGAGGGGACCGTCGCTCACCCTACCTTCTCCCGGCGGGAGAGGCATGCGGCGGCTTTTCGCCCAGGGCGTGCCACACTAGAATAGGTGATTCTCTCCAGGGACGGCGGACTATTCCTTCAGGCGAGGAGCCAAAGTTGTTGCGGACTCATACGTGCGGAGAACTCCGCGGGCAAGACGTGGGCCGGCAGGTGACGCTGTGCGGCTGGGTGGATACCTATCGCGACCATAGCGGCGTGCTATTTATCGATCTGCGGGACCGCTACGGCAAGACCCAGGCGGTCTTTGCCCCGGAAAGCGGCGAGCCGTTGCTGCAACTGGCCCGCTCGCTGCGGCCCGAGTTCGTGGTGCGGGCCAGCGGCGCGGTGGCGCCGCGTCCGGAGGGCACGGTGAATTCGAAGCTGCCCACCGGCGAGATCGAGGTCCGCGTCAAGGAGTTGGAAGTCCTCAACCGCAGCCTGACGCCGCCCTTCCAGCCGACCGCCAAGGAGCTGCCCGGCGAGGACTTGCGGCTGAAGCACCGCTACATCGACTTGCGGCGGCCGGAGATGCAGCGGACGCTGCTGATGCGGCATCGCATGATCCAGTTGATGCGGGAGTACTTCGACAAGCTGGGGTTCATCGACGTGGAGACGCCGATGCTGGGCCGCAGCACGCCCGAGGGGGCCCGCGACTACCTCGTTCCCAGCCGGGTTCAGCACGGCATGTTTTTCGCGCTGCCGCAATCGCCGCAGCTTTACAAGCAGATCCTGATGGTGGCCGGTTACGACCGCTACGTGCAAGTGGCCCGCTGTTTTCGCGACGAAGACCTGCGGGCGGACCGGCAGCCCGAGTTCACGCAGTTGGACGTGGAGATGTCGTTCATCGACGCCGACGACATCATGGGGGTGATCGACGGGCTGGCGGCGCGGCTGGCCAAGGAGTTTTTGAACCTGGAGCTGGCGCTGCCGCTGCCGCGGATGACCTATGACGAGGCGATGGAGCGGTTCGGCCACGACGCCCCCGACCTGCGTTTCGGCATGGAACTGATCGACGTCACCGATTTGGCCCGCGAGGCCGAGTTCCGCGTTTTCCGCGAGGTGGCCCAAGGCGGCAATCGGGTCCGCGGCATGAACGTCAAGGGAGCGGCCGGCCGCTACTCGCGCAAAGACATCGACGAGCTTACGGCGTTTATCGTGGAGAACTTCGGGGCCAAGGGGCTGGCCTGGTTCAAGGTCGAAGAGGGGGGTGGACTGGCCTCGCCGATTGCCAAGAACTTCAGCCCGGACTTGCTGGCCAAGATCGGCCAACGGATGGGGGCCGCACCGGGTGACTTTCTGGTTTTCGTGGCGGACAAGTTCGAGGTCACCTGCAAGGCCCTCTACGCCCTGCGGAAGCGTTTCGGGGTCGACCTGAAGCTATACGATCCCAACG
>JBKQVT010000053.1:0-7930 GCA_052139835.1 Thermoguttaceae bacterium
GCCCTGGCCGCCTTCACCGAGGCCATCCGCCTCAGTCCGCAAGACGCCAAGGCGTATTACAGCCGGGCGTGCGTCGACAAGAGAAATGGCGAACTGGACAAGTTCAGCGCCGACCTGGCCGAAGCCATCCGGCTCGATCCCAAGGGCGCCAGGGCCTTTTTCGACCGGGGTTGGGCCTACGGAAGAAACCGGGACCTGGACAAGGCCATCGCCGACTTTACTGAGCGCATTCGATTGCACCAGGATGTCAGTGGGGCTTATTCCGGACGAGGATATTTCTACATGAATAAAGGCGATCTCGACAAAGCCATCGCCGACTTCACCGAGGCGATACGGCTCAATCCGGGGGATCTCTTCGCCCACTTGAACCGCGGCTGCGCCTATGGGGAGAAGGGCGAGTTTGACAAGGCTATCGCCGACAGCACCGAGGCCATCCGGGCCTATGCCGGCTTCGCCGCCCCCTACTCCAACCGGGCCTGGGCCTACGCGGGCAGGGGCGAGCTTGACAAGGCCATCGCCGACGCCGCGGAGGCCATCCGCCTCGACGCCGGCGACGCGGAAGCCTTTTACACCCGCGGCTACGCCTACGCGAAGAAGGGCGCTCGCGACAAGGCCCAGGCCGACTACGCCACGGCCATCCGGCTCGAAGCGGGGCACAGCCACGAAACGGAACTGCGGGGCCTGGCCGGATTCCTGTTCGGGCGCGAAACCGAATTCATCATGTTGCCCGCCTACCTCAATCTTTGCAACCCGGCGTTCCGCAAAGAGCTTCACGTTACCCCCGAGCAGGAGAAGAAACTCCGCGCAATCTCGGCCGATCGCCAGGCGGAAGACGAGAAGTTCGCCCGCGATCTGGACAAGCGGCTCGAGAAATTGCCGCAAGACCAGCGGGAGGCGGAGACCCAGCGAGTATGGACGCGAAGGCTGGAGGAACTTACTGCCGCCGGGCACAAGCAAATCGAGGAAATACTCACCGGCCAACAACTCGACGCCTACAAGCGGCGCGCCCTGGCCGAAAGAGCTTACCAATGGACGGCGACGTGCCCCGATGCCTTCCAGACTGTCGGCGTCACCCCGGAGCAATTGGTGAAACTGCGGCGCCTCGGCGCGGAGATCAATCGCCAGTCGGACGAGCGGTCGCGGCAAGAGCACGAGGCATTGGTGGCCGTGCTCAACGCCCCCCAGCGCGAGAAGCTTCACGCAGAGGTGCAACGGGTGTATCGCCGGCGCTATGAGCCGGCAGACCAGGGCGCCGGCACGAGCTATGTCGGCGGCGTCAGCATCTCAGGCGGGAGACTGGAGCTCAGCGTGGCGACTATGAGCGACACTTTCAGCGGCACCATCCAGGACGGCGCCGCCACGCCCGCTGCTCCAGCCGATGCCGCCGCTGCAATCCTGAATCTCCCAATTTACGACTGGCTGGGGCAACCCGCCGTTCGTAAACAACTGGGCTTCAGCGCGGCGCAGCAGAAGCAGTTGGCGGAGATTGGAAAGAAGTACGCGAGGGATAACGAAAACCTCGTGGAGAAGGCGGGCAAGATCCCGCAAGCCGACTTCGTGAAGTTGTACCAGGCCCTCCCGAAAGACGTCGCGGGGCGCATCGAGGCCCTGCTGACCCGGCCACAATGGGCGGCCGTGAAGGACATCATGTTCCGGGAAACGGCTGCCGAGGTCCTGGCGGACGGGTTCGTCCAGGAGAAGATCGGACTGAGCCGGCGGCAGCAGGCCGCCGTGAAAGACGTCTTCCGGGCCGCCGCGGAGAGGACCGCCCGCGCCGAGCGGGAAGCGTGCGAGAAGGTGCTGGCCATCCTCACGCCGCAGCAACAGCAGAAGCTCCGCAAGGAAGTAGATCGCGGCGAAGTGCTGTCTAGTGGGGTGACGCCGGGGCAGCAGCCAGCGATCGCGGCTCCCCCGGAAGGACAGGGCGAGCCGGCCGCTCCCCCTGCCGAACCGAAACCCGGGAAGGCGACCAAGCACGCGCCGGCGGCGGACGGCAAGTCGGCGGCGGCGGCGCTGGCCCGCGGCGAGGCCCTTTGTAAGGCCGGCGAGTTCGACAAGGCCATTGCCGCCTTCACCGAGGCGATTCGCCTGGACCCGAAGAATCCCGCGGCCTACATCGCCCGCGGCTGGAGCTACGGTGTTAAGGGCGACCCGGACAAGGAGATCGCGGATTACACGGAGGCCATCCAGATCGATCCCAAATCCGCCAAGGCGTACCGTTACCGGGCCGTCGCGGAATCCTGCCGGGGCGACTTCGACAAGGCCCTCCGCGACTGCGCCGAGGTCATCCGCCTCAACCCGAAGAGCGCGCAGCCCTATCTCGACCGCGCCGCGGAATACAACTCCAAGGGCTACCTCGACAAGGCCCTTGCCGACGTCGCGGCGGCCATCCGCCTGGAGCCCAAGTCCGCCGCGGCCTACCGGTTCCGCGGCCAGATGTATGCGGAAAGGCGGCGGTTCGACGAGGCCATCCGCGATTGCGACACGGCGCTGGCCCTCGACCCCAAGGGCCTCACGGCGTACGACGTCCGCGGCGCGGCCTACTTGAGCAAGGGCGATTTCGACAAGGCCATTGCCGACTACAACGAGGCGATCCGCCTCGACCCCAAACACGCCTGGAGGCACGTCTCTCGCGGCTTTGCCTATGCCCGCAACGGCGAGCGCGACAAGGCCGAAGCCGACTACGCCACGGCCGTGCGGCTGGGCGGGGCGGCAATCCTGGAGGCGCACCTGCGCAGCCTCCTCGCCGAGGAGACCGGCCCGGTGGCCGAGGGCATCGCGCTACCTGCCATGAGCTGCCTCACCGAGGCGGCGTTCCGCGAGGGGCTTAACATTACGCCCCAGCAGGAGGAGAAACTCCGCGCGGTCTCGGCCAAGTACCAGGCGGAACTGGAGAAGTTCGACCGCGACCTGAACCAGCGCGTTGCAAAACTGCCGCCAAGCCAGCGGGACGCGGAGAGGCAGCGGGCCTACACGCCGAAGATCGCAGAATTTCAGAACACCACCCGCAAGCAGATCGGGCAAATTCTCACGGCCCAACAACTCGACGCCTACCAGAGGCAGGCGTCCTCCCAAACAGTCTGCCAATGGATGACCACGTGCCCCGATGCCTTCCACCCCGTCGGCGTCACCCCGGAGCAGTCAGGGAAACTGCGGCAACTCGGCAGCCAGCTCAATCTCCGGTTGGACGAGCGGTCGCAGCAAAGGCACGGGGAGTTGCTGGCCGTGCTCAGCGCGCCCCAGCGCGAGAAGCTTCGCGCGCGGGTGGAGTCGGTATATCGCCAGGGCTCTGAGCCCCCCGAGCCCGCCGCGGGCACAATCGTTTCCGACGCCGCGACGCTCAACTTCGACCTCAGCTCCGGCACGCTGGCGGCGGCGCCGGGATCGGAGCCGGGCACGATCTACCACAGCAGCGTCACGCAGATCGGCCCCCGCACGCTGACGCTGACGCTCGCGTCCGGCGTGGCCACCTTCAGCGGCGTCGTCCAAGACGCCGACGCGGTAGCTTTTACCGGCAGCGCCATTATCAGCGCCACGCCTGCCGCTCCAACCGATGCCGCCGATGCGAGGCTGTATCTCCCGGTCTACGACTGGCTGGGGAGACCGGCCGTTCGCAAACAACTGGGCATGACCGCGGCGCAGCATAAACAATTGGCCGAGATCGACAAAAAATACCAGGCGGATAACCAAGACCTCATGCGGAAGGCGGAGAAGACCCCCCAAAACGACCTCGGGGGATCATACCTGGCGCTGACTAAAGACGTCGCAGGGCGAATCGAGGCCCTGCTGACGCGGCAACAGTTGGCGACCCTGAAGGACATCATCTTCCGGGAAACGACTGCCGACGCCCTGGCGGATCCGTTTGTCGAGGAGATGATCGGGCTCGACCCGCGGCAGAAGGTGGCCCTGAAGGACGTTTTCCGGGCCGCGGCGGAGCGATCGACCCGTGCCGAAGGGGAAGCGTATGACAAACTGCTGGCCATCCTCAAGCCCGAGCAACGGGAAAAGCTCCGCAAGCAATTGAGCCGGGAGGGGGCATTGTGAGCCGGCCGGCGTTGGGTGGCGGCCGCCGTCGGGATAACGCCGAAGCGCTGCGGATCTTCAGCCGCGGAGCGGCGGCAGTCAATAGCCAGGGGCGTGAGCCCCTGGTATGGTGGTAAAGGGATCGCCGCAAGCCCCGAAGGGGCGACAGCAACGGCACGAGCGGCGATACTGTCGCCCCTTCAGGGCTCAGGATGCCTGGTGTCGGTCATGTCCCAGGGGCTGACGCCCCTGGCTATTGACTGCCGCCCCTTCGGGGCTGGGCGTGCTTGGCATACCTACTTGCTTTTCGCGCGGCGGCGGGGGACAATAATAATGTGTCCGCGTCCCCGCCCCCTCGACGCCGTCGAGGGGCTTTCCCCTGCCCCCCGCGCCTTCCCCCCAGAACCGGAGCACTCCCGATGAAAAAAACACTGTTGGGCATCGCCCTGCTGGCGATTGTCTGCGACTGTTGCCTGGCCCAACACCCGGCGCCGACGTACAAAAAGCTCACGCTGAGCAACAAGTTCTACGCCGAAGGGTCCTATTACGGCGACTTCAACCGCGACGGCAAGCTGGACGTCGTGGCCGGCCCGTTCTGGTTCGAGGGGCCCGACTTCACCAAGCGGCACGAGTACCGCGAGGCCAAGGCCTTCGATCCCAAGGGCTACTCGGACAATTTTCTCACCTACGTGGGTGACTTCAACGGCGACGGCTGGCCCGACATCCTCGTGATCGGCTATCCCGGCGCGCCGGCCTATTGGTATGAGAATCCCCACGGCAAGGAAGGGCACTGGAAGAAGCACTTGGCGCTGGATAAAGTGGAGAACGAGTCGCCGATGTGGGTGGACCTCAAAGGCGACGGCCGGCGCGAGCTGCTCTACAACACGGGCGGCTCGCTGGGCTACGCCACCTTCGACCCGGCCCAGCCCGAGAAGCCCTGGGTCTTCCACCCCATCACGCCCAAGCGGGGCTACTTCCAATACACCCACGGCATCGGCTGTGGCGACATCCGCGGCGACGGCCGCATCGACATCCTCGAAAAGGACGGCTGGTGGGAGCCGCCGGCCCACGGCGACGGCCTCTGGACCGAGCACCCCTTCAAGTTCGCCGACGAGGCTGCGCAGATGTACGTCTACGACGTGGACGGCGACGGGCTCAACGATGTCATCACCGTCTGGCACTGCCACCATTACGGCCTCGTCTGGTACAAGCAGATCCGTTCCGCCCGCGGCGAGATCACCTGGCAGCAGCACGTCATCCTGCCCCCGGCGCCGGACGTGCACGCCGCGGGGCTGCGGATCAGCCAGATGCACTCCGTGGACCTGGCCGACATCAGCGGCAACGGGCTGAAGGACATCATCACGGGCAAGCGCTTCTGGGCCCACGGGCCCACGGGCGACGTCGAGCCCGACGCCCCCTGCGTGCTCTACTGGTTCGAGCTGCGGCGCGACAAGCCCGCGGGCGTGCGGTTCATCCCGCACATGATCGACGACGATTCGGGCGTGGGCACGCAGGTGACGGCCGTGGACCTCAACGGCGACGGCATACCCGACGTGATCGTGGCCAACAAGAAGGGGATCTTCGTCCACTTGAGCCAGCCGGCAAAATGAGCAACCGCTCACAGGCCGGAGAGCCAAGAGAGGGAACCGCGGATAAGCGCGGATCAGCGCAGAAGATTGAAAAGCTTGCGTCAACTCCGTCTAACGGCATGGCCTGGCCGTCAGCCGGCAGGCTGGTCTGTCGCAGGGGGCCTCGGCGGCTGGCCGGCGTTGGTGTCGGCCTCCGGTGTTGCTTGAGAACGTCCGGCTTCGTGACCGCAGCGGCGTGCCTTTCCAACGATCCCAACGGCGCAAAGAGAAGATAGGATGCAGACCACCACAATGGCCGCTGTTTCAAGCGGTATGTCCAGCCATTCTGGGAAGGCGTAGCCTTTGCCTGTCGAATGGCTAAAGACCGCGGCGAGAATCGCGTAGAGAACCGCCACGAACAGGCCCAACCCCATTCCGCAAAACGCCGACGAGACAGCCTTGCGTCCCAGGTGTTCGCAATCGCGCATCGCGACGATGATTGCACCGGTAGTCAGGCCGGAACAGCCACCGACGAAGCCTCCAATGGGGCAGCCCAGGGATAATGCTTCTTCAAAGAACTCCACGCTAAAAGTCATGGCTTGCTCCAAAAGTCCGTCCCCTTGGGTACCGCCATTTCCGGCTTCCTCCTTCACAATAGTTTAACATATCGGGGCCATGGCGTGGAGCCTGCCGGGGTGCGGGGCACTTGACAGACGGCCCCCCAACCGGGAACATGAAATGCCATGGCCAAGAAGGATTTCAAGTCGCCCGAACTGTTCATCAATCGGGAACTCAACTGGCTGGAGTTCAACGACCGCGTCCTCCGCGAGGGGCTCTGCGAAGACGTGCCGCTGCTGGAACGGCTGAAGTTCCTCGCCATCGTCAGCTCCAACCTCGAGGAATTCTTCCTCGTTCGCGTGGCCGGCCTGATGCGGGCACGGGCCGCCGGGGTCCGCCGCCGCGACCCTGCGGGCATGACGCCCGCGGCCCAGCTTGCCGCCATCAGCGTGCGGGCCCATCGCCTGGTCCAGGAGCAGGCCGAAGGGGTGGCCGCCGCGCTGGCAGCCCTGGCCGGCCACGGCCTGGTGGTGCTCGAGCGCCGCGATTGGACCGCCCCGCAACGGCAGTTCCTCCAGGGGCACTTCGCCAAGGAACTGCTGCCGGCGCTGACGCCGCTGGCCGTGCAGGAGTTGGAGCCGCCGCCGCTGTTGCCGGGCCAGCAATGGTACGTGGCGGCGGTGCTGGCCGCCGGACAGAGCGCGTCGGCGGCGGAGGGGGGCGAGCCGCCGGCCGAACGGATCGTGGTGGTGCCCATCCCCGGCCGGTTTTCCCGTTGGATCAGCCTGCCCGCGGACGAGGGCGTCTGCCTGGCCCGGCTGGACGAGGTGATCGCCGCCAACGTGGCGGCCCTGCTGCCCGGGCGCGAGGTGCTGGCCACGGCCGTCTTTCGCATCACCCGCGACGCCGACGTCGCCGTCCGGGGCGACTTTGGCGACATGCTCCAGGCGGTGGAGAAGGCGGTGTGGGACCGGCAGCGGCGGGCGGCGGTGCGGCTGACGATTTCCGCCCGCCCGGATCGCCGCATCAAGAAGTGGCTTACCGACTGGCTGCACCTGGGGGCCGAGGAGGTCTACGAGATCGCCGGGCCGCTGGACGCCGCGGCCTTGATGGAGCTGGCCAACCGGCCGGGCTTCGAGAACCTGAAAATCGCCGATTGGCCGCCGCAGCCGCCGCAAGACCTGCTGGGGGCCGAAAACCTCTGGGATGCCGTCGGCGACCACGACGTGCTCCTCTTTCATCCCTACGAGAGCTTCGATCCCGTGGTGCGGCTGGTGGAGCAGGCCGCCGACGACCCCGACGTGGTGGCCGTCAAGCAGACGCTCTACCGCACCAGCGGCGATTCGCCCATCGTCCGCGCCTTGGGCCGGGCCGCCCAGAACGGCAAGGAAGTGACCGTGCTGGTCGAGTTGCGGGCCCGCTTCGACGAGGCCCGCAACGTCCGCTGGGCACGGCGGCTGGAAGACGCCGGCTGCCACGTCATCTACGGCATCGCCGGCTACAAGACCCACGGCAAGGCGCTGCTGATCGTCCGCCGCCAGCAGCAGCGGATGCAGCGCTACGTGCACCTCTCCACCGGCAACTACAACGACCGGACGGCCCGGCTCTACTCCGACATCGGCCTGATGACCGCCGACCGCGACATCGCCAGCGACGTCCTTCTAGAAACTTCACCAAAATTGAGGAAGATGGCTAAAGGAGGTTATAGGAACCTTGGTTACTTACATGAGTAGCAAGTACATGAGTAGCAAGTACATGAATAAATTTGTCATCAATAGTGC
>JBKQVT010000054.1:0-11745 GCA_052139835.1 Thermoguttaceae bacterium
GGGACGGAGACAACGCCCAAGCGATGATGGCCCTGGCGTGCCTGGACGACAGCCGCATGTGGCGGACTTACTGGGCAACCCCAGAGCTCGCAAGGAATTAGCGGTGCCAGAGAATCTGGCCGCACACGGGGCCGGCAGTCGGTTGACGCTGGTCCCGCGGCCTGCGATACTACAGAGTGAGGATTCGAGGCACGCAAACTGCTTGGAAGTTAGGAGTTGGAAGTCGGGAGTTGGAATCGCGGCGAGGTGGGTCGTCGCTGTTTCTTTTTTCTGACTCCTAACTTCTAACTCCTGGCTCCTAACCCGGTGGGTCCGCGGTGTCGTTTTCGCTTATGCGGGGGTTTTCCATGATGCGGCTCGATTGGCTGCACAAAGGCGGCCTGGCATTGGTCTTGTTGTTGGCGGCGGCCTCGGCGGCGCAGGGGCAGAAATGGGCCACCGACATGTTCGACCACACCAGCCACGACTTCGGCACCGTGGCCCGCGGCGCCAAGGTCGAACACCGCTTCAAGATCGAAAACATCTACGTGGAAGACGTGCACATCGCGTCGGTGCAGTCCTCCTGCGGCTGCACCGGGCCGCACGCCAGCAAGGATCTTCTCAAGACCTGGGAGACGGCGGAAATCGTCGTCACCATCGACACGCGGCAGTTCCTCGGCCGCAAGGACGCCACGATCAACGTGAAGTTCGACTTGCCCTTCAAGGCAGAAGTCCAGTTGCAGACCCACTGCAACATCCGCGGCGACGTGGTCGTGCAGCCGGGGGTGGTCGACTTCGGCTCCATCCCCCAGGGCAAGGGCGGCCAGCAGCACGCACAAATCGCCTATGCCGGCCGCGGCGCCTGGAAGATTCTCCGCGTCGAGAGCCCCAATCCCAGCCTCTCCGCCAAGGTGGTCGAAACCAAGCGCCAGGCCGTCGGCACCGTCTGGCGCGTCGAATACGACGTGGCGGTCACGCTCAAGGGCGATGCGCCGGCCGGCTACGTCCATGACGACCTGATGCTGGTGACCAACGACGTCAATCCGCAGAACGCCCGCGTCCCCGTGCCGGTCGAGGGCATGGTCCAGCCGGCGGTGGCCGTGCACCCCTCGCCGTTGCTGCTGCCCGGCGTCTCCCCCGGCGGGACCATCACCCGACCCTTGATCGTCAATGGCAAGGAGGCCTTCCAGGTCCTCCGCGTGGAGTGCGGCGACAAACGGTTCCAGTGCGTGCCGCCCGCGGGCAAAGACAGCGTCCATCGCATCCCCGTCACCTTCACGGCCGCCGCCGATCAGAAGGCCGGCCACGTGAGCACGACCGTCCGCATTGCGACCGACGCGCCGGGGAATCCCACGCTGGCGGTGGTCGTGGGCGTGGACGTGGCGGCGGCCCCGCCCGCGGAGAAGCCCGTGGCGAAGAAGGACGACGACGCGAGGGACTAGGGGCTGGGGACTGGGGGCGCCGTCTGCCACTGGCTTTGCCAGTGCTTTCTGCGGTCCCTTCCACCCTCCGCCCTCCGCCTTATCTTTTCCTTTCCGCCTTCCGCCCTCCGCCCTCCCCCTTCCCCCGTGGCCGCTGCTGCTTGGCCGCCAGGTAGTTGGGATTGTCGGCCTTGCCGGTCAGCTCGTAGAGAAAGCGGCTGGGGATCGTCGGCCGCGGCTTGCCCCACTTCATCCGGCTCAAGGCCAGGGTCAAGGTCAGCCGCCGCTGGGCGCGGGTCACGCCGACATAGCACAAACGCCGCTCCTCGTCCACCGCCGATGCGTCGCCGGCAATCGACTTGGCATGAGGCAGCATCCCCTCTTCCATGCCCACCATGTAGACCTCGCGGAACTCCAGCCCCTTGGCGGAGTGCAGGGTCATGAGGGCCACCGCGTTGCGGGCGAGTTGCGCATCCTTGTCGCGATCCTGCTCGTTGCCAGAGAGCGCGACGTCCTGCAAGAAGCCGGCCAACGTGGGCTGCTTCGCCCCGCGCGCATAGCCCGCCGCGGCGTTGACCACCTCTTCAACGGCCTGCCAGCGGCTGTCCTGCTCGGCGGCGTCGCGATAGAGCCGGGCCAATTCGTCGCGGTAGCCGATCTCGGCCACCAGGGCGCGGACAACCTCGGCCAGCGGCCCCTTTTCCAAGCGCTGGCGGAATCGCCCGACCAGCGCGCGAAACTTCTCCACAGCCGGCGTTTTTTCACATGGCAGCACCTCCCAGAGCGGCTTGCCCGCGGCCACGGCCTGCTCTCGCAACCGCTTGACCGCCGCGGCGCTGATGCCGCGGGCCGGCACGTTGATGATCCGCAGCAGGGGCACCTCGTCGCGGGGATTTTGCAGAACCTTGAGGTACGCCAGCAGGTCGCGGACCTCCTTGCGGTCGTAAAACGACATGCCGCCGATGACGACGTAAGGGACCTTGGCCAGGCGGAATTCGGTCTCGAAGGCGCGGGGCTGCTCGTTGGTGCGGCAGAGGACGGCGAAATCGCGAGCCTGGCGCTTATCATCGCGGATGCGGGCGGCGATCTCGCCCACCACGGTCTTGGCCTCCTTCTCCTCGTCTGGGAGTTGCAGGACCCGCGGCGGCACCCCGGCCAGCGTGGCGCGGAGGACCTTGGCATGGCGGAGACGGTTGAAGGCGATGAGCCGGTTGGCCCAGGCGACGATCTCGCGGGTCGAGCGGTAGTTGGTCTCCAGGCAGACGATCTTGGCGTCCGGCCAATCTTTCTGGAAGCCGAGGATGTGGGCCACCTCGGCGCCCCGCCAGCCGTAAATGGATTGATCGTCATCGCCGACAACGCAAAGGTTTTTATGCCCGGCCGCCAGGGCCTTGACGATGCGGTACTGGCTGCCGTTGGTGTCCTGGTATTCGTCGACCAGCACGTGATCGAAGCGGGCGGCCTCGGCGGCGCGGACCTTGGGCAGCTTCCGGAAAAGCTCCTCGACGCACAGCAGCAAGTCGTCGAAATCCACCGCGCCCACCAGTTTCAGCGCGTTCTGGTAGCGGCGATAGGCCGCCGCCGCCACGTGCTCCTTGTCGGTCTGGGCCAGGGAGGCGGCCTGCTCGGGACCCACTCCGGCCGTCTTCCAGCGGCCCACGAGATAGAGCAAGTCGCCGGGCCGCAACAGCCCCTCGGCGTTGGGGATCTCCCGCAGCACCCCGCGGGCGACCCCCTCCTGGTCGCCGCGGTCGTAAATGGCGAAGGTGGCCGGGTAGCCGAGGTGGGTGATGTGGCGGCGGAGGATCCGCACGCAGAGCGAATGGAAGGTCGAGATCTCCGGTTTCCGCTCCAGCCGTTTGCCCAACAAAACGGCGGCGCGATGCTGCATCTCGGCGGCCGCCTTGTTGGTGAAGGTGACGGCCAGAATGCGGTCCGGCGGCGTGCGGTGGCGAATCAACTCGGCAATGCGGTAGGTCACCACCCGCGTCTTGCCGGTGCCGGCCCCGGCCAGCACCAGCAGCGGCCCGCTGAGCGTGTGGACGGCTTCCGATTGTGCGGCGTTGAGGTCCATTCCTTGTGGATCGTACGTGGCGGCGGCCGGCGGCGGAAGGGGGGCCGGCCAGCGGGCCTTCGATCCCGACCTTGACACCCCTCGGCCGAGGCCCATATACTTGGTTCTTGTTGATTCCAGACCATCCCCCACGGATAACCAACCATGAAGAGCGAACGACGGCACGAACTCACCACCAACGTCCTGGCCGACTGGCTGGCAGGAATCGCGGAGCGGATTCGCCCCTATCAAACAACCCTCTTGGGCATCCTGCTCCTGGCGATCCTCCTGGGCACGGTCCTGGTCCTGTTGATCAACCGCTACGTCGGAGAAACGGCCAAATCCTGGGAGGCCGTCTATTCGGGCAACCCCGGCTCCTTGTCCAACCTGGCCGAAAAGGAGCCCACCACCCCCGTGGGCGCCGCGGCCGGACTCCTCAGCGGCGACGCCTGCCTGCGGGAAGCCACCCAACAGCGGTTCGTCAATCAGGCCGCCGCCAATCAGAAGCTCTCCAGCGCGGTGGAGTTCTACCAGCGCGTGATGGAAAAGGCCCCCACGCCGCTGGCGCGGGAGCAGGCCGCCTTCGGCCTGGCCCGCACCCTGGAAACCCAAGGCAAGGTCGAGGATGCGATCAAGGCCTACGAGGCGCTCAAATCGCAATGGCCCGACGGCGCCTACGCCGACTACGCCGCCAAGCGGGTGGCGGACTTGAAGACGACGGCCACCCAGGAATTTTACGATAAGTTCGCCCACTTCCTCCCCAAGCCTTCCGCCGCCGACGAGGGCGGGATGCCCAGCCGGGCGGGCCTTTCCCGCGATGCCCTCCCGGAAGCACCCGAGGAACCCAGCGTGAAGGGCCCCACGCCCTTCAAGGGTCTGCAGGAGGACATCGACGCGAAGAAGGGCAAGCCGACCGAGCCCACAACTCCTTCGCCCTCCAAATCGTCGCCAGCCGAGCCGAAGAAATAACGCGCCAAGGGGCCGCATGACAGAACCCCCCGCCGCGGAAAGACAACTCTCCGACCAACCCGTCGAACTGATCGTCGGCCAGGCCGAAGCCGAGTTGCGGCTGGACATCTTCCTGGCCATGCACTTCACCGCCTACAGCCGCGGGCACCTCCGCCGCGTCATCACCGCCGGCGGCGCGACGATCGACGGCCGCGGCAGCAAGCCTGCCTTCCGCCTCCGCCCCGGCCAATGCGTCCGCGTCGTGCTGCCGGAAATCCCCCGCCAGTCGCCCCGACCGGAAGACATCCCCCTGGACATCCTCTACCAGGACGACGAGTTGGTGGTCGTCAACAAGCCGGCCGGCATGGTGGTCCATCCGGCGCGGGGACATTGGTCGGGGACCCTGGCCGGGGCCTTGCAATTCCACTTCGGCCCCGCCCTGAGCAGCAGCGGCGGTCCCACCCGCCCGGGCATCGTCCATCGCCTCGACCGCGATACCAGCGGCGTTATCCTCGTGGCCCGCACCGATCGCGCCCACCTCAAGCTCGCCGCGCAGTTCCAGCACCGCACCATCGAGAAGGAATATTTTGCCATCGTGGCGGGCCGGCCGGAACTCGATCGCGACGTCATCGATCGCGCCATCGGCGTGCATCCCCAGCAGCGCGAGAAGATGGCGATCTTCCGCGACGATGCGGCCGGCCGCAGCGCGCAGACGTTCTACCAGGTCCGGGAGCGGTTCGACGGCTTCGCCACCCTCGAAGTGCTGCCGAAGACGGGCCGCACGCACCAGATCCGCGTCCATCTCAGCCATATCGGCTGCCCGGTGCTGTGCGACCGCCAATACGGCGGCCGCGCGGAGATCACCCGCGGCGAGATCCGCCGCGACCCGGCCGACGGCCTGGTGCTGTTGGCCCGGCAGGCGCTCCATGCCCGGCGGCTCCGCCTGGTCCATCCCGCCAGCGGCGCGCCGCTGGAGGTCGAGGCCCCCTTGCCCGCCGACCTCTCCGGCGTCCTGGCGGAACTACGACAGCACAGGAAGTAAGGCGGAGGGCGGAGGGCGGAAAGGGGAAGGACGCGCTGCCGCGGATGTCGTCGCACATTGGCCTTTCCTTCCCCCTTCCGCCCTCCGCCCTCCGCCTTACCCAAACACCAGCGCCATCAGGTCCCGCGTGCCCCAGGCGCCGGGGCTGGCCAGGAGCTCGCCGGCGGCGAAGCCAGCCGCCGTTCCCTGCTGCCGGGCGTAGGCGCGAATGCCGTCGAGGTGCCCCGCCTTGACCGGGGGAAACTGGCTCTCGTAGCAGGCGATGGCCGCCATCTTCTTCTCCAATACGTCGCCAATGTCCACCACGATGCCGTGCCGCTCGGGCACAAGCTGCCGGAAGGCCAGGAAACACCAGAGCAGGGTCGGCACGTTGTGGGGCGGCAAGGCCCCGAAATAATCCTCCCACTTCGACAGCCGGGAATAGAAGACCGCCGCTTCGGTAATGCTGCCGGCCTGGGCGTGGTCGGGAGAGGCCAACGGAGTGCCCGCCCCAAGCCCAATGACCAGTCGCGGCCGGTACTTGCGAAACTCCTTCGCCAGGGCCAGCCGGGCCTCGAAACTGTCGAACAAGCGCCGGTTGGGCAAATCCAGCGTCACGCGGACCACGGCGCCGAGCACTTCGGCCGCCCGCCGGGCCTCGGCCAACCGCACCTCCGGACCGGGAGAGAGCGGCGTCGGCTCGCCGTCGGTCAGGTCGATGATGCCCACGCGATGGCCCTGCTGGACCAGTTTGGCCAGCGTGCCGCCGCAGGCGATTTCCACGTCGTCGGGATGGGCCCCGACGGCCAGCACGTCCACTTGCTCGACTGGTTCCGCCATGAAAAATCCTCGCGCCGCGAAAGAAAGACTGCGCAAAAGCCTATCGCGCAGCCGGCGTCGCGTAAAGCTCACCAGGAATAAGGCGGAGGGCGGAAGGGGGAAAGAGCAGTGCGAAACCGCAAGCGTGCCGCTGCGCGGCTTTTATCCTTGATCCTTCATCCTTAATCCTTCGGCGTCCTACGCCGCCTGGTCTCGATCGATCGGGGGGCCGTCCTCCACGCGCGGCTGCGGGCGGGCATCGCGAAACGACAGGACCACTGCCCGCTGACGGCCGATCTCGCGACCGGCCAGCAGGAACGTCAACGCCAGGCCGACGGGCCCTAAAAGAACCCCCAACGTCATGGCCTCGCCCGACCGGCTGTAGAGACGTCCCACCAGGGCGGCACCTGCCGCACATCCCAGCCACACCATCGCAACCACGCCGAAGATATCCATGTCGTCCGGCCCCCCGATCCTTGCCATCGTAGAGCGGTGTACTACTTGCGATCCTAAGGCATCTCTACAAACGCCGCCATAACCTTTTCTGATACAGCAATTTTCCATAATCGGGGGGCCACCGCACAGTGGGTCGCCTATCGACCGTACGTGTGGGTTACGTCCAAGACCTAAGGCAGCACGCAGGAATTGGTCTACCCGCGCCACGGCGCCAACCCCTTAAGAGCACGGTAGCCCTGAGATCGGGTTGGTATTTCGTTTCCTGCGTGCTGCCTAAGACCCAAGGCCAAAGACCCTCCGACTTAGGTCTTGGGTCTTGGGACTTAGAGAGACTACCCATACCCCAGCTCTTCCAAATCCTTCTCGCTCATGCCGTGGTAATGGGCCAGCTCGTGGAGGATCGTGATGCGGATTTGGCTGCGCAAACGCTTCGGCGACACCCGGCCCTGGCTGTCGGCGGCCGTCGCCACGATCCCCTCGCGATAGATCGTCACCACGTCGGGCAAATTGCCCGAATGGGTCACGCTCCGCTTGTCCAGCGGGATGCCGGTATAGAGTCCGCAGAGTTCATCGCGATATTGCACGCCCAACTCGGCCATGACCTGCGGCGAGGGGTAATCTTCCACGTGCAGCGGGACCTGTTCCAACAGGTCGTGGACCTGCGCCGGCAGCGTGTCGAGGACCGTTTGCAATTGCCGGTCGAAACGCGCTCGCTCTTCAGGGTGCATGGCGGGAGGGGCCAGGGACCAGGGACCAGGGACGAAAAAAGTCCCCTCTCCCTGCGGGAGAGGGTTAGGGTGAGGGCATGCCCGCACAGGCCGCCATCGCGTTTGGCAGCAGCGTTGCCTGTCGCGTGTGCCCTCTGAAAACCCACGAGGTTCCCATACCATCATAGAGGGCCGCCGGTGGGGTGTCCACCGCCGTGTGCCGCGAGCATCTTGCCCGTGCTGCTGCAGGGGAGCGAGGGCCATCGCGGCGCAAACCCTGCCAGAACGGTTTACTTAACGGCTCCGTCGTCAGTTTCGTTTGACACCTTTTCCACCCCGACGCGACGCGCGATTTCTTCACGGCCCGACCGTGTCGGCGCCTCGCCCCTTCCTTTCAAATCCCTACGGCTTGCTCCCAAGTCTTTCCGCTTGTCCGCGATCGCTCCGTGATTTTTCCAGCATGCCCGCGCGGTGGCTCGCGTCGCCACAGCTGCTCTCTTCAGCATACACCTCGCCCCGGCAGCGATAGGCGTAAGCGTTTTTTGGGTCGAGGCGGATGGCCTCCGTGAAATCTGCAATTGCCTTGTCGTAGTCAGAGCCGGTGGCGCGCGTCGCCGCGTAGGCAGCGCCCCGAAAGAGATAGGCCACAGCGTTTTTCGGGTCCAGTCGGATAGCCTCGGTGCAGTCGGCGATGGCGTTTCCGAGGTCGCCTTTCGTCAGGTATGCGCGACCGCGGTTGCAATAAGCGTCGGCACAGTTCGGATCAATCCGGATGGCCTCGGTATAGTCGGCGCGCGCCGCGTCAAGATCGCCCTTCACCGCGTAGGTGAGACCGCGGCCGCAAAACGCGTTGGCGAGGTTCGGATCAAGCCTGATGGCCTCCGAGTAATCCGCAACCGCCTTATCCAAATCCTTCTTTTGCGCGTATGCGAGAGCCCTCATGCAGTAGGCTCCGGCAAGGGTCGGAACAGATGCACCCACGGGCTTGGCAAGCCGGCCGGACATGTAGTAAGGGTCCCCCGGTGCCGCCATTAGCCGAATTGCCTCTGTGCAGTCGGCGATAGTTTTGTCAAGCTCCCCCTTCGTACCGTAAGCACTGGCGCGCGTGCAGTAACCGCGGGCATCGTTTGGGGCTAGCCGGATGGCCTCCGCGGAATCGGCAATCGCCCTGTCGCACTCACCCTTCTTTGTGTATGCGTCGGCAAGCCCACGGTAAGACTCTCCGGCGACCGACTTTGCGTTCCCCGGGTCGAGCCGTATGCTTTCCGACCAGTCCGAGATGGCGTCGTCAATTCTTCCTTTTGCAAGAAAGGCGATGCCGCGATTGTGGTGAGCCGCGGCGTATTCCGGGTCGAGCCGGATAGCCTCTGTGCAATCAGCGATGGCTTTGTCGAGCTCGCCCTCGTTCAAATAACCAAGCGCCCGGCTGACGTACGCCTTTGGGTACTTGGAATCAATCCGAATAGCCTCAGTACAGTCGGCGACGCCTTTCTGGGGTTCACCCCTACTTAAATAGGCAAAGCCACGCCCGGTATACGCCCGAGCGTTGCCGGGATCAAGCCGGATAGCCTCGGAATACTGAACCCAAGCCAAATCAAAATCCCCTTTTTCAATTGCGGCGTCACCCTTCTTCACCGCCTCGTCGGCGCCCTTCCCGAACCGCGCTAGCACGACTGCGAGCGTGGATAACAGAATGCCGACGACCACACCTATGAGCACACCGCGCAACGTGATTTGTTTCATAACCGGGTCGCTCCATATCGGGACATTTCCTCGTCATTCGACCGTTTATCTTGTGCCCTCTACCCGGTGTTCCGAAATCGTGCGCTCAGATCGGCCACGTACCTCTGGATGCTCGTTGAGTCAACGGTCGGGTTCGCATAAACAAGCGAAATTGCGACGCCTCGCCAGTGCCCCTTAACCCCGTCGTCCAGGATCGCGCTAATCACCGCAGAATACTGCCAACGCCGCCGGGCCCCCCCAAAGACAGCCTCGGCATCCTCCCTGCTGAGGTATCCAAGTTGCTCCCCATTCTCTCGAAAGACAGCAACAGCGTTAGGGTCGGCGGGGTTGCCTTCTTCGTGTCTCAGCACGAGCACTTCCCCGGCCGAACAGCGGGCAATTATCTGCTGCCTGTCTGTTCCATCACGGTTCCTGTGGCTGACCCCGGCCAATTTCGTGAACTGGTGATTGACAAAGGTTCTCCGTTCAATGGCCTCAAGTTCCTCAAGCGTCGCCGACTGACTGAACGGAGCGCCACGGTCCCGCAAGACAATCATCAATGAAAGCCGCCGATACTCCGTCTTCGGGAGGGTGTCCGGAACGCTAAACCCCTGCTGTCGTAGGGAGGCAACCTGTTTAGGCGTCGCAAGGTCCTGTCGGCGTTGCGGCCCCCGAATCTCTCGCAGACAGGTAACGCAAACCCACTGCCCGCTCTCAATTTCGGTTAGGACGCGGGGTGAGTTTCCGCATCCGTCGCACCTGCCTTTGCGCTTCACGGTGCCCATCGCCTCGCCTCACGGGATCCTCGCGACGCCGCTCGCAGTTCGCGTGGTCGAGAACCGGGCCCCCGGAACTGACATTTTAGGAAATCCTGGCCCGATCCTGCTTCGCCGTTCTCCACCGGAGTCGTGGGAAAATTTGAGTATACCGCCGTGGGGCTGCCACCGCCATACACCCACCCCTCGCCGGCAGGGGCGTATCGAACGGTGTAGGTGGGCGGAAGGCGACGCAACAACCGGCCCCCGCTGGCTCCCCGCGACGCAGTCGTGGGGCTTTTTCCTTCCCCTGGCCCCTGGTCCCTCGTTCCTTCCCCTGGCCCCCGACCCCTGGTCCCCGGCCCCCGGCCCCTGCTGTACAATACCGGCAGAACCCAGGAACCTCGGCCATGTCCCGCCAGAAAAGCCATGCCGCCTTCGCCCGCGCGAAACAGCTCATCCCCGGAGGAGTCAACAGTCCGGCGCGGGCCTTCGGCGCCGTGGGCGGCGAGCCGATCTTCATCCAAAAGGGCGAGGGCGCCACGCTGGTCGATCTCGACGGCAATCGCTACCTCGATTACATCGGCTCGTGGGGGGCAATGATCCTCGGCCACGCCCGGCCCGAGGTCACGGCGGCCATCGGGCGGGCCGCCCGCCGCGGCAGCAGCTTCGGCGCCCCCACCCTGGCCGAAAACGAACTGGCCGAGCTGATCACCGCCGCCGTGCCCTCGATGGAAAAGGTCCGCCTGGTCAACTCGGGCACCGAGGCCACGCTCAGCGCCGTTCGCCTCGCCCGCGGATACACCGGCCGGCCGATGATCGTCAAGTTCGCCGGCAACTATCACGGCCACGTCGATAGCCTGCTGGTGGCGGCGGGCAGCTCGGCCGCCACATTGGGGGTGCCCAATTCGCCGGGCGTGACCGAAGGGACCGTCCGCGACACGCTCGTGCTCGGCTACAACGACGCGGCCGGCCTGGAGGCGGCCATGGCCCATTACGGCCCGCGGATCGCCGCCGTCATCGTCGAGCCGGTGTGCGGCAACATGGGCTGCGTGGCGATGAACGCCGATTTCCGCCTCGCCTTGCGGGAATTGACCCGGCGGCACGGCGCCGTGCTCATCTTCGACGAGGTGATGACCGGCTTCCGCGTGGCCTACGGCGGGGCGCAGTCGCTGCTGGGCATCGGGCCGGACCTGACCACGCTGGGCAAGATCATCGGCGGCGGGCTGCCGGTGGGGGCCTACGGCGGCCGGGCCGAAATCATGGACCACGTCCTCCCGGCCGGCAAGGTCTTTCAGGCCGGCACGCTCAGCGGCAATCCGCTGGCCACGGCGGCGGGCATCGCCACTTTGACCATCCTCCGCCAGAGCGACCCGTACGCGCGGTTGGAGCGGCTTTCCGCCCGGCTGGCGGCGGGCCTCGACGCGGCGGCCAAGGCGGCCGGAGTGCCGCAGACAATCGGCCGGGTGGGCTCGATGATGACCTTGTTTTTCAGTCCCGCGGCGGTGACCGACTGGGACACGGCGGCCCGTTGCGACACCAAGCGGTATGCCCGGTATTTCTGGAGCATGATCGAGCGGGGCATTTACCTGCCGTGCAGCCAGTTCGAGGCGTTATTCGTGTCGACGGCCCATACCGAAGGGGACGTGGACGCGACGATTGCCGCGGCGAGGGAGAGCTTAGAACTTAGTGCTTAGAGTCACCGGGGCCGCCTCGATTCGTCCATCCCACCGGGCGCAGCCGGTGGACTTGGAGGTGTTCACTGCTTGCCCCGCGTTTTCTCCCACTTTTCTTCGGCCGCGCTGCGGCGGGAGTAGCGGGGCACGAGCGACCAGACGTCGTCGCGGCGGCCGGCCGCATAGAG
>JBKQVT010000055.1:0-7185 GCA_052139835.1 Thermoguttaceae bacterium
TGGGGGTGTGCTTCCGCGGCCGCGCGAAACCCTTGGAATGGGTTTCGCGGGCCGCCAGTTCCCGCCATCTAAGAATTCGTAATCCGTGGTCTAGACAACCAGGTCCACCTCAGGCCCTCCAGGGAAACTTCTGAGCCCTGCTCGTCGGCGGGCGACGGTCGGGCATGTCCGGCGGCAGTTGGACGTGTCCGAGCGTCGGGCGTGCAGGGCGCTCGGTCAGTGCCGTTCGAGCCAGCGGTATCAACCGTTGGACGATGCGGAGGGGAAGCGGTTGGTCCAGGAGATGTTGGCCTTGGTAGGCGAGCATCCCCGCTACGGCTATCGGCGGATCTGGGTGTTGCTGCGAAAGGCGGGGTGGACGGTGAATCGGAAGCGGATCTATCGGCTCTGGCGTCAGGAGGGGCTCAAAGTGCCGCAGAAACAGCACAAAAGGCGACATTTGGGGATGAGTGCCAACAGTTGTGTGCGACGCAAGGCGGAACACAAGGACCACGTGTGGACCTGGGATTTCATTCACGACCGGACCACCAACGGCCGGCCGCTGAAGTGGCTGTCGATCGTGGACGAGTACACGCGGGAATGCCTGGGGTTGGAGGTCGATCGGGGCATCACGGCCGAGAAGGTGATCGACGTGCTGGTGGAGCTGTTTCGCATCCGCGGCGTGCCGCAGCACATTCGTAGCGACAACGGACCGGAGTTCATCGCCCAGGCGATCCGCCGCTGGCTGAGGCACGCGGGCGTGGAGACGCTCTACGTGAAGCCGGGCTCGCCCTGGGAGAACGGCTACGTCGAGTCGTTCCACAGCCGCCTGCGCGACGAGCTGACCAACCGAGAGGAGTTTACCAATCTGGCCGAGGCCAGGTACCTGGCCGATGCCTGGCGACTGGGGTACAACCACCGGCGACCTCACAGTTCGCTGGGATACCAGACCCCGGCGGAGTTTGCCGCCGGCTGTGCTGCTGCCTCCGTTCGGCCTACGGCCTCACTCCGGCAGCAGCACAGCCGAAACCCTGTAGTTCTAACCCAAACGGTACTCTCATAACCCCTGGTACAGAAAACGGGGGCAGGTCACCATGACGTCGTGGTAACGGGAAATCGCATCGGAGACGTCGCCGTTACGGCAGATGGCAACGTCATTTGGGCTGACGCCCTCACCTTCCCGGTTCGCGCGCATCACTTGCAGAAATCCGTAGACCAGGGCGGGGTAGGAGATATGCAGGTTGGTGCAGTCGCCAACGGCTTCTTCCATCCGGTTCGTCAGGTTTCGGAACGCGTTCAGGGTGCCCTTCATTGACACCGCGATTACCGGGCCGATTCCGTTTCGCGTGACGACAACGTCAACATCCTTCGTCTTCAAACCACCGAGGATCGTGCGCTCGCCGGAGGAGGCGGCGTCTGGGGAGTGCTCGACGATATTTCTTCGGCCGTGAGGCCTTACAACGAAGGGCGGACGTGGCGTAATGTCGTCGGGATGAAAGCCGCCCTCAAGGACGAGCCGGCAGGCGACGTACCAATGCAGGGGCCTGATGTGGCCCGATCCCTGATGGCCGGAGACGTTCTCAACGAACGCGGTCAGCGCCTGCTTGAGGCTAATCCATTGGCAGACTTGGGCGGGGATTGCCATAGTGTCTCCAGCGTCGCATGATTTCGAGTCCTTCGGCGATCTGTGCTTCTTGCTTCTTTGTTCGAGATACCCGGCGACTGAGCACAATCTTTCCGGCCTCTCGCGGTTCGAGCTTCAGCATTCCACCCCCAAGAGGATGTCCCTCTATCTCGGAACTCAATTGGGTAATCGGTTGCTGCCACCTGTCCTCTAACTCAGAAATGGTGAGGTTTCCGTTGAGCTTAACGACGTGGACGGAGTTTGTGGCAACACAGTTGGCGCGGTTGGCGACGAGAGCAGGTGCGGTGCCGCTCATGTAAGAGAGAAACGCGTGGGGGGTTGTTACGTCGGGAACGACGTACCAGGGATTACGATTGCGGCACTTGTAGGTTTCTCGTGCCCTCCTGCCCAGCGCTGAATCCAGATACGTTTTGACCGGCTGGGGAAGGTGGCCTGATTGCTCTAATCGCAGCAGCAGGATCGGCTCATCGCGGCGTCTCCAGGCCTCGACCGTGGCGTTGGTTATTGCGCCGCCGGCGAGGCACCGGCCATTGCGGACGGCCGGGCAAAGAAGGTGCTCGGGGATCTGTGCCCGCTCAGCCTCCGACGGCCTCAAATGGAAGAAGTCGTTGGCACCCGTTACGTAACCAATTCCCACGCGGGCAGCGTCCCGTAACCGCAACGTATCTGACGACTCCGAAAGGTCCCGGTACAGTGATCGAATGTCTGACGGCAGCAGGAAGGGCCGAAGGCGACAGCCCCACCGGTGCCAATCTTCGAGGGTGACATATAAAGTCGGTTTGGGCGGCGCCTCCAGAAAGGCGAATGCATCCATAATCGACAACGCGAGCCGGCCTGTCTTTCCACCGAAGCCATCGCAGTAAAGTAGCCAACAGTCTTCAGACAAGTCGGGAAACAGCTTGCGGCGGACAGCCAGTACCTGAACGCGGTCGAAATTTGCCGCAAGGTGCTTTAGAACTGGTTGGGCGTAGGGAGCATGGCCGATTTCTGCTGGGACAACAAACGCCATGCGTCCTCCCGGTTTTAGCACCGTCGACGCTGCGACAATGAAGGGCGCCCATGAGGAACTGAGGGCCGTGAACGTCGCCCCGTGGTCGGCGCAGACTTTGATCGCTCGGCGGCGCACTTCCCCGGCAAATCGCTGATACCGTATGAACGGCGGATTTCCGGCCGCGCATTCGAACCGTTCGTGCGTCCGGGCGGCCCAGGCAAAGAAATCACCTTCATGGATCAGTGACCCCGGAGATCGTTGATGAACGACATGCGCGGCGTCCGGATCGTGCTCGACCCCCACGCTATTCGAGTGGGGGACGAGGAAACGTCCGTCTCCGCACGCCGGATCGAGGAGACGATCGGCTTCGTCGCGTACGACCCATCTTACCAGGGATGCGACAACGTGGCTCGGCGTATAGTACGACCCCAACTGCTTTTTTCGCTGGGCGTTCATTCGCTCGGTCCCGCTCACGCTATCTTGTTGGGCCGACAGGCCTTGCCAAGAGCATCCCTCTAACATAACCCGGCCGGGAATTAAATCAAGCCTACCCGCACGGCGGGAAATGCCGCCGAGGTCCGAAAAAACGGTTCCTGAGATTCCGCCTTTCCCGACGAAATATTGCGATTGTCGCCCTTTTCCACCGGCCGCGACCCGCTATGCGGGTGCCCCGTGGGCTTGAGGAGCGATCCGTCACGGCCCTTTTCCCATCGTCTCCGCCGTCACGGCCACAATCACCAGGTGATGACGGTCGGCCAAGGCGATCACCGCGGGGGCGTCGAGGAGAATGGTGCGGCCGGCCTCGATGGCCAGGACCCGGCCGCCGGCGGCCAAAAGCGTCTCCAGCGTTTGCAGGCCGACGGTGGGGACGTCGAAACGCATGTCCTGCTGAGGCTTGGCCACCTTGACGACGGTGAATCCCCCGGCGCGGCACAGCGTGCCGGCCCGCCGGATGCACTCGTCGGTGCCCTCGACCGCCTCGACGGCCAGGACGGCCTGGTCGCGGACCGCCACGCTCTGGCCCACGTCCAACCGGCCCATCTCCTTGGCCAATTGCCAGCCGAAGCGGATGTCTTTCCACTGCCAGGCCGACGGCCCGGCGGCCGTGAGCTGGCCCTCGCCCACCAGCAGCTCGGGCACGTAATCGGTGGCGGGGGCGAAGCGAATCCCCGCCGCGGCAAACTCCGCCACCACGGCCCCCAGCAGCGAGTCGTCCTTGCAGTCCTTCCGCCGCGTGAGAAAATGGGGGATGAACATGCGGATGGTCCGCAGGTCGGGCACGTGATGCAGCAACAGCCAGGGCTGAAACAACACGACCTTGTGGATCTTGCCCGCCATCACCGCGTCGGTGATGCCCCAGCGCTGGTAATAGCGCAGCGCGGTGCCGAAGCGGGCCAGGCCGTTCCACTGAAAATGATCGCAGACGGCGGCCAGCGCCGGGTCGGCGTGGCCGGCGATGCCCAGGCAATAGACCTGGCGGCCTTGCCGCTTCAGGGCCTCGGCCACCAGCAGCGGATAGCGTCCCCAGCCGGCCATGAGCCCGATGCGGCCGCCGATTTTACCCGATCCGCCGCTCATTCCCCTCACCTTAAGCGATAGTTCAAGAGCAACCGACGGTATCCTGGAATCGAGGGCAAGAGGGCTGGCCACTCGGCAACGTTATCGGGAAAGGATTCTCGCGCAGAGGCGCAAAGGCGCAGAGGAAGAGGAGGTGATTGGTGATTGGACGCTCTTGGGGCCATCCGACCGCTCCCCTTTTATCTTCCGTTCCATTGCGCCTCTGCGCGAAAACTCTTAACGCTCTTCCGGAGGTGGAGGGGACTCGGGAGGGGCGGCTTGGGTGAGCTTGTCGACGGCGGCCTGCAAGCGCTTCAACTGCTGCCGCATCTCCGGCAGGCGGCTCATCACGGCCTGCTTGATCTTCTGTTCGCGTTCGGGCGTGGCGGGGATGCCGATCATGCGGGCGCCCTCCGGCACGTCGTTGGTGATGCCGGCCATCGCCCCCAGCACCGCGCGGTTGCCGACGTGGACGTGGTCGCGCACTCCCACCTGTCCGGCCATCACCACGTAGTCGCCGGTCGTCGTGCTGCCCGCGATGCCCACTTGCGAGCAGAGCATGTTGTGCCGGCCGATGCGGCAATTGTGGGCGATCATCACCAGGTCGTCGATTTTCGTCCCCTCGCCGACGGTGGTGGGGCCGTAGGTGCCGCGATCGATCGTAGTGCCGGCGCCGACCTCGACGTCGGCGCCGAGTTCGACGTGGCCCAACTGGGCGGAAAGCTGGTGGCGGCCGTCGACCAACTCGTAGCCGAAGCCATAGGCCCCCAAGACCGCGGCGGCGTGGATCAGGCAGCGCGGGCCCACCACCGTGTTTTCATAGAGCACGGCGTTGGGGAAAATGGTCACCCCCTCGCCGATCCGCGAGCCGGCCATGATGTGGACGCCGGAGTGGATCGTCGTGCCCGCGCCGATCTCGACGTCGTCGCCGATGGTGGCCAGCGGATAGACCTCGACGTCGGCGGCCAGTTTCGCCGTGGGGCTGACGCAGGCCAGCGGGCTCACGCCGATTCGGGGGCGCTGGGGCCGGGGATGGAAGAAGGCCACCACCAGGGCGAAGGCGCGGTGGGCGTCGTGGACCAGGATGGCGGGCAGTCCCGCGGGGCTGAACCCGCGCGGCGCGATCACGGCCGTGGCCCGGCAGGCGGAGAGGTTCTGACTCCGCTCCCCCCCATCGACGAGGGTAATTTGGCCAGGCTGGGCATCGCCCAACGGGGCCGCCCCTTCGATCACCAGGTCGCCGCCGCCGAGCAACTCGCCCTCGACTAGGGCGGCAAGCTGGGCAAGAGTCGCCCGCATAGTTCACAATCCCTTCCCAGGGGCCAAAAAATTCGGTCGCCACGGGGGCCATCGCCCGACTTCGCCTCCCCCAAAAGTATAGCGAAGGCGACGATCCTCGCGCCCGCGCCAATGTACCGAAATCGGCCCTGGTCAACAAGGGCAGGAAATCCGCGCGGCCACTCCCTGGACGAAGCCGATCGCGCGGGCTTAAAATGCACCCCTGGTTGACCTACTGCCGTGACCGGCCCGGATCGAAGGGTGCCACGGTTGGCTTGTCCAACCGTGTTTCTGGCACTGCTGGACAAGCCAGCAGTGGCACCCAGCACGATTGAGGCACTGCCCCGGAACCCTTTTGCGCAAGCATGGAGAACAGCGGATGATCGTCGGAGTGCCCAAGGAAATCAAACCGGATGAATATCGCGTGGGCCTGCTGCCGGTGGGGGCCGAGGAATTCACCCGCGCCGGCCACCAGGTGCTGGTTGAGTCCTCCGCGGGCGTGGGCTCGGGACTGACCGACGAGGATTATCTCCGCCACGGCGCGGAAGTGGTCGCCGGTCCGGAAGCGATCTACGGCCGGGCCGACATGGTGCTGAAGGTCAAGGAGCCACAGGCGTCCGAGTTGCGGCTGTTGCGGCCGAGCCAGATCGTCTTCACCTATTTCCACCTAGCCGCCGACCGCCAGTTGACCGAGGCCCTGGTGGCCTCCGGTTGCATCGCCGTGGCCTACGAGACGCTGCGGGACGACCATGGCCGGCTGCCGCTCTTGACGCCGATGAGCGAGGTGGCCGGCCGCATGAGCATCCAGCAGGGGGCCAAGTACCTGGAGCGGCCGCAGATGGGCCGCGGCATCCTGCTGGGCGGGGTGCCGGGAGTGGAGCCGGCCCACATCACCATCCTCGGCGGCGGCGTGGTGGGGGCCAATGCCGCCAAGATCGCCGCCGGCTTCCGCGCCAACATCGTCCTGCTGGACATCAACATGGACCGTCTGCGCTACCTCGACGACATCATGCCGCCCAACGTGACCGTGCTCTTCAGCGACCGGCATACGATCCGCGAGCAGCTTCGCCACGCCGACCTGGTGATCGGCGCCGTGTTGGTGCCCGGCGCCAAGGCCCCCGTGCTCATCGAGCGCGAGGACCTCAAGCTGATGAAGCCCGGCGCCGTGCTCATCGACGTGGCCATCGACCAGGGCGGCTGCACGGCCACCAGCCGGCCGACGACCCACGCCGACCCGACGTTCATCATCGACGACGTGGTCCACTATTGCGTGGCGAACATGCCCGGCGCGGTGGGCCGCACCAGCACCTTCGCGCTGTGCAACGTCACGCTCCCCTGGGCGCTGCAGATCGCCCAGGGCGGCTTGCCGGCGGCCGCCGAGCGTTCCGCCCCCGTCAGCCGCGCGATCAACATCTTCCAGGGGGCGGTTACCAACCGGGCCGTTGCCGAGACCTTCGGCATGGCGTACAACGCACGCTTCGCCGCATAGGTAGGTAGGGATTAGGGATTGGGGATTGGGGATTAGGAAAAAGGGGGAGGGCGGAGGGCGGAAAGGGGAAGGAAAAGAACACGGCGAGGGGCCGCGTCGCTTGCGGTTTCGCTCCAATTTCTAATTGGGCAGCGCCACTTAGCGTGATGATAGCATGGACAAGTGCTGTTGTGTACTGGCTTTAGGAGCGGGCCGCGGAATTGCGGTTCCCATGGGGGCAAAAAAAGACGATCCTCCGCGTGTGTA